>NZ_PDZN01000002.1:0-438751 GCF_002735765.1 Janthinobacterium sp. BJB304
GCGATGGTCGCCATGGACATGACGCGGGGGGCGGCGGGGGCGCCGGCAATGTCGACGCCGCTCAGGACGCCCGCCTGATAGCCGCTGTCGCGAAAGCGCCGCAGGAAGCTGCCGGGGACGTCCATATTGGCGCCATTGGCAGTCCTGGCCGGGTAATTCAGGAACTGCCGGCCGTCGCCATGCAGGACCACGGCCCAGACGTCGGGCGCGTACATGGCGGTGCGGAACTTGGCCGTGAAGTATTCGGGGGCGAAGGTGGCCACCACCACGCCGGCAAAGCGGCCTTGCTTGTCCTGCACCATGCGCGACGCCGTGATGACCAGGTCGCCCTTGAAGGTATGGAAGGGCGCCGAGATGTACAGCATGCGCGCATCGGGGGCGTCGCGCGCCGTCTGGAAGTAGCCGCGGCGCGAAAAATCCTGGTCCGCCAGTTCCGCGATGTTGGTGGCGACCGGCTTGCCTTGCGCATCGATGACCAGCATGGTGCGCACGCCAGGCATGGCGTCGACCAGCGCGGCCAGGCGCCGGGGCAGCGCTTGCCCGGCGTCCGGTGCCGTGCCGGCTGCAAGATAGTCGCGGATCACGCCGCCCAGCACCAGGTTGGTTGCCTCCAGGTCGACTTCGATATTTTTTGCCAGCAGCGCCGTCAGAACGCTCAGGCGCTCGCGTTCGGCCGCGTCATGGCGCGTCGCCTCGGCCAGATGCGCATAGGCGAGGGCGGCAGCGACGATGAGCAGCCCGAGGAGCAAGAACAGCCATTCGATCCATTGTCTGCGCACCGCCGCCGCATCTGTGTGATAAGTCATGTGGCGATGCTATACCCGATATGGATTGAGAACAACTTTTGCGCACAACTATGCATGTGATAGTGTGGCCAATTTGCCCCCAAGGGACAGGGGCAGGTGCAGGCGGAAGACGGCGCCCTGGCCCGGCGCGGATGCCACGCCGATGCTGCCGCCCATCAGCACGGCGAGCTGGCGTGCGATGGCCAGGCCCATGCCTGCGCCGTCATGGGCGCGGCTCGGCGAGTCGTCCGTCTGCGAGAATTTGTCGAAGATGACGCCCTGCTGCGCTTGCGCGATGCCGATGCCCGTATCGCGCACCTCGATCTGCAGGTCCGCGCCGCTGTGCATGACGTGCACGTCGACCCGCCCCGCAGCCGTGTAGCGGATGGCGTTATCGAGCAGGATATCGAGCACGCGCACGAGGCGCACGCGGTCGCAATCGATGCTCGGCGGCGTGGCGGGCGCCACGTGCGCGGCCAGCTGCAAGCCCTTGTGGGCCGCGCGCGGCCGGTGCGGCGCCAGCGCCAGTTCCAGCAGCTGCTCCAATGGCGCGGCGCTGGACTCCAGCCTTACCTGGTCTTGTTCGAGCGCGCTCAATTCCATCGCCGCCTCGACCATGGCCAGCAACTGGCGGCCGCTGTCCTGTATCGTTTGCGCGTAGGCGGCCTGTTCCGGCTGGCGCAGCTGTTCCAGCAGCAGCTCGGAAAAGCCGAGGATGCCGTTGAGGGGCGTGCGCAATTCATGCGACATGTTCGACAGGAAGCGCGACTTGGCCTCGCTGGCGGCGATGGCCTTGGCGCGGCTGTCGACCAGGCGGCCGATCAGCAGCACCAGCGCGGCCCACGACAGCACGATCAGCGCGCTCGTGATGGCCGCCATCAGCAAGGCCTGGTCGCGGCGCGAGACGTAGTCGGCCAATACCGTGTCGCGGTCCAGCCCGACCAGCATGTACAGCGGGTAGCCGGCCAGTTTTTCGAACGCGTAAAAGCGCAGGACGCCGTCGACGGGACTGCGTTCGGTGAAGCCGCCCCGCGTTTTACCTTGCATCAGAGAAAATACCTTGCTGCCGCCGATATCCTGGCCGATGGTGTCGACGGCGCCGACCCGGCGCGCGCGCACCACGCCGTCGTTGCCGACCAGTTCGGTGGAGCTGTTGTCGCCCAGGCCGACTTCGTCGTACAGGCGGGTAAAGTAATACGGGTCCATCGAGACCACCACCACGCCCTTGAAGCGGCCATCGGCATGGTTGATGCGGCGCGTCATCTGGATCGACCATTTTTTCGACACGCGGCCCAGCACCGGCTTGCTGATATACAGTTCGCCGCTGTCGCGCTGCATGTGTACCCGGATGTGCTCTCGGTCGGCCAGGTTGGTGGGCTGGAAAGAGCGGCTCGACAGCACCATGTCGCCCTGTTCGTCGACGATGGTAAACAGGTTGTACAGGGGGCCGGGATTGAGGCCTTGCCGCAGATCGGCCACGATGTCGAGGCGGCTGCCCAGCGCCTGGTAGCGGCTGCGCAAATACGTGACCGCCTGATCCGCCGCCTCGATCGTGCGGATCGCATGCTCGTCGAAGACGCGCGCCATGCTGCGCGCATCGCGCCCGGCGCCGGCGACGGCGGCGTCGTAGGCGTGCCGCAGCTGCAGCATGGTGATGCCCCACAAGCCCGCCAGCAGCACCGCCATGAAGAGCGACAGCAGGGTGCGCGTATCCCAGCGCTCCCAACGCTCCCAGGCCATGGCCTTCCAGTATCTGTGCTGCCGCATGCCGCCTCCGCAAGGTCCGCCAGTTGTGCCGTTGTGCGAGGATGCCCGGCGTCGCTGGCGCGTCGATTTATCAATTATAGCGAATATAATTGATTTTAACGATTAAAATGATTTTGCGAGGAAAAGTGTTGTTTTACGGGCCGGCCCGGGCGGCTAGCGTATCGCCGCCTGGCGCGTCAGCCAGTGGTCGACCATTTCGCGCAGCTGGGCGGCCGTAAACGGCTTGGACAGATAATCGTCCATGCCGGCCGCCATGCAGCGCTGCCGGTCGTCCTCGGTGACGCCGGCCGTGAGGGCGATGACGGGCAGGCGCGGCGCGGCGCTGGCCGCTTCGCGGGCGCGCAGGGCCCGGCACGCCTGGTAGCCGTCCATGACGGGCATCATGCAGTCCATCAGGACCAGGTCGTACTGCTGCTCGGTCAGCGCCTGCAAGCCCAGCTCGCCGTTTTCCGCCGTGTCGATGCGGTAGCCGCGCGCGCCCAGCTGCAGGCACACCAGCTGCCGGTTCAGTGCCGTATCCTCGACCAGCAGGATGCGCGCGCCCCCTTCCGATGCGGGAACGGGCGCGCAGGCGGCTGCGGATTCCGATGGCGCGGCTGTCTCCGGCTCCGGCTCCGGCGCCTGGGCCGGCATGCAGGGGATGCGCACGGTGAAGCGGGAACCGGCGCCGGGCGCGCTGCTGCAGAAAATCTCGCCGCCCAGCAGCGCCACCAGGTGCTTGCAGATGGTCAGGCCCAGCCCCGTGCCGCCATAGGCGCCGCTGATGCTGTCGTCGGCCTGGCAAAACGGCTCGAAGATGCGGCTCAGCTGCTGCCCCGTCATGCCGATGCCGTGGTCGCTGACCATGGCGACGAGGCAGGCGCTGGCGCCGTCCGGCGTGGCCGGTTCCAGGTGCAGGCGCACGGTCACCGTGCCGGAGGGCGTGAACTTGATGGCATTGCTGAGCAGGTTGCCGAGGATTTGCGCGAGGCGCGTGCGGTCCGAGCAGATCAGCGGCGGCACGCTGTTGCCGATTTCGCTGACCAGCAACAGCTGTCTGGCGTCGGCCTGCGGGCGGTGCAGCGCCAGCACGTCGTCGAGCAGCAGGCGCGGGTCGAAGTCGCGCAGCTCGATGCCCATCTGGCCTGCCTCGACCTTGGACAGGTCGAGGATATCGTTCAGGATGCGCATCAGGTGCTGCACGCCATCGCCGATGCGCTGCGCATGCTGCCGTTGCGACGCATCGAGCGCGGTGTCCTGCAGCAGTTCGGCCATGCCGGCGATGCCGGCCATCGGCGTGCGGATCTCGTGGCTCATGACGGCCAGGAAGCGCGACTTGGCGGCATTCGCCGCTTCCGCGCGCGTTTGCAGCGCCAGCGCCATGGCCGCGTCGCGCTCCTGGCGCCGCAGCAGGGCCAGGATCAGCGCGATGGCACCGGCCAGCACGAGCAGGCTGACCACGGCCGCCCCGCCCATGGTGCGCAGCATGCGCCGCCAGCCCGCCAGATACACCGCGTCCGTGACGGTCACGTTGACGGCCAGCGGATAGTCGCGCACCAGCCGGATGCCGGCCAGGCGGTCGACCGTGCGTCCCTGGTCGGCCGCGCGCGGCGTGTCCACCTGCAGCACGCCATCGCTCTTGCCCTGTTCCAGCAGGCGGTAGGTGCTGCCCGTCAGGTTGCGCTTGCCCATCATCTCGGGCACGGCCGGCCAGCGGGCCAGCAGCGTGTAGTCGCTGCGGTACAGGGAAAAGGCCGTGTGTTCGCCGATGCTGGTGCTCTGGAAGAATTTGCTGAAGAAGTCGCATGACAGGCCGACCAGCACCACGCCCAGGAAGCGGCCGTCCGGTCCGCTGATGCGCCGGCTGATATAGAAGGTCCAGGCGCCATTGCCCTTGTTTTGCACGGGCGCGCTGACGTGCATGCCGCCGTTCGGGTGGCGCCGGTGATACTCGAAGTAATCGCGCTCGCCGAGGCGGATGGTCGGCGCGGGAAAGGCGCGGCTGAAGGCCAGCACGCTGGCGTCGCTGCCGACGATCGATACGACGTCCACTTGCGGCACGCCGCCGATCTTGTGCCGCAGCGTCTGGTGCATGGCCTGGGTACCGACGGCGGCGGCCAGCGCCTGCGCGTCCGCGGGGGCGGCGGCCTCGATCTCGTTGCTGACGCTGTCGAGCACCAAACGGGCCGCCGTCATGCTCTGCGCCGTGTTTTCCGCCAGCAGCAGCGACAGGTTCGACAGGTCCTGTTTCCAGTCATCGACGGCTTCGCGGTGCAGCAGCACGCCGGAGACGGCGATGCGCAGCGCCAGCAGGCCCACCAGCACCAGGCCCACGACGGTCGTCATGGTGCGCGGCCGGTAGCGGTGCACCAGGCGCAGGACGGCCTGGCGCGCGTTCATTCCTGCGCGCCCGTGTATTCAAGCATGCTGCGGCGAACCTCCTGCTCCACCGCGCCGAGCAGCGCCGCCGTTTCGGTCAGCCAGTCCGCTGCCGCCGCACCTTGATGGCGCACCAGCTGCTCGAGTGCCGCCAGGCGCGCCACCAGGGCGCTGGCCCCCAGCAGGGCCACGGTGCCGCGCAAGGTATGGCAGCTATGCACGATGGCTTGCGCCGCACCGCCGCGCACGGCCTGCTCGACGCGCGCAAACATGGCCGGCGACGTGTCGAGGTAGGTCTGCGACAGGGCGCGGAACATCTCCAGGTCGTGGCCGGTGGCGTGGAACAGCACGGCAGGATCGATGTGGCGATAGGCTGGCATGGCGGCTCCGTGGCGAGGGGAAAGCGGTGGCGGGAAGGTGACGCGCTAGGCGGCCAGGCTGTTGCGCCGCGCATGGCCGGCGCAGCAGGCGCGCAGATAGCCGCGCAGTTCGTCGTAATTGACGGGCTTGGCAAAGAACACCACGCCGGGTGGCACGCCGCCCCGTTCTTCCAGCTCTTCCTGCGTCAGGCTCGACAGCATGGCGATGTGCATGTCCGCCAGCAGCGGGTCGGCCAGGATGGTACGAATCACTTCGTAGCCGTCGATGCCTTCCATGACGATGTCGGCCAGCAGGATGTCGGGCTGGTCGCGGGCGATTTCCATCAGCGCCTGGTAGCCGTTCTCGCAAAAGCGCAAGTCCGCCTGCAAGCCCCATGAACCGATCTGTTTTTCATACAGCGCGCGTTCGATGGGATTGTCCTCGATCACGAGGATGGACGGTGGACGGCCCGATGGGACGGGGCGGTTGGCCCGTGCCGCGCGCTGGTCCTGGCCCGGCTGGCCGGGATTGCCCTTGTAGGCCTCGACGGCCGCGAGGGGAATGCGCCGGTGGCCGCCCTTGGTCTTCCAGGCTTCGATCACGCCGGCCTCGACCAGTTGTTGCACCGAGGTGACCGAGATGCCGAGGATTTCTGCGGCCTTTTGGGTAGTGCAAACGTCTGCAGTGTGCATGATGGGCTTTATGGTCACGGATGTAGTTGAAGGGAATGATACGCAATCGGGCTCAAAAAATCAATTTCAACGAATTATATGAATTCACTAAAAACTTCGCGTGCGGCGGGCCGGACTCGCGTGCGCGTGCGGCAGGGGGCAATATGCGTCTGCGGTTCCAGGAGATCGCGCCGCTCGCTGCACTCGGCGCTGCTGTGGCGCAGCAGGGTTTCCATGTCGTTTCTGTCCAGGCCCAGTACCCGCGCGGCGGCCAGGACCGGCCCGCGCGGCCCCGCGCCGTTGCGCAATATCAGGTCGGCGAAGCCGCTGGCCAGCTTCAGCAGCCAGGCCAGGTCCGTCATGTGCCCGGCCTGCCCGAAGCCGGGCGGCGCGGCATGGCAGCGCACGGCATCGCACAGGATGTCCGGCATGCCCCAGCCCCGCATGAGCATGGCCGACAACGCCAGCTGGTGGCGGCCGAAGCGCTGCGACTCCGCGCACAGCAGCCGGGCCCTGGCGCCATTGCCGTACTGGCCCAGCAGTTCTCCATATTCCTGCGGATGCCAGGTGGCCAGGGCCAGCTGGCCGCAGTTGGCCAGCAAGCCGCAACTGTACAGCTCATCGGCCGGCGCCAGCTGCAGCGCATCGCCGGCCACGCGGGCCGCGCACGCCATGGCCAGCGCGTGCGACCAGTAGCGCTGCGCGTCGAAGTGCGCGCACGTGGCCGCCGGCAGGGCCGGTGCGGCGAACGCCTGGCGCAGGGCGGGCAGGCCAATGGCGGCCAGCATCGCCGCGCTGACCGCCGCATGCGTGCGCTCGCCCGGCGGCACGCCCGCATTCGCCAGGCCGATGACCTTGCCCGTCAGGGCGGGATCGCAGCCCAGTTGTTCCGCCAGCTCATCGAGCGATACCTGCTGCTCGCACAAGTTTGCCAGCCAGTGGCACCGCCCGGCGGGTGAAGGCAGGATGGCGCCGCCGGACAGGTGCGCCAGGTCGATATGCGCGCTCATGGCCGGCTCCCGACGCCGCTGCGGTCATCGGCTTGCGCCGCGCCCGCCGTCTGCAGGACCGTGACGGCCTGCGACAGCGCGTCGAGCGCCATCAGCAGTTCCGCATGCAGGCGGCGCAGCGCGCCGATATCGTTGGAAAAGCCCGCGTGCACGGCCTGGCGCGCCAGCGCCTGCAGCGGGAGCAGGCCCATGGACTGGCTGCCGTCGAGGATTTCCTGCGCCAGCACGCGCGCCGGCGCGGTCCGTTCGCAGCGCAGCGCATGGGCGATGCCGGCCAGGCGGTCGCGCGTCTCGGCCACGAACAGGGCCAGAATCTCGCCCTGCAGGCGCCGGTCGTAGCCGAACATGGCGTCCAGGCGGGCCGCGTCGAACGGCGGCGTGTCCGGCGCCCTGGGCGCTGGCGGCGGTGCGCTGTTGGCCACCTTGGCCGGCGGGGCCGCCTTGCGCATCTGCAACAGTGCATGCAGATCGGCCGGTGCCGTGCAGCCGGCCTGGCGCCCGCGGGTACGGCGCCAGAGCAGGGCGGCCAGCAGCAACACCAGGCCGGCCAGGGCCAGCGCCGTGCGCATCAGCGACAGGTCTTCGCAGCGAAGGAAGGGGGGGATGGCGAAGAGGGTGTTCATGACTGTGCTCCAATGAATGCTATCTAGGCAAGTGATGCTGCGTGATGGCGGACCTAAAAGACGTCCCAGTCGCCCGCATCGGCGGTGGCCGGTGCCGCGGCTCTGGCCTGGCCTGCGGGGCGCGTGGCGACCAGTTTGAGCGCCGCCTTGTGCTGTGCGGGCCGCCGGGCGGCGTGTGCTTGCGGCGCCGCGCCGGCCTGGGCAGGCGCCAGCTTGAAGGCGCCCACCACGCCAGCCAGCCTGGCCGCCTGCTCCTGCAGCGACTGCGATGCGGCCGCCGCTTCCTCGACCAGGGCCGCATTCTGCTGCGTGACTTCATCCATCTGCGTGACGGCGCGGTTGATTTCCTCGATGCCCGTGCTTTGTTCCGCGCTGGCGGCCGAGATTTCGCTGACGATGTCGGTCACGCCGCGTACCGTGTCGACCACTTCCGTCATGGCGGCGCCGGCCTGCTGCACCAGCTTGCCGCCTTGTTCGACCTGTTCCACGGAGTCGCCGATCAGTACCTTGATTTCCTTGGCGGCGGCCGCCGAACGGTGCGCCAGGTTGCGCACTTCCGTGGCCACGACGGCAAAGCCGCGCCCCTGTTCCCCGGCGCGTGCCGCTTCCACGGCCGCATTCAGGGCCAGGATATTGGTCTGGAAGGCGATGCCGTCGATGACGCTGATGATGTCGGCGATCTTGTTGGACGAGCTGTCGATCGCTTCCATGGTGCGTATCACGTCGTCCATGACTGCTCCGCCCCGCTGCGCCTTGTCCGAGGCGCTGACGGCCATTTGCTTGGCCTGGCGGGCGTTGTCCGCGTTTTGCCGCACGGTGGCCGTCAGTTCTTCCATGGCCGAGGCGGTTTCTTCCAGCGAGCCGGCCTGCTGCTCCGTGCGCGCCGACAGGTCCAGGTTGCCGGCCGCGATCTGGCCCGACGCCGTGCTGATGCTGTCCGTGCCGGAACGCACTTCGGCCACGATGCGTACCAGGCTCGCGCTCATGTCCGCCATGGCCTTCATCAGCTGGCCCACCTCGTCGTTTGACGAGGTGTTCACTTGCACGCTGAGGTCACCGCCCGCGATGGTGCGGGCCACGTCGATGGCGCCGGCCAGCGAGGCGGCGATGCGCCGCGCCAGCAGCAGGCCCATGCCGGCCACCAGCGCCGTCACGGCCAGGGCCAGGCCGATGGAAATCCAGCGCGCGCTGGCAGCGGCGGCGGCGCCATCGGCTGCGCCCTTGGCGGACACGTTTTCGTTGTAGCGGTGGTGGGCGGCGAGGGCGTCGACCAGTTCCTTGATGATGGGCTGGTTTTCCATCAGCAAGTCGCGTGCCGCGTCCAGTTCGCCCGCCTTCGACAGCGCCAGCACCTTGTCGCGCACCGTGTCGTAGCGCGCCAGCACGGCACGGTCGGCGGCCAGCAGCGCGCGGTCCTGCTCGTCGGTGACATCGTCTTTTTCATACTGGTCGAGCGCCTTGCCCACCGCCGCGCGCGCTTCCCTGATGCCCGCTTCGAGCTTGTCGCGCCCGGCCGCATCCTTGCTGGCCATGTGCTGCCAGACGGCCGTGCGCATCTGTGCGAACGGCACGAAAGCCTGGTTCAAGGTCAGCAGGCTGGGCACCGTGTTGACGGTGGCATAGCTGGCCGCCGTGTACACGCGGTCCATCTGGTAGATGCCAAAACCCGCCAGGGCGGCCAGTCCGAGGACGACGGAAAGAATCAATGCGTACAGCCGTTTAGCGATGGTCATGATGGGCGCCGCTCCAGTGAAGTGAAATGCAAGAAAAAGTGGTTGGTTTCGCTGTTTTTCTCATTCTACGATAAAAATTCGTTTTATTCGAGAAATTTGTTGTTAATCTATTTTATTCAATGATTTTCATCAAAATCGTACTGCTGTGGTTGGCTCGACGGTCAGCCCGTGTATAAAAAGCCACACGGCACGCGGCGCGCGTTCTCGCGTGTGGCACGCTTTGTCGATTAGTGAAAAAATGGGATTTGCTTGATTGCCATCAAATACGGTGCGCAGGCGCGTGCCGCCGACTGACTCTTGTAAAGGAGCATCATGACTGCCTCTGCCCGGCCTGGACCCTTGTTAGTATTCACTGCAGTCATCTTCATCCTGCTGGGCCTGGCGCTCGTTGGCGGCGGCGTCTGGCTCGTCAGCCTCGGCGGTTCCTGGTATTACGTGGTGGCCGGCATCGGCATGCTGATCGCGGGCGCGCTCGTGTGGAAGGGGCGGCGCAGCGCCCAGCTTTTCCTGGCCCTGCTGCTGTTCGCCACCCTGGTCTGGTCCGTCATCGAAGTGAAGTTCGACTGGTGGCAATTGCTGCCGCGCCTCGATATCTGGTTCGCCGCCGCCGTCTGGCTGCTGCTGCCGTTCGTCGACCGCCGCCTTGATCCGCCATTGACGGCCGGGGCGAAACCGCGCGACGCGGGCAGGAGCGCGCTGGCCGCCGCCGTGGTGCTGACGGCCGCCGTGGGCGTGTTCTCGCTGTTCCAGGATTACTACACCCTGCACGGCGAAGTGCCGGCCGAGAACATGGCGGCCGCGCCGCAAGGCGATTTCGCGCCGGGCGTGGCGCCCAACGACTGGGCCGCGTACGGCCGCTCCGGCTATGGCGACCGCTATGCGCCGGCCGCGCAGATCACGCCGGCCAACGCTGCGCAGCTGAAACAGGCGTGGGTGTACCACACGGGCGACTTCAAGGGGCCGAACGACCCGGGCGAGATCGCCAACGAAGTCACGCCGCTGAAAGTGAACGGCATGCTGTACCTGTGCACGCCGCATAACATCGTCATCGCGCTCGATCCGGACACGGGCAAGGAGATCTGGCGCCACGATCCGAAGATCAACCGCGACGCGTCCAGCTACCAGCACATGATCTGCCGCGGCGTCGCCTATTGGGACGTCAACGCGGGCCGCGCCAAGGGCGACCCTGCGCCCGAGGCGGCCGGCATGGAGTGTCCGCGCCGCATCTTCGCGCCCACCATGGATGCGACCTTGATCGCCGTCAATGCCGATACGGGCGCAGCGTGCAAAAGCTTTGGCGAAAACGGCGTGATCGGCCTGTACCACGGCATGGGCATGAAGAAGCGGGGCTTTTTGATGCCGACCTCGCCGCCGGCCGTGGCGCAAAACGTGGTGGTGATGGCCGCCAGCGTGACCGACAATTTTTCCACGGAAGAACCGTCGGGCGTGATCCGCGGCTACGATCCCGTCACCGGCAAGCTGATGTGGAACTGGGATGCCTCGAACCCCGACGACACGGCGCCGATTGCCGATGGAAAAACCTATACGAACAACTCGCCCAATTCCTGGGGCGTCTCCAGCGTCGATGAAAAGCTGGGCATGGTGTACATCCCGATGGGCAATGAAACGCCCGACACGTGGGGCGGCAACCGCAATCCGAATGGCGAGAAATACAATAGCGCCATCGTCGCGCTCGATCTTGCCACCGGGAAAGTACGCTGGGTCTACCAGACCGTGCACCACGATATCTGGGACATGGATATCGGCGGCCAGCCTACGCTGGTCGACATCGACACGCCGAAAGGCAAGGTGCCGTCCGTGGTGGCGACCACCAAGCGGGGCGATATCTACGTGATCGACCGGCGCGACGGCAGCCTGGTCGTGCCGGCGCCGGAAAAACCCGTGCCGACGGCCAACGCGGCCCCTGGCGACAAGCTGTCGCCCACGCAGCCGTTCTCGGCATTGACGTTCCTGCCCGAGAAGCACATCAGCGAAACGGATATGTGGGGCACGACGCCGTTCGACCAGCTGGCGTGCCGCATCATCTTCCGCCAGCACCGCTATGAAGGGCCGTTCACGCCGCAAACGGTGGCCGAAGGCAAGATCAAGGGCGCCATCATTTCGCCTGGCCCGCTGGGCATCTTCGAGTGGGGCGGGGCGGCCGTCGATCCCGTGCGCCAGCTGCTGCTGGTCAATCCCGATTACATGGGCTTCCTGGAGCGCCTGGTGCCGCGCGCGCAAGCCAATGCGCCGGGCGGCACGGGCACGGAAATGGGTTTGCAGCCGCAGACGGGCGTGCCGTTTGCCGTGGAAATCAAGCCCTTCCTGTCGCCGCTGGGCTTCCCGTGCCAGGCGCCGCCGTGGGGTTATATTGCCGCCGTCGACTTGCGCACCATGAAAAAAGTGTGGATGCACAAGAACGGCACTACGCGCGACAGCGCCCCCGTGCCCATCGCCTTGCCGCTGGGCGTACCGAGCCTGGGCGGCATGAGCACGACGGGCGGCGGCGTGGCTTTCCTCAGCAGCACGCTCGACTACTTCATCCGCGGCTACGACGTGCGCAACGGCAAAACCGTATGGAAAGCCCGCTTGCCGGCCGGCGGCCAGGCCACGCCGATGAGTTATGTCTCCGACAAGACGGGCAAGCAGTACGTGGTGGTGATGGCCGGCGGCCACGGTTCGCTGGGCACGAAGATGGGCGACAGCCTGGTGGCGTTTGCCTTGCCGGATGAGGCGGTGAAGGAGGCGGGGAAAGCAAAATAGCGCATGGACGCTGCGGCGCCATTCTGTGGATGGTGCCGCATGAAATTGCGCATGGCGGCACGCGGCCACTTACATTGGTTTTATTGGAAAGGCACCCATGAGTACAGACAGGACGGGATTGATCGGGGCGCTCAGTGCCGTCCTGAGCTTTCTTGCGGTATTTCTCGTCTACACGAGCTTTGAGAATTTCCCAGGCATGGTGAATGCATTGGCCATCGCTGCATGCGGATTGGTCATCGGCGTTTGCCAGGGTTTTTTTATCCAGCGTCCGCAACATCGCACCATCGGCATGGCGACCTTCGCCGGCCTGTTGATCTTATGGCTCCCGGTGGTGTTGGTTACTTACGGCTTTGCCTTGCTGGCACTGCCCCTGCTGGCTGCATTTGCGCTGCTGGTGTTCTTCGGTGCCAGACTGGGCAGCCATCTACGCGCGTCGGCTTGCCGGCCCGCATAGCGAGCCGCCGGCACTGCTGACGCTTGCACGGCGTTGCCGCAAACTTGTTGCGGCAACGTCCATCGATTACTGTGCCGCCAGTCCCAGCTTCAAGCCCACCAGCTTGCCCGGCGTGGCCTCCGTTTTTTCCGGCGCGCCCGCGCTGACCCTGGCCGCCGGCGTGCCGTCCTGCTGCAGGGCCGCCAGAATCGCCGCGCTGCGCTGGGCGCCCAGCTTGCTCAAGGCATCGGCAGGCAGGGGCTGTTTGGCCTCCAGCTGCTCGCGCAAGCCGTTATAGAATGCTCCCGTGTCGGCCACTTGCGGCTCGCCCTCGATCAGCTTGCCAAGGCGTTGGAAGACGGGGATCTTGGCCGCCGCCGGCGCGGAAGCGTTGGCGGAGGCCGCCGCTGGGGCAGGTGCAGCCGATTCCGCCGCCTTTTTCTGCCTGTCCAGCTCGGCCTTGCCGAAACGTTCGCCATACAGGTCGCGCAGGGCGCCCCGTACCTTGCGTTCGCCCAGGTTCAACGGCCCCGGTTCTTCGCCCGCTTCCAGCTTGATGCCGGCCTTGGCGGTGACGGCGCGGCGCACGGCCTGGGCGCGCAGGGCGGCTCCGTCCGTGTCGCTGTACTGGCCCGGCACGGCCAGCTTCAGCTGTTCGCGCTTGGCCAGGATCTGCGCCACCTGCTTGAGTTTTTCCCGCTCGGGCGGCAGCAGCACGGCGCTGCCCGCATCGAAGTCGATGGCTTCCAGCTTGTCGGCGCTGATGCCCAGCAAGTTGCCCAGCGCGCGGAACGGTGCCGTGACGATTTTCGTCAGCACATTGCCCACGGCTTTCCAGATCAGCGCGCCATAGCTGAATTGCGGGTCGTTCATGTCGCCGGACACGGGCAAGCCGAGGTCGATGCGCCCGTCGCTATCCTTGAGGATGGCCAGCGCCAATTCCAGCGGCAGCTTCAGGGCGTCCGGACTGTCGATGCGTTCGCCCAGGGTCAGCTCGTCGAGCACGATCTGGTTGGTGCCGTCGAGCTGGCGGTTGCGCACCTTGTATTGCAAGTCCAGCGAAATCTTGCCTTCCGCCACTTTATAGCCGGCGAATTTCATCGTGTACGGCGAGGCGGATACCATGTCGACGTTCTTGAAGACCACGTTCAAGTCCGTGTTGTCGGTCGGGGTGAAGGGATTTAATTGTCCACGCACGCGCGCCAGGCCGAATTCGTCGATGCGGCCATCGAGTTCGATCTGGCTGCGCGCATCGCGTTTCGTCGACAGGCCCGTGACGACGCCGTTGAGCTCATAGATCTTGGCGGCGAACTGCGGGCGCAGGCTCAGGTCGGCAAAGTCCAGCTTGGCATTCTGCAGACGCACGCGGCGTACGCGCACGGGGAATGCGGCGTCGGCGGGCGCGCTGGCGGTTGCCGGCGCCGGCGCAGTGGCCGGCTCGGGCGCCTTCACCAGCAGGCGCTGGGCGTTCAGGCTGCGGTCGTTTTCGATGATCAGCTGCGCATTCGGTTCGACCACGCGCAGTTCGGGGATGTCGACAAAATCCGGGCCCACGCTCGCTGTCAGCTTGTCGGCACGCACGCTTTTCCATGACGCAAAACGCTTGCCATCCGTTTCATTGAGCACGAGGCCGGCGATATCCACGCCGCCCTCATAGCGCACTTTCGGTGCCTTCGGCGCGCCGCCGCCCGTCGTCAGGCGCCCGCTGCCGGAGAGAGAGCCGCCCGCCAGCTTCAGTTTCAGATGCTGCGCCAGCAGCGGTTGCACGGGTGCCAGGGTCAGCTGTTTCAGGTTCAGTTGCGCATCGACGGCGCCCGTGCCCGGCACGAACTTGCCGTTGGCCGTGAGCAAGCCGCCTTCGCGCAGGCCCACGCCCAGCTCGAATGGCAGCGCCTGCTTCATGTCGTTGCTGACCTTGTGCAGCGACAGGCTGGCATCCTGCAGCGTGCCCTTGATGCCCGTGCCCGCGTCTTCGAAACGGGCGCCGAATTTGCTCAGTTCCACCTTGTCTACCGCGGTGGACCACGGCGCGGAAGGGGTTTCCTTGCCTGCGTCGGCCTTGCCGGAGGCAAACACGGGCAGTTTTTGCGCAATCGCAAACTCTCCCTGGCGGTTGCGCGCCAGGTCGATCTGCGCGCCGCTGGCCGTCACGGCGCCCAGGTGCATGGTATGCGCCGCCAGGTCGACCTTGCCTTCCGTAAAGCCCAATTGGGCCAGCTTGAACGGCGTTTGCGCGCCGCGTTGCATGGCCAGGTCGGCCAGGCTGAAATTGGCGCCGTCGATCACGGTGGCCATGCCCGCTGGCCCTTGTTGCAAGCCCAGCTGCAGCTGCAGTTGCAACTGTTTCGCGCTCAATTGCAGGGCAGGCGTGACGGTTTCATCGATGGCGGATACGTCCACATTGGCCAGTGCCAGCTGTTTTAAATCCACCTTCCATTTGCCAGGTTTGGCTGGCGCGGCGGTGGCCGATGCTGCGGGTGCGGGATTGCCCGGCAGCATCAGGTTCGCCACGTCGATCTCGCCCTTGCTGTCGCGCCGCACGGCCACCTTGCCGCCGTACAGATTGACCTTGTCGATCGTGACGCTCTGCCGCGCCAGATCCACGTTGACGCCGGCGATGCCCAAGGTGTTCAGCGACGTAAATGCGTCTCCTTTTCCGTCACGTACCAGCGCCAGGTCGCGCAAGGCCAGGCCCGCGCCCTTGACCGTCGCTTGCAGCGTGCCGTCGGCATAGGAAAAGGCATAGGGCAGGCGCGCCGACAGCTTGCCGCTGCTCACCGTCGCCCGCGTGTACGCCTTCAAATACGCGGCCAGGCCGGGCAGGGAAGCGTCGTTCAGTATCAGCTCGCCTTCGCCCCGGATCGGGCTCAGCGAAGCCGTGCCGCGCCAGTGCAGCTTGCCGCCGCGCGCCGCATCGGCGCTCAGGCTATAGCTGCCGTTGGCGTCGGGCAAGGTGGAGATATTGTCGAGTGTAAAGTTGATCGGCGTGAAGTCATCCGCATAACCCGCCTTCTGGTCTTGCCAGTCCACTTTGCCTTGTTCCAGCGCAAAGTGGGCGATGACGAGGCGCGGCATGCCGCCGTCGCTCTTTTCCGGATGGTTGCGTTGCCAGGTGGCCAGCACTTCGGCCAGGTTGAACTTGCCGTCCGGCGTGATGGTCAACTGCGCCTGCGGCGCCGTGATGCGGATTTCCGCCAGGCTCCAGGCGCGGCGCACGATGGATTTCCATTCGAGCTGCACGGCCAGCGCGCCGATGGACAGCAGCGGCGCGCCGCTCTGGCCATCCGCGCCGGGCGCTTCCTTGAAAGTGATCTGCTCCGCTTCCAGGCGCAAGGTGAACGGGTTAAAGCGCACGTCGGCGATGCTGGCCTGGCGCGCCAGTTCTTTTTCTGCAAATTTGGGCAGCTGGTTTTTGATAACGTAGGGCACCAGCCAGAAGCCGGCCGCGCTGTAGGCGGCGAGGACGCAGCCGGTGCCGACGGCCCAGCGCTGCCAGCGTTTCCAGCGAAATGTTTTCGTCTGCACGCTTTTGTTGTCGATTGTGTTCACGAACTTACCTTTTGATCTTGTTGGGCGGCACATCCTGCACGCCGTGACTGTCAGTATGCCTCTTTGCGGCCTCGTCTGCAAAATCCAAACGTGTTCAAGTGATAACAGGCGCCAGGGTGGCCTTGTTTCTTGTGTAAAACTCACACAAACTCACTCTTACTTGATAATGATTCTCATTATCGGTATCATGCGCGCTAACCGTAAGTTTCCATCCGTACATATTTTCTCATTGAAAGCCCGATGTCATGCCTGTCGTCTCTCCCCGCACCCGCTTACTTCCTGTCGCCGCCGCCCTGTCGCTGGCCTTCGCTTCCCACGCAGCCTTCGCCGCGAATGGGGCTGGCGGCCAGGACGACCTGACGGCTGGCGATGAGAAAGTCATGCAAGCCGTGCAGGTGACGGGCACCCGCGCGCAAGGCCTGGTGCCTGTCACGACGGAGGCGGGCAGCTTTCGTGGCGCCAACATCATGGACGTGCCGTCGACAGTCAACGTGATCACGCGCGCATTGCTGGAGCAGCAAGCCGTGTCCGGCCTGTACGACGCCGTGCGCAATACGGCGGGCGTGACGCGCCAGCAAAATGGCGGCGAAACCTGGGATCAGCTGGTGATACGCGGCATCGCCGTGGAAAACCGCACGAATTACCGCCTCAACGGTTCCATGCCCATCATGAACTTCTCGCAAGTGCCCATGGACAACAAGGAACGGGTGGAAGTGCTGAAGGGCGCCTCGGCCCTGTACTACGGTTTTACGTCGCCGGCCGGCGTCGTCAACTTCGTTACCAAGCGGGCTGGCAGCCAGCCCGTCACCAGCATGGGCCTGAGCCTCGACGACCGCGGCAGTGCCGTGGCGAATGTCGACGTGGGCCGCCGTTTCGGCGCGCAGCAGGAATTCGGCGTGCGCATCAATGCGGCCGGCGGCACCCTGGGTTCCTATCTGGACAAGGTCGGCAATGGCAACCGCAGCTTTCTCTCCACCGCGCTGGACTGGCGGGTGACTAATAAACTGCTGCTCAAGGCGGACCTGGAATACGACCGCCGCAAGGTGACGGAGCAGGCGGGCGTGGCCTTGCCCACCGCCGTGAAGGGCGTGATCAGCCTGCCGCGCGCCGTCGATCCGCGCAACTTGATCGGCCCCGACTGGTCGAATTTCGAGGCGCAGACGAAAAACGCGCAATTGCGCGCCGACTACGCCATTACGGACGGCTGGGCCTTGACGGTGGAGGCGGGCCACTCGGAAACGGCGCGCGACCGCCGCCTGGCCATCTTCCGCCTGAATAACGCGGCGGCCCTGGCCACGGGCGCGGGCCGCATCACGGGCAATATCCAGCACAGCGTGACGGCGTCGGACTTGCTGCGCGCGGAACTGGCCGGCAACTTTAATACGGGTTTGATTGCCCACGAACTGACCCTGGGCGCCTCGCGCACGGACAAGTCGCAAGATGCTATCTACCAGAGCAACTACACGATCGCGTCGCAAAACCTGTACAGCCCCGTACCCGTGACGAATGTCGTGTTCGGTCCCAAGCCGACGGCGCCGACGACGGCCGCGCTCGAGACGCGCGACACGGGCTTGTACGCGCTCGACCGCATGATCTTCAGCCCGCAATGGCAAAGCGTCATCGGCGTGCGCCGCAGCAGTTATCAGAGCGACCAGGGCGCCAGCCACTACGACGTCAGCAAGACGACGCCGATGGCCTCATTGATCTACAAGGCCACGCCCGAACTGTCGTTTTACGCGTCCACGGCGCGGGGGCTGGAAGAGGGGGAGACAGGCCCGACGGGCACCGTCAACCAGGGCGTCAAGATGGCGCCCGGCGTGAGCAAACAGAAGGAACTGGGTGCGCGCTGGCTGACGCCGGGCGGCACCTTGCTGTCCGCCGCGCTGTTCGACATCACGCGCCCCGGCTATTACACGAATAGCAGCAACGTCTTCACGTCGGATGGCGAACAGCGCTACCGTGGCCTGGAACTCTCGACGCAAGGCAAACTGACGCGCCAGCTGTCGTGGCAGACGTCGGCCCAGTTCCTCGACCCGAGCTTTGCGCACATCAACGCCGATTACAATGGCAAGGCGCCGGAAAACGCATCGAAGCGCACGGCCAGCGCCTTCCTCGCTTATGCGTTTGACGCCGTGCCGGGCTTGTCCGTCAACGGCGGCGCGTATTACTACAGCGCCCGCCCCGTCAATGACCTGAACCAGGCTTTCCTCGGCGGCGTGAGCCTGTTCAGCGCGGGCGCCCGCTATGCGAGCCGCGTGATGGACAAGGCCGTCGTGTGGCAGTTGAACGTGGAAAACGTGGCCGACAAGCGCTACTGGGCCGGCGCCGGCACGCGGCTGGCATCGGGCGCGCCGCGCGCTATCAAGCTGTCGATGAAGGTGGATTTGTAAGCCAGGCTTGACCTGCGCCCTGTGCTCAGGGGCCTTGCCCTGATACAATGTTGCCATGTTCATCAGCAAAGGCAAGGCCGGCATCGTCCTGTGGATCGCGTGTATCGCCATCTTCCTGGCCACGCTCGCCCCTACGGTGTCGCGCGCGCTGACGGTCGCCAGCGGCCTGGCCGTGCCCAGCCTGGAAATCTGCTCGGTGGCGGGTGGCATGAACATGTTGCCCGCAACATTGTCCACGGACGCGCCCGATCCCGATACTTCCAAGGGCAGCATGCGCATGGGCGACTGCCCGTGCTGCAGCATGCATGCGGACACCTTGTCGATCCCACCCACCACCCTCGTGCTCGCTTCCGGCGAGCTCCTCACGGGCTTGCTGCCCGAGCTGTTCTACCAATCCGCCACGCCCCTGTTCGCCTGGACGCCCGTCCAGCCCCGTGGGCCGCCCGCCGCTTTCTGACCTGTCCCTTTTCCTGAACTGCCTTGCGCCGCGCGGCCATGTGCTGTGTTGCGCTTGCGGCCGTTCGTCTTACCCATACAGCATCTGAAAGCAGCACCATGAAACATTTACCGTTCTTGATTTCCCTCGCCATCGCCATGCCCGCCGTGGCGCAAACGCACAATGAAGCAGGCACCACCGTCTTGCCTGAAATGAAAGTCATCGTCACGGCCATAGGCGACGGCTACCGTCCTGCCGCCGACACGGCGCTGATGCTCTCCAGCACGCCCGGCTACAGCGTGGCGGCTGGGGGCGGCGTGTCCGGCTTGCCAGTGGTTAATGGCTTTGCCGATGACCGCCTCAAGATTCGCATCGACGGCATGGAACTGACGTCCGCCTGCGCCAATCATATGAATGCGCCGTTGTCGTACATTGATCCGCAACAAGTGCAGCGCATCCGCCTGATCGCGGGCGTGACACCCGTCAGCGCGGGCGGCGACAGCATCGGCGGCACCATCGAGGTGCAATCGAACGCGCCCGTGTTCGCCCGGCCTGGCGCGGGCCTGCTCACGCAAGGCAGTTTTGCCGTGTCGGGACGCAGCGTCAACAACAGCGTGGCGACCAGCGTGCATGCGTCGGCCGCCAGCGACGTGCTCAGCATCGGCTACAGCGGCGCCACTACGCGCGGCCACAGCTATGAAGATGGCCACGGCAATACCGTGCTGGCCAGCATGTTTGAAAGCATCAACCAGGCCATCGTGCTGGCGGCCAAGGGCGATGGTCAGCAGCTGACCCTGCGCGCCGGCGTGCAGCACATCCCGTACCAGGGTTTCCCGAACCAGTACATGGACATGACGGACAACCACGGCCAGTTCGCCAATCTCGCTTACCAGGGCACATTTGCCTGGGGCGTGCTGGACGCGCGCGCCTACTGGCAGCAGACGGACCACGAGATGGGCTTTTTCACGCCCGAGCGCAAGGGCACGATGCCGATGATTACGCATGGCCGCAACACCGGTTATGCGCTGATGGCCAGCCTGCCGATGGCGGCGGGCGAGTTGCGCCTGGGCCAGGAGTGGCACGGCTTCCGCCTCGACGACTACTGGCCGGCCGTGCCCGGTTCCATGATGATGGGGCCGCGCACCTACCTGAACATCAATGACGGCAAGCGCGACCGCACCGTGCTGTTCGGCGAACTGGAAACGCGCCACGCTGCGCGTTGGACGAGCGTGCTGGGCGTGCGCGGCGAATCCGTGCGCATGGATGCGGGCGACGTGCAATCGTACGGCACCAACATGATGAACATGCCCGACGTGATGGCTGCCAAAGCCTTCAATGCGCGCAGCCGCAGCCAGCGCGACACGAATATCGATGCCTCCGCGCAAGCGACGTTCACGCCCGATGCGGCCAGCAGCTATGCATTCGCGCTGGCGCGCAAGGTGCGCTCGCCCAACCTGTACGAGCGCTACTCGTGGGGCCGCGGCTCGATGGCCATGACCATGACCAACTGGTTTGGCGACGGCAACGGCTATGTGGGCGATATCGACCTGAAACCCGAGACGGCGTACACGGCGGCGTTCACGGCCGACTGGCATGGCGGCGGCGAGGAGGGCTGGTTCCTGCGCGTCAATCCCTATTACAGCAAGGTCGACAATTACATCGACGTCGACGTGCTGGCGTCTTTCCACCCGTACATGAAAATGGGCGCGAACGGTAACTTGCTGCGCTTTGCCAACCACGACGCCAAATTGTACGGCGCGAATGTGGCCTGGCAGCTGCCGCTGGCCAGCAGCGCCCGCTGGGGCCGCTTCATGGCGACGGGCAATGCGGCTTACACGCGGGGCAAGCGCAGCGATGGCGGAGAACTGTACCGCATGATGCCGTTCAACGCCTTGCTGGCCGTCGAGCACAAGCTGGGCGCCTGGAGCAGCCGCATCGAAACGAAGATCGTGGCCCGCAAGGACAAGGTCGATGCCCGGCGCTTCGAACCGGAAACGGGCGGCTATGCCCTCGTCAACCTGCGCAGCAGCGTGGCATTGAACAAGATGGCCAGCCTGAGCGCCGGCGTGAGCAACCTGTTCAACCGCGCGTATGCGGACCCGCTCGGCGGCGTGTATCTGTCGGGACTGAAAGCGAACGGCGGGGCGCTGCAAGCCTTGCCGGCCGAGGGACGATCGATTGACCTGGGGCTGCAGCTGAAGTTCTAAGCCTGGCTATCAGTGTGCGCCTTCCTGCCGCCGATGCGGCAGGAAGGCGCACGCTGGCAACGCCGCATCGGCGAGCGCCATGTGGTCGTGACAATGTGCGCATGTTTCTCGACGGTAATTTGTTATGCTCTCTGGCGCCTGCTTCAGGCGTTTGGCGCACATGGGTGCGATAGCGGAGGCTGAAGGCTTTATCTGCTGAAATGAAGCTGACTTAATATAAAGGTGTCCATGATCGCATTTAAAGATTTTCGTTCGACCACTGCGGGCAGTCCGCTTTCCGATGGCATGGACCGGTCGCTGGTATTGGCCAATGAATGGCTGTTAAAAACCTGCGTTCGTCCGGTCAACATCGAAACCATCACGGAAACGCGAGGCTGGACGGCGTTAGCCAAGGTTGAGCGAGGGATACGGGTTTGGTATGAAGTGGCGCCTCCTCCCTTGAAGTCCTGAGCTGTTCAGGCAGACCATTCCCCGCTCACCGGCCGCAGAGCCATCAACTTCCGCCTCCGCTCTTTTTTCGCCGTGAGCCCGTCAGCACGCGCAGCGCGGTGGCGATTGGCACCTTGTTCTTGGCCAGGTAGGCGGCGGCCGTGGCGGTATCGAGCATCTCCTGGAAAATAATGCCGACCTCGACCTTTTGGGCCGTCAAATCGTCCTGCCTTGCGCAGTCGAGGATTTCCATATTCGTAGCAGTAACTTTGTCATTCTTGGAGCGCATTTTTGCCTCGGTAGAAAAGAGAAAAAATGTCTCCTTTATTTGCCTTTAAGATAACTTATTTTTGTGACTTTGTGGAAATTTTTCTTTAATCGATAGTGCCTTCAAGAATTAAATTTAGCTATGGGCCAAGGTTGGTGCCTGGGGATGAATGCGGGATAGATGACATTCCCTCATGCATTGCCTGATCAACCATCGTTTGCCAGCGGCGCCCGGATGCGCTCTAATCATGGATTGTTCCTACACGAGGTTGCCATGCTGCCCACTCCCGCCATCGCCGCGCTGTGCGAAAAATTTCCCCTGATTACAGAACTGATGGCCTTGCAGCCATTGAACTGGTTCAATCCCCGCATCGCCCCGGCGGCCGAGGGCTTGAAGGACGTGGGCTTGACGGCGGACGACGTGGCCGATGCCAGCGCGCGCCTGGCGCGCTTCGCGCCGTACCTGGCCAAGGCGTTTCCGGAAACGCAGGCCAGCGGCGGCGTCATCGAGTCGCCCGTCGTGCCGCTGCCCGCCATGCAGGCGGCCTTAGACATGACGAGCGGTCAGCTGTGGCTCAAGCAGGACAGCCATTTGCCCATTTCCGGCTCGATCAAGGCGCGCGGCGGCATCTATGAAGTGTTGAAACATGCGGAAATGCTGGCGCTGGACGCAGGCTTGCTGAAGGAGGGCGATGACTATAGCGTGCTGGCCAGCGACGCCGTGCGCGCCTTTTTTGGCCAGTATGCGATCGCTGTCGGCTCCACGGGCAACCTGGGCTTGTCGATCGGCATCATGAGCGCGCGTCTGGGCTTTCGCGCCACCGTGCACATGTCGGCCGATGCGCGCCAGTGGAAGAAGGATAAATTGCGCAGCCATGGCGTCACCGTCGTCGAGTACGCGACCGACTACAGCGTGGCCGTGGAAGCGGGGCGCAAGCAGGCGGAGAACGACCCCACCTGCCACTTCGTCGACGATGAAAATTCGCACGATCTGTTCCTCGGCTATGCGGTGGCGGGCCAGCGCCTGCAAGCCCAGTTCCAAGCGGCCGGCGTCGCGGTGGACGAGGAGCACCCGCTGTTCGTCTACTTGCCGTGCGGCGTGGGCGGCGGTCCCGGCGGCGTAGCCTTCGGCTTGAAACTGGCCTTTGGCGATTTTGTTCACTGCGTCTTCGTCGAGCCGACCCACTCGCCGTGCATGTTGCTGGGCGTGCACACGGGCTTGCACGAGGGAATCAGCGTGCAGGAGATCGGCATCGACAACCTGACGGCCGCCGATGGACTGGCCGTGGGACGCCCGTCCGGCTTCGTCGGGCGCGCCATGCAGCGGCTGATCGACGGCTACGCCACCGTCACCGATGACGAACTGTACCGCTTGCTGGCGATGCTTGAGCAAACGCAAGGCTTGCGCCTGGAACCGTCCGCCGTGGCCGGTTTCGCGGGCATTCCTGCCGTGCTGGCCGCGCCGCAATACCAGGCGCAGCTGGAAACGGCCACCCACCTCGTGTGGGGCACGGGCGGCAGCATGGTGCCCGAGCAGGAAATGGCCGCCTACGTGGCGCGCGGCCGCGCCTTGCTGGCGGCCGGAGCCGCATGATGCCGCCCGGTGCGCCGGGCAGGGACACGCTGACGGCCAGCCAGTTCGCCAATCTGCACACCTTTCTCGTGGCGGCGCGCCATGCCAGCTTCGCGCTGGCCGCGCAGGAACTGGCGCTCACGCCCAGCGCCGTCAGCCACCGCATCGCGCGGCTGGAAAGCAGCCTGGGCTTGCGGCTGTTCCAGCGCCTGACGCGGCAAGTCAAACTGACGGCCGACGGCGAGCGCATCTTTGCCGCCCTGCAAATCGGCTGGGATGGCTTGCAGGCGGCGCTGGCCGGCGGCGATGCGCTGGCGGGCAGCATCACCGTGCATGCGCGCCCATCCATCGCCCAGTGCTGGCTGGTGCCGCGCCTGGCAGGCTTCGCTGCGCAGTATCCGGACGTGTCGATCGACTTGCGCGTGGGCAATGAAAGCGTGGACTTTCGCGCCGGCCAAGTCGACCTGGCCTTGCACTATGGCGACGGCCACTTTCCCGGCCTGGCCGCGCGCAAGCTGATGGAGGAATGGCTGGCGCCCGTGTGCAGCCCGCACTATGCGCGCGAACACGGCTTGTTTGACGCGCCGCCACAGCTGTCCAGCGCGACGCTGTTGCACGACACCCTGGCATGGCCCGCCTGCGCGCCCGACGCCGAGTGGCGGTTGTGGCTGGACGGGCAGGCGCCGGAGGTGACCTTGCCGGCGCGCAGCCTGCGTTTCGACCGCGCCGACCTGTGCGCGCAGGCGGCCATCCACCAT
Source organism: Janthinobacterium sp. BJB304 (assembly GCF_002735765.1). Classification (NCBI taxonomy): domain Bacteria; kingdom Pseudomonadati; phylum Pseudomonadota; class Betaproteobacteria; order Burkholderiales; family Oxalobacteraceae; genus Janthinobacterium; species Janthinobacterium sp. BJB304. The sequence continues at coordinate 24,113 of NZ_PDZN01000002.1, forward strand.
GCGGGCGTGGCCATGGGCCGGCGCCAGCTGGTGCAGCCGTGGCTGGCCAGCGGCCAGCTGGTCTTGCCGTTCGGCCCTTTCAACTTGCCCAGCCCGCAGGCGTATTACCTCGTGCACAGCGCGCGCGCCACGCTGCCGGCGCGGGTGCAGGCCTTGTTCGATTGGCTGCTGGGGCAGGCAATTTGATACACTGCGCCCCTTGTTGAAGCACACGCCAGAAAGAACACCCATGCAGCCATCCCCATCGACCCCCACCGCGCCGGCGCAATTGCGCGAGTTACGCACCGCTGCGCTGGCCTGCCTGCTGGAACCGGACCCGGCAACCAAGGTGGCGATGGTGGCCGCCATGGCCGAGGTGCCGCTGGCACTCGATGCGCAGGCGGACTTGGCGCCCACGGGCGCCGTGCCGGGCCGGCCCGAGCGTCCGGAACTGGTGCCGCCGCGCCTGGTGGGGCGGCGTTCGATGATCACGCCGGAAGGGCGCGCCATGCTGGTGCACGCGCTCGCGCATATCGAATTCAACGCGATGAATTTGGCGCTCGATGCCCTGTGGCGCTTCCCGGACCTGCCGGCCGAATACTATACGGACTGGCTGCGCGTGGCGAAAGAGGAAGCGACGCACTTTGCCATGCTGCAGGCGCACCTGCAGGTGCTGGGCCACACGTATGGCGACTTTCCCGGCCACGACAGCCTGTGGGAAATGGTCGACAAGACGCGCGGCGACGTGCTGGCGCGCATGGCGCTGGTGCCGCGCACCCTGGAAGCGCGCGGGCTCGATGCGATTCCGCCGCTGCGCGCCAAGCTGGCGCAGGCGGGCGACATGGCCGCCGCAGCCATCCTCGACATCATCCTGCGCGACGAGGTGGGGCACGTCGAGATCGGCAACCGCTGGTACGGCTATCTGTGCGGGCAGCGCGGCCTGGAGCTGCGCGCGACGTATGCGGAACTGGCGCTGCGCTATGAAGCGCCCACCCTGCGCGGCCCGTTCAACCTGGAAGCGCGGCGGCGGGCGGGGTTTTCGGAGCTGGAATTGTCCGATCTGCCCGCCTGACCTTGCCTACGGATGGGCCGTGATACTGATGTGCCAGTGGCTCAGGTGTCCCGTCTCGATGTGCACTTTTGCCGGCTTGGTCCAGGCGCCCGCGCCGGGGATCTTGTCGGCCGGTGCGGCGGAAAAACGCCCGTCGACGAGGGCCAGCTTGATGAAGCTGGGGCCGATGTAGATGATGCGCGTGCTGGCCGGCGCCGCTTCCTGGGCCAGCATGGCCCGGTTCGCCGCGATCCACGCCAGCAGCGCCGTCAGTTTCGGCTTTTGCGCGGGGTTGGCCACCACTTCCGCTTTTGCGTCGTTGATCAGCTGGTGAATGGCGGCGCCGTCGTTCTGGCCGCCCAGCGCGTCCGTATAGCCGCCCGCGCCGTCCGCGTAGCGCAAGTCGATCTGCTGGCCGTCGCTGTGGCCGCTGTGGCCGAGGATGGACCGGCCCGTTGCCGTCTGCGTCACGTGCTGGCCGCTGATGTCGTCGAAACGGTAAGCCTTGCCCGCCAGCCAGGCGATGGCCAGGCGCGTGGCCCACGAATCGCCGCCAGGATCGCGCGTGCCGTAGCGCCGCGCCGCCAGCGCCGCCTCGTCGTTGGCCAGGTACAGGGGGATATAGGCCGTGTCGCCCTTGAACGCCACTTGTCCCCCTTCGGCCGGGTCGGAGCTGGCATCGGTATTGTCGATGCGGCCCTTCAGGCGCACCGTGACGACGGCCTTCTTGTCGAGCTTGGCGCCGGCAAAGGCGGGCAGCACCAGGCTGGGAAATTTCACGGTGCCGGCAGTCTTGGTATTGGTCTGGGACAATAAATTCTGCGTGCTGAAGGCCGGATCGCCGCCGCCGGACGCAATGCCGATGTTCACTTCCGTAATCGTCGTCGCCGCCGGCGTGTAGTGCAATTCCAGCGGCAAGGTGTGTGTGGCCGTGGCGTTTCCTTGCGACACGGATACATACGGTCCCGCCAGATTGCCCGTCAACTTGATCGGCTGCAACACGGGGTGGGCGTCCTTGTTGGGCGAAAGGAATTTTGCCAGCGTCACCTTCAAGCCCTTGCACGCGAGGCTCAGTTCCACCGTCGTCACGGTGGCCAGAGCGCTGTCGCCGATATTCGTGGCGCTGACATTGCCGCCCAAGGTCAACGCCCCATCCTTGGTTTGCTTGCTGACATCGACGCACTCGGTCCTGACGATGGTGCCCTGCGTAAAGTGGGTCTGGTTGACGGCGCCCGCGGCGGCCAGGTTGACCCCGGGCAGCCCGGTCACGGAATAGGACCAGGTATCGTTGTACTGGCTTTGCGCCGTCGTGTAGACGGGATACTCGGCCGTGCTGACGGTGATTTTCACGCCCACGTTTTTCGTGTCCTTGGGCACCGTGAAGGCGACGGGCGAGCTGATGGTCTGGTTTTGCGCGGCCGCCGTGGCCGTGAAGGTCTTGCTGTCCGCGTCATCCTGCGGCGTGACGTCGCCCGGGGCGCGATGGCTGGCGGGCACCTCGCGCGCGGGCGGCGCGGCGCCATCCTGCGTGACGCTGCCGGCGGTATAGGTCTTCGCCTCGGCGCGCAAGGCCGGGCTCGCCGCATACGGGTAGACGATGTCGACATTGACGTTGCTGCTGCTGTTGAAGACGACGGCGCTGACGCTGACCACGTTCGGATGGACGAGGTCGTTCAAGGTCAGCTGGTAGGTGTCGGGCAGCACGCCATCGAAGTGGAAGGCGCCCGTGGCGTCGACCACGGCCACCTGGCGCTGGCGGTTGTTGTAGCCGGCCAATAACATTTTCTTGCCGGCCAGTCCCGTGGCATTGCCGCCTGCGGGCGTGCGCAGCTGTCCTTGCAGCACGATGCCGGACTTGATGACGATCAAGGCATAGCTGGCCGTGAACTCGCCATCCTGCGAGACGAAATTGAGGTTCAGGTCGTAGCTGCCGTTGGGCAAGGATGCCAGCAGTTGCTGCATGGCCGTGGCGCCGATGCTGAAGGTGCCGCTGGCCGCATCGAACGTCCAGTAGCTCTTGAGGCTGATGGCCATGCCATCCGGGCCGGACAGCAGACCGTCGCTGTCATCCTGCAGTGCCATGGGGGCCGCGCCCACGAGGCGCAATCCCAGGCCGCCCGGCTGCAGGCGGTTGTTCGGCCCCAGCCCAGTGATGGCCAGCACGGGCGCCGCGGCGGGCACGTTGCCGTCGTCGTTCGGCTCCACATGGGTTTCCACGGCCGTCGGCAGTTCGGTCTGGATCAGCAGATCCAGGATGGTGACCTTGCCGCCCTTGCTGAGGGAAAATTGCGCATGCTGGTCGACACCCGTGTCGCCCGGCGTGGAAAAGCGCAGGCTGCCTTCCTGCAGCAGCACGTCCGTGACGGCGCCGCTGGCCTTGACGCTGTCGGCGCCGTCGGGAAAGCCCAGCCCGGACAGCGGCAGCACGACCACTTGCGCGGGCCGCACGGGGTCGAGGGCGATGCCGGTGCTGGCGCTGAAAGTCCAGGTCAGGCCGGCGCTCTGGAAGGCGATGCTGCGCTCGATGCGCAGGGTGATGGTGTCAGCGGGCGTGACGGTGGCGCCCGCGCCGATGCTGCCTGCCTGCACGTCGCCATCGATGATGGTGCTGCCTTCTGGCGCGCTGGCCAGCATGGCTTGCACATTGCCGGCTGCTTCGCTGCCATTGTTGCGGATGTGTACGCGGTAAGTGTAGTCCCAGACTGTGCGGCTGACGCGCTGTTCAGCCACTTTATCGAACATCGTCACTTCAAAGTCGCCGGCGGCCTGGACGGTGGCTGCCGCTGCCGCCAGCATGATTTTCGGCGCGGGCGGCTGCGTGGGATCGTTGGGGCCGCCGCAGGCGCACAGGCCGAGGGCCAGGCCCGTGGCCAGCGCGGCGCCGGCCAGCTGCCGGCGCCGCAGGCACGCCAAGCCCAGTATGCCGGCCAGCAGCAGCCATGGCGTGGACGGCAGGGGCACGGCGGCCGGCTGCGTGATGCCCGTCTCGAGTTCGATGAAGGAGACGGGGTCGAGGATGCTAAACGGCTGGGCGCCAGGGCTGCCCGCGCCCAGGTAATCGAAGGTGACGGAAAAGCCCGTGGCCGTGGCGCCGGGGACGATGCCGCCCGCCAGCGCCAGCGCGTCGAAGTAGCCGCTGGCGGGAATGGCGGGATCGGGCTGTACCAGCAGCACGTCCCAGCCCGGCGCCGTGGAGACGTTCTGCAGGTTGGCGTAGGTGCCCACGCTGAAGAACAAGGTGAATTCCTCGATGGGCACGGCCAAGGTGGTATTGCTGACCGTGTAGTCGTAGCGCCACTGCGTGCCGCCCAGCGACGTTGCCGTGTAGCCGATGCTGGTGGCGTGCGCGGCCGATATTGCGCACAGCAGCAGCGCCAGCAGCACTTGTTTGATAAAGCTCATGATCGTTCCCCCGTTGACTGGCGCCAAGCGTGCCCAGGCGAGAGGTCAAGCAGGAAACGTTCCTGTCTGGATTATGCTGAAAAAACAAGGGCTAGTCTGGGACGGGCCGGAGCAGGTGTCAAATCTGCCGACACCGGCCTTTATGCATGAGTCTGTCAGCGCTGTCCTACCCATCTTGTCGAAACCGTCTGATTGTATGCCTTGTGGAAACACGCGATGATCGTGTCCATGCTGCAACAGCCAACCAGTCCGACGGAGTATGCGATGCAAAAGCCAGACCAGTCCCTTCACGTGAACAAGCCATTCCTGCTGATCTGCCTGTTCACCTTTTCGACCCTGGCGGCCACCTGGATGAATGCGGGCGAGACGCAGAACAGCGATGCCGCGCCGGCCCCCGTGGCGCGCGAAGCGGGGCATGGCACCTTGCCCGTGTGCAGCAGCGATGCCCTCACGCTGTCGGCCCAGTGCCAGCCCCAGCCTGCGCGCCAGGCTTGATTGTCGCCTTGCTGGCGGCCTGCGCTTGCAAGCGCTGCTGCAGCAAGGCCAGCACGGCCGCTTCCTCCGGCGCCAGCGCCGGCAGTTCTTCCCGTAATTGCTCCTGCGCCCGCGCGCGCATGCCTTCCAATAAACTGCCCTCCAGATACGATTCCAGCACGGCCGGGTGCACATAGCACTTGCGGCAGATGGTCGGCGTATTGCCCAGTTTTTTCGCCACGGACTCGATCGCCTGCACGATGTTTTTCTTCGCTTGCGCATCGGAATCGACCTGCTCGAACGCCTGCAGGGCCAGCGCGGCCAGCAGGGTGCCGGACCAGGTGCGGAAATCCTTGGCCGTGTAGTCTTCGCCCGTCACCTCGCGCAGGTAATCGTTGACGTCGCCTGAATCGACGCCGTGGCGCGCGCCTTCGTCATCGACATATTGAAACAGTTCCTGGCCCGGCAACTCGCGCATGCGCGCAAGCACCCTGGCCAGCTTGCGGTCGCTCAGGCGGATATCGTGGCGCACGCCGCTCTTGCCCTTGAAGTGGAAGGCCACGGCGCTGCCGTCGACCTGCACGTGGCGCGTGCGCAGGGTGGTCAGGCCGAACGATTTGTTCGCGCGCGCATATTCCTCGTTGCCGATGCGCATCATCGTCAATTCCAGCAGGTGCACGATGGTGGCCAGCACTTTTTCCCGCGGCAATCCGGGCAGCTGCATGCCGCGCGCGACGGCCGCGCGGATGGCGGGCAGGGCGCGGCCAAAGCTGAGCATGCGCTCATATTTCACGTCATCGCGCACCTGGCGCCAGCGCGCATGGTAGCGGTACTGCTTGCGGCCCCGCGCATCGCGGCCCGTCGCCTGCAGGTGGCCGTTGGCGCGCGGGCAGATCCACACGTCCGTCCAGGCGGGCGGGATGGCCAGCGCCTTGATGCGCGTCAAGGCGGCGTTATCGCGCACGATCTGGCCGTCCGCGTCGCGGTAGCGGAACTTGCCGGGCTTGCCCGATCGGGCGATGCCGTTCTGATGGTCGCCTGTGTAGCGCAGGCCGGCGGCGCGGGCCGTGGTGGTGGCAGATAGTTCCATGGTGATAGCTTACCTTGCAGGCCGCGCACCCGCCGCGCCATTATGCTAAGGTGCGCATTCGTAACGCCGTGCGCGGCAGACAGGAGCAGCAGATGTTTGGCAGAAAAAAGAATCTGGAAGAAGACCACGCCCCCCAGGCCGACAAGCAGTATGAAAAGAAGTACACGGATGACAGTTTCTGGGACAAGGTCGTCAAGTTCGCCAAGACGGCGGGACGCGAAGTCATCGAAAAAGCCCTGTGGCTGTACTACGCGGCCCAGCAGCCGAACACCCCGCTGTGGGCCAAGACGGCCATCTATGGCGCGCTCGGCTATTTCATTTCGCCCATCGATGCGATTCCCGACATCACGCCCGTGGTCGGCTATGCGGACGACCTGGCCGTGCTGGCCGCGGCCGTCGCCACCGTCGCCACCTATATCACGGCCGAGGTCAAGGAACGTGCCGCCGAGAAACTGCGCGGCTGGTTCGGCGCCTAGCCGCCGGCAGCGGGCTGGCCCGGCTGGCCCCTGACGGCATTGCGGTATTTCGCCCTGGCCTCGGCCTTCTTCACCGCCTCGGCGGCGATGTTCTGCGCCTTGATGCGGGCTTTTTCACTCTTGCTGCGCTGCTGGGCCACGTCCTTGTTGCCGATGCGGTTCGTCATGCTGGTCTCCTCGTTGAGCGTCAAGTTTGACCAGCACAGCATACGTTCTTGCCCGGGCGCTACCGTGCGCCCGCTCACACAAGCGGCATGCCTACCGGGCTGGCGCGCCGCCGGCCCCATGCGCCAGCAGGCGCAGCACGACTTCTTTCTGGAATGAACGAAACTCCTTGTCGGCGCTGACGTTGGCGAAGGCCAGCACGGCCGTCCTGCGGGCCCGGTCGACGCAGACGACGGACGCGGCGCCCGGGTCGCCGCCGCTGTGCGTGGCCAGCGCCCGGCCGTCGACGTCGCGCAGCAGCCATACCAGGGCTTGCTGCACGGACGAGTCGGCGGGCACGACGGGGGCCGCTTGCGGGGCGAAAAACAGTTGCAGGGTGGCATCTTGCAGGTAGCGGTGGCCATCGACCCGGCCGCCATTGCTGTAGATGGCCAGGAAACGGGCGAAGTCCTGCGCCGAGCTGCGCAGCAGGCCGGCCGGCCAGTCCGGGTAGCCGACGGGCGGCAGGACTTGCAGGCCCGGCTCCTTGTGCGCGTACGGCTGGGCGACGACGGCGCGCCGCGGCAAGCCGGCCAGGTTCCAGGCCGTGCTGTCCATGCCCAGCGGTTCGAACAGGTGCTCGCGCGTAAAGGTGTCGAGCCCATCGGGGTTCAAACGGCCCACCAGGTAGCCGAGCAGGGCGATGCCGACATTGCTGTAGCGCCATTCCGTGCCGGGCCGGGCGGCAAACGATACATCCGCGTCGTACCAGGCGCCGCCGCGCGACAGATAGCCCTTGACGAAGTCGCGCAGGGGCAATCGCGGGTCGCCCTGCACGGCAAACGCCGTCGTCTTGTCGTACACGGCGTCGGAAATGCCCGAGGTATGGCTGAGCAAATGACGGAAGGTGATGGGCACGTCGGGAAACTTCGGATGCATGAGCGGAAAGTCCAGGTAGGCCGCCACCTTGTCGTCGAGCTGGAAGGCGCCCTGTTCCAGCAGCATCATGACGGCCGTGGCCGTGACGAGCTTGCTGACGGAGGCGACATGAAATACCGTGCCGGCATCGGCCTTCTTGCCGGCCTGGATGTCGGCCCAGCCATAGCCGCGCGCGAAGATGGTCTGTTCGCCGCGCACCACGGCCACGCTCATGCCCGGCGTTTCCGTGCGGGCCAGGCCATCGCGCATGAAGCCGTCAAATTCCGTTTCCCACGCCAGCCGGGCCGGATCGGTGGCGCAGCCCGTTTGCAGCAGGGCCAGTGAGACGCCCAGTCCCAGCACGCTTCTTCGTTTCATCGATTCTCTCTTTTGCCATTTTTAATTATCTTAACAATATTTCCGCCCGATATAGGGGCGATTGACAAATCATTGCTCTGCAGCAATGACAAAAGGGGGGCGCCAGTGCCTATTTGCGCCAGTAGCGTTCCAGCAGGGGCTTGACCGTCAGGCCGTGCGCGACGATGGAGAGGATGATGACGACGACGGTGATGTCGGCCAGTTCGCGCGCCAAGCCGCGCGGCAAGCCATGCGCGATGGCATAGCTGAGGTAGTACAGCGAGCCGATGCCGCGCACGCCGAACCAGGCGGCCAGCCCCCGCAGCCGTACGCTGGTGCCGGAAGCCAGCAAGCCGAGCATCACGCTGGCCGGACGCGCCACCAGCAGCAGGAACAGCGCCACGCTCCACGCCCGCCAGCTCCAGGCGGCGGCCGTGACGGCGCCGCCCAGCAACAGCACCAGGGTCAGTTCGGACAGGCGTTCCAGATGTTCCTTGAAGACGAGGGCTTCGCCGCTGACGGTCAGCGTCACTTCGCTGTCGTGCGGTTTGGCGGCGGACACGGTATGGGTTTGTTGCGCCTGCAGCAAGCCTTGCCGGTCTTTCGGCGCGCCGGCCAGCCGTAGTTCCGTCTGGCGCAAGGCCACGCCGGCAAAGAAGACGGCCAGAAAGCCCCACGCGTGCAGCCAGGTGGAGACGCCATAGACGAGGGCGATCAGGCCCAGGGCTGCCAGGTCGTCCAGCATCGCGTGTTTCGGCTCCTTGGCGCGCACTTGCCAGCCCAGCCAGGCCAGCAGCGCGCCGCCGGCCGCGCCCAGGGCGATGGCGCCCGCGCTGGCCCAGCATAAATCGCGCCACAGCCAGGTGGCGCCATGCGGCCCCAGTTCATGCAAGCCCAGCAAGCCCAGGCCCAGCATGACGAAAGGAAAACCGCTGCCATCGTTCATGCCCGCCTCGCTGGTCAATATGAAGCGCAATTGTTCGCTGTCGCCCGCATGGCGCAGCTGCACGTCGGTGGCCAGCACGGGGTCGGTGGGCGCGAGGATGGCGCCCAGCAGGATGCCCGCGCCCAAGGGCAGGCCCAGCACCAGGCAGGCAAAGGCCGCCACCAGCGCCACGGAAATGGCCATCGACAGCCACGCGAGGCGCAGCGAAGGCAGCCAGCGCGCCAGACTGAAGGGCACAGGCATCTTGACGCCGGCGGAAAACAGGGAGATGAGGACGGCGATTTCCGTCAGGGTTTCCAGCAGGGGCGCCTGTTGCACCAGGTCGAACGAGAACAGGCCGAGGAACATGGGGCCCAGCAGCAGGCCCACGCCCAAATAAGCGATGGCCGAGGTCAATGGCAGGCGCGCGATGCCGTCGGCGCCCAGGCCACGCGCCAGCATCAGACAACCGATCAGGATAAACCAGGCGGTGGTGCTCATGCTCCTATTCTAGCGGCGCGCGGGCCGGGGCAGCGCGCCGCAGGTTTTGTTACGCCTTGTACAACTGTACCGTATCGTTCTGCGCCTGCATGGCGTGCAGTTCGATGGGGTCGTGCGTGGAGCGCAGGCGCGGCAGGCCGTGCGGATAATTGGTGGTGATAAAGGCGAGCATCTGCTCGCGCACGAGGCAGCGCAATTCAAACGCCGTGCCTGAATCCACCGCGCTGATCAGGAAACGCACGCGCACGGCCCGCTCGTTCGAATCCGTCGCCTGCACGGTGCAGACGCGGCCGTCCCATTGCTTGGCGGATGCGCAGATGCGCGTCAGTTCCGCCCGCAGGGGCTCGATCGGGATGCTGAAATCGAGCCACAGGAACACCGTGCCGAGGATGTCGGAGGAGGTATGCGTCCAGTTCTCGAACGGATTTTCGATGAACCATTGCAGCGGCACGATCAGCCGGCGTTCATCCCACACGCGCACGACCACGTAGGTCCCCTTGATTTCCTCCACCGTGCCCCATTCGCCATTGACGATCAGCACATCGTCGATGCGGATGGGTTGAGAGAACGCAATTTGCAGCCCTGCAATGAAATTACCGAGCACGGGCCGGGCGGCGATACCGGCTACCAGGCCCGCCACGCCGGCCGAGGCCAGCAGGCTGGCGCCGATCTGCCTTGCGCCGGGCAAGGTCAGCAGCACGAAGGACACGCCCAGGAGGACGACGATGGCATGCGCGCTGCGCGTGAGCACGCGGGCCTGGGTGATCCGGCGCCGCGCGCGCAGGTTGTCGGCCGCGTCGACGGGATTGATCTGGGAAATCGTGATGCTGAGCGACTCGATGCATTGCATGGCCAGCCAGGTCAGCGCGATGATCAGCGCCACGCTGGCCAGGTGCGACATGGCGACGAGGCCCGGCGTGTCGTCGGGCGCGCTGGCCAGCACCATACGCAGGCCGAAGACGATCAGGCACAGCTGACTGGCGCGGAAGGCCACGCGCGCCACGTTGCTGGCCAGCGCGTGGCCATGGGCCAGTCTTTTCAGCAAGCCGATGCCGGCCCGGTGCACGCCGATGGCGACGAGGGTGACGAGCAGGGCGGAAACGAGCACGGTCAGCGCCGAGCGCAGCGGGCCTCCCATCAGCGAGTGAAACGTGCTGAGATCCATAGGCGAAAACTCCTTATTGATAAGTGAAATGGATGTCGGAAGCGGCTATTTTACGGGCAGATGACGTCGCGGGGGCGTGCGTTGCCGTACGGATAAGACTTCGGTCAAGGCGGATACTGGAAGAAATTGCTGCGCTGCGCCATGCCTCGTTGACGTTTCAATACGGAAAGCAAGCGGGCGTCGCTGCATTGGAAACATAGTCATACTTGCCATGCTTTTTGTTTTTGCAAAGGAAACCGATGATAGTACGATCACTCCGAATGTCCTTGCGCTTCATCCTGCCGCTTGCCCTCGTGCTGGGACTGTTTGCTTATATCGTGGTACCCCTGCTCGATAACATTACCCTGCGCTGGTATGTGCGCGACCTCGACAGCCGGGCTGAATTGCTCGCTGGAACCCTCCGCCCCTCGCTCACCGAATACCTGCCCGCGCAGGATGCCACCCGCATCAGCGAACTGTTCCAGGGCGCCACGCGCGACGAACGCCTGATCGCCATCGGCTTTTGCGACAACGGGGGCCACTTGCTGTACCAGTCCGCGCAATACCCAACTTCCATCGGCTGCTGGAGCACGCCCTCTACGGGCGGCCTGTACAAATCCCTGGCGCAATTGCCGCAAGGGCAAGTCCACCTGAGCGAAACCCCCGTCATGCAGGACGCTTCCCAGCTGGGCCGCCTGGTACTGGTGCAGGACATGAGCTTTGTCGAACGCCGCAATACCGATACCAAGCGTTTTATTTTTGCCTTCCTGGCCGTGCTGGCCGTGCTCATTTCCCTGATGACCGTGTTCGTCGCCCACCTGAGCTGGCGCGGCTGGCTGTCGGCCGTGAAGGATATCTTGCGGGGCGAGTTGCTGCCGAAAAGCAATGGCGCAGTGGCCGCCGCCACGGCGCCCGCCGCCGCACCCGCGCCGCCGCCGGAAATGCAGCCGCTGATCGGCGACTTGCGCGAATTGCTGCAGGAATACCACCTGGAACGCCAGGGCGATAACGGCTGGTCGTCCGACTGGACGCCGGACAAGCTGCGCGCCTTGCTGGAAGCGGACTTGCAGGGCGACCAGGTGCTCGTCGTGTCGAACCGCGAACCGTATATCCACACGAAAGCCGATGACGGCAGCGGTGATATCCGCGTGCAGCGTCCGGCCAGCGGCCTGGTGACGGCCGTGGAAGCCGTGATGCGCGCGTGCTCCGGCACGTGGATCGCGCATGGCGCCGGTTCCGCCGACCGCGAGACGGTCGACAAGCTCGACCACGTGCCCGTGCCGCCCGACAATCCCAGCTATACCTTGCGCCGCGTGTGGCTGACGGAAGAGGAAGAGCAGGGCTATTATTATGGTTTTGCCAATGAGGGCATGTGGCCGCTGTGCCATATCGCCCACGTGCGTCCCGTGTTCCGCTCGTCCGACTGGGAGCAGTATGTGAAGGTCAACCGCCGCTTCGCCGATGCCGTGATCGCCGAGGCGAAGACGGACAATCCCGTCGTGCTGGTGCAGGACTATCACTTCGCCTTGCTGCCGCGCATGGTGCGCGAAGCCTTGCCGAAGGCGACGATTATTACGTTCTGGCATATCCCCTGGCCGAACTCGGAATCGTTCGGCATTTGCCCATGGCGCGAGGAAATCCTCGACGGCTTGCTGGGCAGCACGATCCTGGGCTTCCACACGCCGTTCCACCGCAAGAATTTCCTCGAAACGGTGGACCGCTACCTGGAAACCCGCATCGAGCCGGAAGCGTCGACCATTTCGTATGGCGGCGAGATGACGCAGGTCGAGGATTACCCGATCTCGATCGCCTGGCCCGAGGATGACCCGGCGCAGCCCGACGTGGCCGCGTGCCGCGCACAGATCCGTGCCGAGCTGAGCGTGGCGCCTGACCACTTGCTGGGCATCGGCGTGGACCGCCTTGACTATACGAAAGGCATCGTCGAGCGCTTCCAGGCCGTCGAGCGCATGCTGGAGCAGCAGCCCGGCATGGTCGGCAATTTCACGTTCGTGCAGATCGCCGCCCCCAGCCGCGCGTCGCTCGATGAATATCAAAGCTTCGACGCCAGGGTGCGCAAGATGGTCGAGCGCATCAACCGCCGCTTCGGCAGCGGCGACTACGTGCCCATCCTGCTGAAAGCGGAACACCATGGCCAGGACGATCTGCAGCGCTATTTCCGCGCCTCGGAAGTGTGCATGGTGACAAGCTTGCATGACGGCATGAACCTGGTGGCCAAGGAATTCATCGCCGCGCGCGACGATGAGCTGGGCGTGCTGGTGCTGTCGCAATTCACGGGCGCCGCGCGCGAACTGCATGAAGCGCTGATCATCAACCCGTATCATATCGAGCAGGGCGCCGACGCCCTGTACCGCGCCCTCGTGATGCCGCCCGTGGAACAGCGCGAGCGCATGAAAAGCATGCGGGCAAGAGTCAAACATTTCAACGTCTACCGCTGGGCCGGGCGCATGCTGCTGGACGCGGCCCGCTTGCGCCAGCGCGACAAGGTCATGACCAAGATCGACGCCCACAGCCGCATCAAGCGGCGCAAGGGGATGTGATGGCCGATATCCCTGACGATAGCGCAGCCCTGTTGCAGCTGCTGAGTGCGCCCGGAACAGCCGTCTTCCTCGACTTCGACGGCACCCTGGTCGACCTGGCGCCCACGCCCGACGGCGTGCGCGTGGCGCCCGGTGTCATCGAAGCGCTGGCGCTGCTGGCCGAGCGCCATGGCGGCGCGCTGGCCCTCATTTCCGGCCGTCCCATCGCGCAGATCGACGCCATGCTGGCGCCCCTGGTCTTGCCTGTTGCCGGCGTGCACGGCGTGGAGCGGCGCGGCGCCGATGGCCAGTTGCACGTGGCCGCCACGCCCGACGTGGCGCCCGTGCTGGCGCGCGCGCAGGCGCTGGCGGCGATTCACCCCGGCTTGCTGGTGGAACGGAAGCGGGGCGCCGTGGCCCTGCATTATCGGCTGGCGCCCCACCTCGAGCAATTGTGCTTGCAAGAAATGACGGCCGCCGTGCAAGCGTGCCCGGGGGTATTGCTGTTGCATGGCAAAATGGTCCTGGAAGCCAAGCCGGCCGCCACCGACAAGGGCGGCGCCATCGCCGCCTTCATGCAGGAAAGCCCCTTCGCCGGCCGCCGGCCCGTGTTCGCGGGCGACGACACCACCGACGAGGCAGGCTTTGCCTTTGTACAACAAGCAGGCGGGCAGGGCGTCAAAGTGGGCAGCGGCCCCAGCGCCGCCACCTTGCACCTGGCCAGCCCCGGCGCCTTGCGCACTGCGCTGCTGGCCGCTGCCGTATCCCCGACATCGAAGGAGTAGCCCATGACGACATCCCATGACACCCGCGCCAGCCAACCGTCCGCGCAAGCGTCCCTGAATTGCGGCGTGGTAGGCAATTGCGCCTTCAACGCCCTGATCGACCAGGCGGGGCAGGTCGTCTGGTCCTGCCTGCCCCGTTTCGACGGCGATCCCGTCTTCAACCGCTTGCTGGACGACACGGAAAACGGCAGCGTGTGGGCCATCGACATCGAGAACTTTGCGCGCAGCGAGCAATTCTACGAGCCGAACACGGCCGTGCTGCGCACGCGCCTGTACGACACGCAGGGGCGCGGCGTGGAAATCACGGATTTCGCGCCCCGTTTCCTCAGCCGCGACCGCATGTTCCGCCCGCTGATGCTGATCCGCCGCGTCCGCCCGCTCGACCACGCCGTGCGCATCCGCGTGCGGCTGCGTCCCCGCTACGACTGGGGCAGGCTGGCGCCGCAGATCACGCAGGGCAGCCACCACATCCGCTACGTGGGACCGGAACAGACCTTGCGCCTGAACACCGATGTGTCGCTGAACTATGTGCTGAGCGAAACGTATTTCGTGCTGGGTGGCACCGCCAACTTCCTGCTGGGCCCCGATGAAACGCTGGCCGGCGGCATCGACGAGACGGCGCGCATCTTCGAAAAGGAAACGATCAACTATTGGCGCACCTACACGCGCCGCCTGGCCGTGCCGCTGGAATGGCAGGACGTGGTCATCCGCGCCGCCATCACCTTGAAACTGTCTTTATATGAAGACACGGGCGCCATCATCGCCGCCATGACCACCAGCATCCCCGAAGCGCCGGGCAGCAGCCGCAACTGGGATTACCGCTATTGCTGGCTGCGTGACGCCTTCTTCGTCGTGCGGGCATTGAACAGTCTGTCGGAAGTGGGCACGATGGAAGAATATTTGCGCTGGCTGACGAATATCGTCGCCCGCTCGAAAGGCGGCCACATCCAGCCCCTGTACGGCATCGGCCTGGAAGAGCAGCTGCCCGAATCGATACTCGACCACTTGCCCGGCTACCGCGGTAACGGCCCCGTGCGCGTGGGCAACCAGGCGCAGGAACACTTCCAGCACGACGTCTACGGCAACATTGTATTAGGGGCGGCGCAGGCCTTCCTCGACCACCGATTGTTCCACCGCGCCGGCAAGGCCGAGTTTGCCGCGCTGGAAGCCGTGGGCGACCAGGCATTCAGATTGCATGCGGAACCGGACGCGGGCATGTGGGAGCTGCGTACGCGGGCCCGCGTCCACACCTCTTCCATGCTGATGAGCTGGGCCGCCTGCGACCGCCTGGCGAAAGTGGCGCATAAACTGGGATTGCCGGACCGCGCCGACCACTGGAACAGCCGCGCCGTGCTGATCCGCGAGAGATTACTGCGCGAAGCGTGGAGCGAGGAACGCCAGGCGTTTGCCGAAAGCCTGGGCGGGCGCGACCTCGACGCCTCCGTCCTGCTGATGGCGGAAGTCAACTTCATCGACCCCATGGACCCGCGTTTCATCGCTACAGTCGACGCGCTCGAAGCATCGCTGTGCGACGGCCCCTACATGCGCCGCTACGAAGCCCCCGACGACTTCGGCAAACCCGAGACCGCCTTCAACATCTGCACCTTCTGGCGCATCGACGCCCTGGCGCGCATCGGCAGGAAAGACGAGGCGCGCAAGATCTTCGAAACCATGTTGATGGCGCGCAACCACCTGGGCCTGCTGTCGGAAGACACGCACCCGGTGACGGGAGAGATGTGGGGCAATTTCCCGCAGACGTATTCGATGGTGGGGTTGATCAACTGCGCCGTGCGGTTGTCGGCGCCTTGGGATAGTGCTATTTAAGTGCGGGCCTGGATCGCGGGCCTGAGAGTTGCCCATGGCTGCGTTGCTTGGGCTTGCCGTACATTCGTACTGTCTGCGCCCGCGCGCCTTGCCCTGGCCATTTTTCAGGCCCGCCGGGCCCGAGGTACCCGGGCTGGAGACCCGGGCCTTGGTTTGTTTTGCCATTGTTTAAATGTTAAGTCAGGGTTTTGGTAAAGCTGGCTCCCTGCGCCCATACAACCTGCACTCCGCCGCCAGCGCCAGCAAATTGGGATCACGCTCGCGGCTGCTCTGCATCAGCAGGGTAATCTGCTGGTGCGAGCCGTAGCGCGCGTCCAGGGGCAGCAGTTCGATGCGCGAGCTGAAGGCGCGTACGCGGCCGGGCAGCAGGCTGTAGCCCATGCCGCCGCTCACTAAGTTGATCAGGGAGAAGATGTCGCCCACCCGCATGGCCGTGTCGGGCACGAATCCCGCCAGCTCAAACGCGTGATTGAAGCTTTGCGAGGTGACGAAGCCTTCGTTGAGGGTGACGAATTTGTCGTCGCGCAACTGTTGCAAGTCCACCGATGCCGCCCCCGCATAGGGCGAGCCGAGCGGCGCGGCCAGGTAAATGTCGTCCTGGAACAGGGGCACGGCCACCAGGCCCGCATGCTGTTCGTCTTCCTGCACGCCGATGATGATGGCGTCCAGCCGGCCGTCTGCCAGGCTTTGCAGCAGGTCGCGGTTCGAACCCAGGGTCAGGTCGATGTCCAGGCCCGGCCGGCGCAGTTTCAGGGCGATCACCAGCTGCGGGATGCAGTGCAGGGTCAATGAATACAGCGAACCGATCTTCAGGCGCACGGGGTTGATGCCCGACATTTCGCGCACCTTGCGCACGCCTTCCTCGCATTCGGCCAGCGCGCGCCGCGCCGATTCGGCAAAGGTGTAGGCCGCATGCAGCGGGATCAGGCTGCGGCCCTCGCGCTTGAACAGGGGGCAGCGCAAGCCGTCTTCCAGCGAGTGCAGGGCGCGGTGCACGCTGACGGTGCTCTGGCCCAGCGCATCGGCCACCCGCGCCAGGTTGTTCAATTCCATAAAGCTGAGAAAAACTTCCAGCTTTTTCAGGGTAATTTCTTCGTTGATGGCCATGACTAACCTCTTTCAAGGGAGTTCATTAACTTCAGGGTAATGAACATGGTAGCAGGTTGATTGTCGCGCTGGCGCTTTCGTTCTATCGTCTGGACTCGATAGCTCATTCCGGAGGCATGATGTCAACCGCCACAGCAGCGCCAGCGCAGCGGCAAAAACAATGGGACACGCGGCGCACCGAGAAACGCCGCCGCCTCGCCGCCGTGCGCCAATATGCGAACGGCCCCGTGCTGCAACCGGGCGACATGGTCGCCGTGCTCGAAGCGCTGCTCGCGCCGGGCGACCGCGTCGTTCTTGAAGGCAATAACCAGAAGCAGGCCGATTTCCTCGCCCGCATGTTGACCCAGGTCAACCCCGACAAGATCCACCATCTGCACCTGATCATGCCCAGCGTCAGCCTGCCCGAACACCTGGACTTGTTCGAGCGCGGCATCGCCCGCAAGCTGGACTTTTCCTTTGCCGGCACGCAAAGTCTGCGCATCGCCCAGTTCCTGCAGGATGGCTTGCTCGAGGTGGGCGCCATCCACACGTATATCGAGCTGTATGCGCGCCTGTTCGTCGACCTGACGCCCAACGTCGTCATGGTGGCCGGCTACATGGCCGACCGCCAGGGCAATCTGTACACGGGCCCCAGCACGGAAGACACGCCAACTTTGGTGGAATCGGCCGCCTTCCGCGACGGCATCGTCATCGCCCAGGTGAACCAGATCGTCGACGACGTCAGCGACTTGCCCCGGGTCGACGTGCCCGGCTCGTGGATCGATTTCGTGGTGCAGTCCGACAAGCCGTTCTTCATCGAACCGCTGTTCACCCGCGATCCGCGCGTGATTAAGCCCGTGCACGTGCTGATGGCCATGATGGCGATCCGCGGCGTGTATGAAAAACACCAGGTGCAGTCGCTGAACCACGGCATCGGCTTCAATACGGCCGCCATCGAGCTGATTTTGCCCACGTATGGCGAGCAACTGGGCTTGAAGGGCAAGATTTGCCGCAACTGGGTGCTCAATCCCCATCCCACCCTGATCCCCGCCATCGAGACGGGCTGGGTCGAGAGCGTGCACTGCTTCGGCGCGGAACTGGGCATGGAAGGCTATGCGGCCGCGCGGCCCGACGTGTTTTTCACGGGCCGAGACGGTTCCATGCGCTCGAACCGCGCCCTGTGCCAGCTGGCGGGCCAGTACGCGGTCGACCTGTTCATCGGCGCGACTTTGCAGATGGATGGCTTGGGCAATTCTTCGACCGTGACGAATGGCCGCCTGGCGGGCTTCGGCGGCGCGCCCAATATGGGTCACGACCCGCACGGCCGGCGTCATCCGACACCGGCCTGGCTGGACCTGATCGAGACGGACGACCCGCTGGCGCGCGGCAAGAAGCTGGTGGTGCAGATGGTCGAGACGTTCCAGGACGGCGGCCAGCCGACGATCGTCGAATCGCTCGACGCCGTGGCCGTGGGCCAGGCCAGCGGCATGCCGCTGGCGCCCGTGATGATCTATGGCGACGACGTCACCCACGTGCTGACGGAAGAGGGTATCGCCTACCTGTACAAGGCCCGTTCGCTTGAGGAGCGCAAGGCCATGCTGGCGGCCGTCGCCGGCGTGACGCCCATCGGCCTGCGCCACGACCCGAAGACGACGGCGGCATTGCGCGCCGACGGCCTGATCGCGCTGCCCGAGGATATCGGCGTGCAGCGCGGCGCGGCGAACCGCTCGTTGCTGGCGGCGAAAAGCATCGCCGACCTGGTCGAGTGGTCGGACGGCCTGTATCAACCCCCCGCCAAATTCAGGAGCTGGTAATGAGCGCAATGATGACGACAATGATGATGACGCCGGTGCGGGAACGCGCCGCCGCGCTGGGACGGCAGGTGCTGCAGGCGCTGCTCGACGAAGTGACCCTGACGCCGAAACCGGGCCTGGTGGATTTGCGCAGCCGTGGCGCCCACGCGGACTTGAACTGGGCCCTGATGTGCCATTCGGCCTGCGTGCTGGAGCCCGTGTTTGCCGCCATGGCCCAAGCGGCTTGGGAAAGCGACGATGACGATGGCCTGCGCCAGCGCATCGGCGCCATCGGCCGCGATGGCGAGGCGCTGATGCTGGCAGCGACGGGCGGCGTGAACACGCACCGGGGCGCCATCTGGGCGCTGGGATTGCTGGTGACGGCGGCGGCGCAGCAGGGCGCGCGCGGCGCGTCGCTGGCGCCGCACGCCGTGGCGGCGCGGGCCGGCGCGCTGGCCCGCTTGCGCGACCGCGGCGCGCCTGGCGCCACCGGCAACAAGGGCGAGCTGGCGTGCCGCCAGTACCATGTTGATGGCGCACGGGGCCAGGCCCGCGCCGGCTTTCCCCTCGTGACGGGGGCCGGGCTGGCGCAGCTGCGCGCTTCGCGGGCGAGCGGCGACAACGAGACGACGGCGCGCCTGAATGCCTTGCTGGCGATTGTCAGCCAGCTGGACGACACCTGCGTGCTGTCGCGCGGCGGCGAGGCGGCCTTGCTGGACCTGCAGGCGGGAGCGGCGCGGGTGCTGGCGGCCGGCGGCGCGGCTACCAATGCCGGAACGCAGGCGCTGCTGGCGCTGGAAGCGGCGGCGCTGGCGCGCGGCGTGTCGCCGGGCGGCGCGGCCGATCTGCTGGCGGCGACCCTGTTCCTGGACAGATTACAAGAAGGAGAAGCGCATGGAGACGCGTGATTACACATTCCCCGCCGGGCAGCCGGCATCGGGGCGCGCGCTGGCCGGCGTCGTCGGTTCGGGCGACCTGGAAGTGCTGCTGCAGCCCGCCGACGATGGCGTGACCCGCATCGTCGTCAACACCTCCGTCGACGGCAAGGGCGCCGTCTGGGATGCGCTCTTGCTGCGCGTATTCGGCGGCGAGCCGCTGCCGGCGGCGACCATCGTCATCAACGATTGCGGCGCCACGCCGGGCGTGGTGCGCATGCGCATCGAGCAAGCCTACGAAGAATTGCAAGCGGGGAGGGCGGCATGAGTACATTACAACAACTGCTTGAGCGCGACAGCTTCATCGAACGGGGGGCGCGCAGCCGCGCTGAAGCCTTGCTGGATGCGGGCAGCATGCGCGAACTGCTCGATCCGTTCTGCGGCATCGCGTCGCCGTGGCTGCCGCAGCAGGGCGTGACGGCCCAGGCGGACGACGGCGTGGTGGTGGCCAAGGGCCTGTTCGACGGCCAGCCGGCCGTGGTGCTGGCCATCGAGGGCGCCTATCAGGGCGGCAGCATGGGCGAGGTGGGCGGCGCGAAGATCGCCGGGGCGCTGGAACTGGCGGCGCGCGACAACCGCCAGGGCGTGCCGACGCGCGCCGTGATCGTGTTCGAGACGGGCGGCGTGCGCCTGCAGGAAGCCAACCTGGGCCTGGCGGCGATTGCCGACATCCACGCCGCCATCGTCGACCTGCGCCGCTACCAGCCCGTCATCGGCATCACGGCCGGCACGGTGGGCTGCTACGGCGGCATGTCGATCGCTGCGGGCTTGTGCAGCTATTTAGTAGTGACGCGTGAAGCGCGACTGGGTCTCAATGGCCCCGCCGTGATCGAGCAGGAGGCGGGCGTGGACGAATTCGACTCGCGCAACAAGCCATTTATATGGAGCCTGACGGGCGGCGAACAGCGCTTTCACAGCGGCCTGGCCGACGCCTATGTGGAAGACGATACGGCGCAGATGCGCGCCATGGTGGCCGAACTGTTCGCGCGCGGCGTGCCGGATCGGCACCGCAGCGACCAGGCGGAAAGCTACCTGGCGCGCCTGGCCGATGTCGACGCGGCCGTGCAAGCCACGCCGGAAGCCGTACGTTTGATCTACAGCAAAGGAGCCGCAGCATGAACGCCATCACCGATACGAGCCGCGGCGCCGTCTGGCTGGCGGCCCTGACGCACAACGCCGCGCCGCTGGACGGCTATCCGCCTTCCGTGCGCGTGGTCGACGCGCCGCTGGCCGGCGCACCGGCGCGCTATCTGGCCGTGCTGCCCGACCCGGACAACCGTTTTACGCGCGCCCGCACGGGTGAAATCGGCCTGGTCGAGGCGTGGCAGCTGGCGCGCGCCGTGCAGCAGGTGGTTGTTGAAGACCGCGACCTGGCCGTCAAGCGGCCGTTTGTTGCCGTCATCGACGTGACCAGCCAGGCGTATGGCCGGCGCGAAGAAGCGTACGGCATCCACCAGGCGCTGGCCGGCGCGGCGGGGGCTTACGCCGAGGCGCGCCTGGCCGGCCATCCCGTCATCGGCCTGATCGTCGGCAAGGCCATGTCGGGCGCGTTCCTCGCGCACGGCTATCAGGCCAACCGCCTGATCGCGCTCGACGATCCGCAAGTGATGGTGCACGCCATGGGCAAGGCGTCGGCCGCGCGCATCACCTTGCGCACGGTGGCAGCGCTCGAAGCGCTGGCCGCGACGATTCCACCGATGGCTTATGACGTCAAGAATTACGCGACCCTGGGCCTGCTGTGGCAAACCTTGCAGGTGGCACAGCCGGACGCGCCGTCGGAGCTTGATCTGGCGCAGGTGCAGGGCAGCCTGCAGGCGGCGCTGGCCGACATCCGCGCCGATCCGGAAAGGGATCTTTCCAGCCGCCTGGGCGCGCCGCACCGCCAGGCGTCGGCAAAAGTCAGGGAGGTGCTACGGCAGCAGTGGTAAGTGAAATAACAGAGAAGACACCAAGTCATTCCTATTCCAATAACGGAGACAATCATGATCATTTACGGAACCGCACTGCTGGCCCTGTGCCATTTGCTCGGCATCTTCCTGGGCGACCTGCTCGGGCAACTGATGGGCGTCAAGACCAACGTGGGCGGCGTGGGTATCGCCATGCTGCTGCTGATCTGCGCCCGGCTCTACATGCAGCGCCGATCCTGGCTGCCGCAGATGACGGAACGGGGCGTCGAATACTGGGGCGCCATGTATATTCCCGTGGTGGTGGCCATGGCGGCGCAGCAGGACGTGGTCGCGGCGCTGCGCGGCGGGCCGGTGGCCGTGCTGGCCGCCATCGGTTCCGTGCTCGTCTGCGGCGCCGTGATCTCGCTGATGAACCGGATGGAAACCGCGCGCATGGAAAACCCGGCCGCGGTCGCCGCTACCGATTCGGACCAGATTCTCGTCAAGGAGCACCGTCATGCTTGAAATCTTTGAAAAAGCCGCCATCCACAATGGCCTGGTGACGGCATTCGCCTTTGTCGGCCTGATCATGCTGGTCTCGATGGCGCTGTCGAAATACCTGACCTTCGGCCGCGTGCACGGCTCGGCCATCGCCATCGTGATCGGCCTGGGGCTCGCTTACTGGGGCGGCGTGCATAGCGGCGGCCACAAGGGCCTGGCCGATTTGTCGCTGTTCGGCGGCATCGGCCTGATGGGCGGCGCCATGCTGCGCGACTTCGCCATCGTCGCCACCGCCTTCGAAGTGCAGGCGACCGAGGCGCGCAAGGCGGGCCTGATCGGCCTCGTGGCGCTGCTGCTGGGCGTGGTGCTGCCGTTTCTCGTCGGCGCCGGCGTCGCTTACGCGTTTGGCTATTCGGACGCCGTCAGCATGACCACCATCGGCGCCGGCGCCGTCACGTACATCGTCGGCCCCGTCACGGGCGCGGCCATCGGCGCCAGCTCGGACGTCATGGCGCTCAGTATCGCGGCCGGCCTCATCAAGGCCATCCTCGTGATGGTGGGCACACCCGTCGCGGCGCGCTTCCTGCGCCTGAAGACGCCCCGTTCGGCGATGGTCTTCGGCGGCCTGGCCGGCACCGTCAGCGGCGTGTCGGCGGGCCTGGCCGCCACCGACCGCAAACTGGTGCCGTATGGCGCGCTGGTGGCCACGTTCCACACGGGCCTGGGCTGTCTGCTGGGACCTTCGCTGCTGTTCTTTGCCGTCAAGGCGGTGGTGGCCTGATGGAAGCCTGGCGCGCGCATGATCTGTTGTGGCTGGACGGCTTGCCGGACGGCGCATCCTTGCCAGGTTGGGCCGATGCTAACTGGCTGCAGGTCGCACCGCTGGTGGTGCGGCGCGCCAGCTGCGGGCCCGGGCGCATTCCCGTGGGCGTGCGCGGCCTGCTGCGCAGCGAGCGGCAGGCGTGCGAAGTGGAAGCGGCCGCCGTCGTGCGCCGCGTGACGCCTGAAACGGTGGCGAGGATGCCGCTGCCTGATTTTTCCTGCGCCGCGCTGGACGCATTGCGGCAGGTCGCGCCCCTGCTCGACGCCACGGGCTGGGCCTGGGGGCCGACGGGCGGCGTGGGATTTGCCCTGGCCAGCGGCTTGCCCGTGCTGCGCGCCGACAGCGACCTCGATCTCGTGCTGCGCATGGCCGCGCCGCCGGACGCCGCCCAGGCCGAGGCCTTGCGCGCCATCGCCGCCAAGGTCACGGCGTGCCGGCTGGACCTGCAGATCGACACGGGCCATGGCGGCTTTGCGTATGCCGAGTGGGCGGCGGGGCGGGGCCGGGTCTTGCTGAAAACGGATCGCGGTCCCGTGCTGACGGCCACGCCATGGGGGCTTGCATGAGCGTGTTGTTTACCTTTCCCGGCCAGGGCGCCCAGACTCCGGGCATGCTGCACGCGCTGCCCAACGACGCGGCGGTGGCGGATACCCTGGCCGAAGCGGCTGAAGTGCTAGGCTGCGATCCCTTGACGCTGGACACGGCTTGCGCGCTGGCGTCGACGCGGGCCGTGCAACTGTGTCTGCTGATCGCGGGCGTGGGCATGGCGCGCTCCTTGCGCGCGTGCGGGGCGCTGCCCGACATGGTGGCCGGCTTTTCCATCGGCGAGTATGCGGCGGCCGTCGTCGCCGGCGCGCTCGATTACGGCGATGCCGTGCGCCTGGTGGCGCGGCGCGGACAGTTGATGGAGCAGGCGTATCCCACCGGTTACGGCATGGCGGCCATCGTCGGCCTTGATCTGGCACAACTCGAACCCTTGCTGGCCCGGGTGCACGGCGCCGCCACGCCCGTGTATATCGCCAATCTGAATGCGCCACGCCAGACCGCCATTGCCGGCAGCGAGCCTGCCTTGGAGGCCGTGATGGCGCTGGCCCTCGCGCACGGCGCCGGCAAGGCCAAGCGCCTGGCCGTCAGCGTGCCGTCGCACTGCCCGCTGCTGGAAGGCGCCGCGCTGGACTTGCGCGCGGCTTTCGACGGCGTGGCCATGCGCCGGCCGTCGCTCGTCTACCTGAGCAGCAGTGCGGCGCGCGCGCTGTTCGACCCGGCGCGCATCCGCGACAGCCTGGCCGCCAACATGGCGCAACGCGTGCAGTGGAGCAGTACCGTGCGCCTGGCGTGGGAGCGGGGCGCCCGGCTGGCGCTGGAAATGCCCCCGGGCAGCGTGCTGACGCGCCTGACGTCCCCTGACTTCACGGATGGCGTGGCCGTCTGCTGCGACGGCAACCGGGGCGACAGCCTGCTGGCGCTGGTGCGGCGGGAGCGCAACGGCAGCGTGCCTTAAAGCCTGGCGCTCAGGCCAACTTGGAAGCCACGGCCCGGCAAGGGCGCGATGTATTTCAGTGGAGAGTTGTGCGGCCTGGCATCGACATCGAGCAGGTTGCTGCCGCTGATGAACACCTCGACGCTGGCAAACGGCGAATCCGGCACCTGTAGTGCGCGGCTTACCTGGAAGTTCAGCATGGTGTAGCCGTCGAGCGGCACTTCCTCGCTGACGCTCTTGCCCAGGTACTTCTGCTTGTCGTAGCGGGTGCCTGACAACCGCGTCTTCCAGCCCTGGTTTTCCCACTGCAGATTGGCGCCGTAGCGGTTGGTGGGCATGTTGGGCAGGTAGGCGCCGTCATTGTGCGCGCGCAGCTTGTCGGGATTGTCCGCCTTGTTCTTGACCAGGTCGGCAAATGTGGAGAGGTTCAGCTTGCCGTAGGCGCCGAGTTGAACGGTCTGTGAGGCATCGATCTCGAATCCCCGGACCGTCGTATCCGTCTGCTTCCAGTATTTTAATGGCAGGCGATTGGCCATCTGGGCGCCCGAATGGCCAAGGTAGAGATAGTTCTCATATTTCATGACGTAGCCCGTCGCGGACAGCTGGAAGCCGCGATTGGCGAACAAACCGGTCAGTTCCGTATTCCTCGCGCGCTCGGCCTTCAAGTCCTGATTTCCCTCTTCCTGGGTCATGATCGAATAGTGGCGGTTGCTCGCATACAACTCATTGACGTCGGGCGCTCTTTCCGACGCCGAGTAGCGCAGCTTTGCGCCGAACAGCTGGCCAAGCCTGGTTGAAGCGCCCAGGCTGTAGCTGTTCAGGCTGAACGACTTGTCCTCGAGTGTGGAGTTGCTCGCATTCCTCGACGTCTTGAATCCGCTCTTGCGGATGTCGTGCGCCACGTTTTCATGGCGAAAGCCCGCATCGAAGGTGGCCCAGTCGAATTCCAGGTTTTGCTTGACGAACAGGGCGCGGCTGAGCGTGCTTGCGTCGGGCAGGTAAAGTTGCGTTCCGCTGCCGGTGATATCCCTGGCCTTGTAGCTGAGGCCAAGCAAGCCGCTCAAGGGACCGGCGCGCCGCTGCGCCAGCAGGAGCTCGGCTTGATTCGTGTCGAACCGGTAGTCGTTGGCTTTGGTAGCGCCAAGACGCTCTCCCGACGCATTGTTCAGACGGGACACGCGCAATTGCGCGCTTTCAATGTACGCGACGGGGTCGCGCAGATGCGCTTCCAGCGCATATTTATCCTGCTTGATGATCACGCCGACGGGCAGCCCCTCGTCATAGTTCGCGCCGAACGACTTGTTTTCCATGGAAAAGCCCGGCACGCCATATTCGCTTTCCTTGGAATCGAGGCTGACGGCCACGTAGCCGCGATCGAAAAAGTAGGTGCTGCCGACGCCAAAGTGGGCATTGCTGGCATGGCTGTTGCCCAGGGTGCCGTGGTAATCGGGCGTCACGTCCTTGTTGATCTTGTTCTGGGTCATCGATGGCGTGCCCGGCACGTAGGCGGGGTTGGCCGGATTGACGTAGGTCTTGCGCTGCCAGACGGAGGTCGGATTATTGGTGTAGAAGGAAAAATCGCCGTCCGCCCAGTCCGGATTTTCCTTCATGAACTGGTCGATAAACGGCTGCGACGCCTTGTTGTAGACCTGCTGGATCCGCGCTTCCTTCTGGCAACTGTCGGCCAGAAAGGTATTCACGCCGCCCTTCGCGGGGAATAGCTGGCTGTTGCAGACGCCGGCCTTGCTGTTGCCGGGAATAGCGTAATGCGCGATGTTCTGGAATGACAGCTGCAGATTCGTCGAAAAGCGTTTCCCATCGTTGAAATTCACGCGCAAGCCTTGCGCATCGGCATCGTTGAAGCCCTTGCGCAGGACCAGCTCCAGATCCTTCGGCTGGTCCTCCATCTTCCTGGAAATGAGGCCGGAATCGACGTCGACGCTGCCGCCGATCGCATTGCCGCCGAAACGCACGCTATCGGACGATTTGTTGACGGTGACGCTGCGCGCAAACAGGGGATCGAACGGGATGTTGATGTCGCCGCTGAGCGCATTCATGCCGAGGATGGACTGGCCGTCTTCGAGGATTTGCACGCGGCTGCCGCTCAGGCTGCGGATCACCGGTGCGCCCGCATTCGGCCCGAAGGCGCTGCTTTGCACGCCCGAGACATGTTCGAGCATGCCGCCCAGCGTCCTGTTCTGGGCTTGCGTATTCTCGACCAGAACGACGCTGTCGATGTTTGAAGGCTTGTCTGCCCGGACCTTGATGGTTTGCAGGGTGACGTCGTCTGCCGCGTAAGCGAGCGGGGCGGTGGACAGCATGGCAGCTGCGAATACGTGATGGCGCATGGGACTCTCTAAAAAGGCGGAATGGGGTGCTGGCGCGGGATGCAGGCGCAGCGCGATGGTATAGATGCAATCGAGTTGCAATAATAGCCGGCACGTCATACTAATGCAAGTAAACTGCATTTGAGGGTTTGGGATGGCTGGCGCACGGCAAGCGCGCAGCGCGGACAGCCGGCATGTGCCGGCGACTGTGGTGCAAAGTGTGGAGGGGCGTTGCGCGTTGCGCGTGGTGATGCCGGCGCCAATGCGTGCGGCGCAGGCTGAGTCAGTCCGCCTGCGCCCTTATGAAGTGGCTACTTGAGGCGGGTGTCAGCGGCTTTTTGCCTGCAGCCGGCGTGCGCGGCGCTTTCTTTCCCAGATGACGATGCCCGTCACGGACAGCATGGCGACCATGAGGCCCATGCAGGACATCAAAATACGCCCCGGCAAGCCGAGGATGCGGCCCGAGTGGAGGGGGAATTGCAGTTGCACGAAGACGTCGGCGGCCGTGCCTTCCCACGGCTTGTGCTGGCCGATGATGCTGCCGTTCATGCCATCGACGTACAGGTTCGACAGGCCCATGCCGGCCGCGCCGAACTCGTCGGCCGGGTCGAAGAACGAGACGTTGTAGAACGAATAATTGCCGCC
This sequence comes from Janthinobacterium sp. BJB304, assembly GCF_002735765.1. Taxonomy (NCBI): domain Bacteria; kingdom Pseudomonadati; phylum Pseudomonadota; class Betaproteobacteria; order Burkholderiales; family Oxalobacteraceae; genus Janthinobacterium; species Janthinobacterium sp. BJB304. The sequence continues at coordinate 51,196 of NZ_PDZN01000002.1, forward strand.
GTAATAAATGCCGCCGATGGGCGCCGTGATGCCGCGCTGCACGGCTTGCTTTTTCGCAATCTCCACCGCCTGCTCGAAGCCGAGGACGGGCGCGATGTAACTGCCGTACGGCGCCGGCGTCTGCGTTTCATACGGTCCCGGCGTGGTGGTGGAGACCAGGGACATGACGGGGTAAAACACTTCGCGGTACAGGTTCAGCGAGAACGACGTGAACGCGACGACGATGATGACGGCCCACACCCACAGGCCGCCCGCGCGGTGCAGATCGAAATTGAGCTTGTAGCCGCCGGCCGCCCAGCGCACCACCCACGACGGTTTCCAGCGTTGCCACCAGCTGGCGGCGTCGCGGTGGCGCGGCGCCTCGTCCGGGGCGCGCTGGCGCAAACGGCGCGGCGTGGTCAGATACAAGGCCACCATGCTGTCGAGCAGCCAGATGAAGGCCACGCTCCCCATCAGCCAGTAGCCCCAGCGGTCCGTGCCCCAGAACGCGGGCACGTGCAGGCTGTAATGCAGGTGGCGCAAGAACGGCATCAGGCTGCGGCGCGACAGGGAAATGGCCGTCGAATCGCGCGTGCCCGTGATCTGCGCCGTGACGGGGTCGATGTAAACGGTGTTGTAGCCGAGCACGAACGGTTTACCCGTGGCCGGATCGGTCAATGGGCGCACCATGAAGGCGGCCGCATGGCCTTCTTCCAGGCCCAGGGTCATGTAATTGACTTCCACGCGCGGATCGGCGGCCGCGACCTTGTGCGCCAGCGCGAACGGCGCCTGCAGGGGGCCGCGGCCCGGGGTGTCCATGATGTCGGCATTGAGCCATTCATCGAGTTCATGGTCCCACGAGGTGACGGCGCCCGTGAGTCCCGCGACGATGAGGAAGAGGGCGATGGTCAGGCCGGCCCAGCGGTGTATGACAGTCCAGAAAGCGCGCATGCGGTACAAACCTTCAACATGAAACCGGCTTGTTGCCGCCAGCGGGCGCCAGAGCGGCGCACAGGGAAACGCCAGGCACACGCCTGGTAGTTTGATAATGGGAATCGTTCTCATTATCCATCGCGACGTGGCGTTTGTCCAGCGCCAATGGTGTTGCCCAAGGTCAAATCGCGCATGTTAAGATGCTAGCAATAAATTAATTTACATTCCACATGGAAATATCCAAGGCTGAAGCGGCATGCGTATAGAAGATCGGAACAATGTCCGCGTAAGCGAACGCAGCGGTGCATCGCAGGCAGGCGCGGCAGCCACCATGGTGTTCATGCATGGTTTTGGCTGCGACCAGACCATGTGGCGCTATCTGGAGCCGCTGTTTCGCCCCCGCTACCGCACGGTGCTGTTCGACCTGGTCGGCAGCGGCGCTTCGGATTTGGGCGCCTATGATTTTGATCGCTATGCGCGGCTTGACGCGCATGGCGCCGATTTGCGCCAGATCATCCATGCCGTCGGCGGCGGCCCCGTCATTTGCGTGGGCCATTCCGTCAGCGCCATGAGCGCCTTGCTGGCCAGTATCGCCGAGCCGGACCTGTTCGCCGCGCAAGTCATGCTGGCGCCGTCGCCGTGCTATGTCGACGATGCGGCGGCCGGCTACCGGGGCGGCTTCAGCCGTGCCGATATCGACGACTTGCTCGATGCCATGGACAGCAATTACCTGGGCTGGTCCGCCGGCATGGCGCCGGCCATCATGGGCGCACCCGGCCAGCCGGCGCTGGGCGAGGACCTGGCAAGCAGCTTTTGCCGCACCGATCCCGCCATCGCCCGGCATTTCGCGCAAGCCACGTTTTTGTCCGATCACCGCGCCATCTTGCCGCACAACCGCACGCCGGCCCTGATCGTGCAATGCAGCGACGACTTCATCGCGCCGCCGCCCGTGGGCGTGTACTTGCGCGAAACGCTGCCGCACAGCAGCCTGCATGTGGTCGAGAATATAGGCCATTGCCCGCACATGAGCGTGCCCGATGCCAGCTACCGCGCCATCCGCCACTTTCTCGACGGCCTGCACCTGTAATGCGGGACGCGATGCCTTCCTTGCCTGATACCAGTACCTTGTTCCAGCACGCGGCCTGCGGCTTGCTGCTGTGCACGGCCGACGGCACCATCGTGCAGGCGAACGCCACTTTTTGCGGCTGGCTTGGTTATGGCGCCGGGGAATTGCTCGGAAAAAAGAAACTGCAGGACTTGCTGACCATCGGCGGGCGCGTGTTCCACCAGACGCACTGGCTGCCGCTGATGCAGGTGCAGGGCAGCGTGTCGGAAATCCTGCTCGACATGCGCCAGCGCCATGGGCAATCCATTCCCATGCTGTTCAATGCCGTGCGGCGCGTGCACGAGGGCGTGCGTTATGACGAGATTGCCGTCTTTGTCGCCAGCGACCGCCGCAAATACGAGCAGCAGCTGCAGCTGGCGCGCAAGGAAGCAGGCGAGCTCAACGACCAGCTGGCGGCCGCCGACCGGCGCAAGGACGAGTTCCTGGCGACCCTGGCGCACGAGTTGCGCAATCCGCTGGCGCCGATCCGCAACGTGCTGGAAGTGCTGCGCCTGGCGCAGCTGGACGCCCCGCAGCTGCGCTGGGCCCGCGACGTGCTGGGGCGGCAAGTGGGGCACATGACGCACCTGGTCGACGATCTGATGGAAGTGTCGCGCATCACGCGGGGGCGCCTGGAATTGCGCCGCGCCAGCGTGGAGCTGGCGCCCGTGGTGGAAGCGGCCCTGCACAGCGTGGCGGAGCTGGCGGCGCAGTCGGGCCACAAGGTGCACGTGGAGCAATGGCCGCAGCCGATCTGGCTCGACGCCGATGCCACGCGCCTGGGGCAGATGATCGCCAACCTGCTGACCAATGCCGTCAAGTACACGCCCGCCAACGGCGTCATCGGGCTGGAAGTGGCCTGCACGGATAACGAAGTACACATTACCGTGCGCGATTCGGGCATCGGCATCGCGCCCGAACACCTGGACACCGTCTTCGACATGTTTTCGCAGCTGGAGCCGGCCCTGTCGCGCGCGCAGGGCGGCCTGGGCATCGGCCTGTCGCTCGTGCGGGGCCTGGCCGAATTGCATGGCGGCGGCATCAGCGCGCGCAGCGACGGCGTGGGGCAGGGCAGCACGTTCGAACTGCGCCTGCCGCTGCCCGCCGTGCCCCTGCAAGCGCCGCCCGAGCCCAACCGCCGCTTGCTGGCCGGCACGCGCGAGGGCAAGGTGCTGGTCATCGACGACAGCGCCGACGCGGCCGAAAGCCTGGCGCTGGCGCTCGACATCCTCGGTTATGAAGTGCGCACGGCCTACGATGGCGCGGCTGGCATGGCGGCGGCGCAAACTTTTATGCCGCGCGTGATCCTGCTCGACATCGGCTTGCCGCACATGAACGGCTACGACGTGGCGCGGCTGCTGCGCAGCGAGCCCTGCGGCCAGCACGCCATCCTCGTGGCCGTCACGGGCTGGGGCCAGGACAAGGACCGCCAACTGGCGTCCGACGCGGGTTTTGATTTACATCTGACCAAGCCCGTGGATTTTTATGAGCTCGATGCGGTGCTGCAAAAGATGCTGCAGGCGCAGTGAGCGATATATGCTGTATCAACAATCATCGCGCAGCGTGATCCAGGAAGAATGGCATCTGCCTGACTTGCTGGATGGCGCCCGCGCGCTGCACGATGCCTTGCTCAATTATGCAGGCGATGGCGTGTATGCGGACCTGCTCCTTCCCTGGTTGCGCGACAATTCGCAGGTACTGGGCTGGTTGCGTTCATTTGCGCAAAGGCAAGGAAATCCTGTTCCGCCGGCAAGCAAAGAGGAATTGTGGGTACTCCACGCGTTCAGCCGCATAGGCCAGGTGCTAGTCTTGCCCTTGCAACAGGGGCGCGGCAATGGCGAAGGCTGGGCCGGACCACCGCTGTCGCTCGCCGAGTATGAGGCTTTCGTCGAGGCGCTGGGCATGACGGTGCTGCGGCCGGCACAATTTTCGCCTTTTTATCACGAGATAGTCGAGCTGCAGCCCGCTGGGTCTGCGCATGCGCGCGCCGCGATCTTGGCGTGGCGATGGCCGTGCGTGATGCTCGGCAACATGCTGTTTTCGCGTGGCGGCGTCGATGTCTGCGCTGGCAAGACAATTTTCAAGCCCGGCATCGCCGACGCATCGACGCTGTACTGGGCTGACCGCCGCAAGGGACGCCCTGTCAACGACCTGTCGGATGGATGGGGTGCTAATTCGCAATGGCGCACGTCTTTCCGCCGCGACTATGTCGTCGGCGATACGCGACTTTACAATGTGGATGGCAAGTATGATCTGGCCACGAAAGGGGCCGATACGGCAAATGACGGCCGGTTTCCGGTGCTGACCCTGGCGGAAAGAATTGAGCTGCTGACGCAGCGATGCCTGGTCAGCAGCACGAAGGCCCATGATGAGCTGTGGCCCTATGACGACTGCTGGCGCGATTCGGCAGACAACGGCGGCGTGCGGGAGCGGTGGCCGCGCTGGCTGTCAGCCTTGCTCGGCAGCGGCAGGCGGGGAACAAATGCGTGAAACCGCGATACGGGATGCAAGCGAACTCCACCCGGTGTCGGCATGACAATCACCGATATTGAATGGAAAAACATGGAACAACTGACAGAATTGGAAATCGCCTTTTTTCAACTGCATATGGGTTTTGGTCCGGCGGACCGCTGTGTCGACTGGGCCGTGGAGCGTTTGCGCCTGGATGAGGAAGGCGACGACCTCGAGGTCGTGCTGCTGGCCAGCGCCCGCGGCCGCGATGAGGTGCTGCCCCTGGCCGAGGCCATCATCGAGCGCTACCGGGGTGTGCAGCGTCTCAGTGACCAGTTTCTGGCGGGAAAATTCATCGTCGAATTGCGCGCCGCTTATCTGGCGGGCAGGGAAAGCGTGTCGTCGCTCGACGCCATCCTGACCCGCCTGTACCCGGCGCTTCGCTATCCCGACTGGCTGGTCATGCTGAGCCGCAATTGCGAGTATGCGACGGACGTGCCCGAATTTGAGCAGCCGTTCGAGGATGAATTCCGCTACATCGCCAGCCTGTGGGCGCAGGCGGAGAGCCTGGCCGCGTTTGAGAGCACCTATAGCCGCGCGACGTCGGACCGGCATGATGTCCTGGGTGGCTGATGGCCGCACCGGCCTTGCCAACAATCCTTAATAAAAGAATCCATGCAACTGATGAAAATTGTCCACGTATCCGATGCCGCCGGCGCAAAGAATAATGAGGATCTGATAACAGTCTATTCGCACAATGCGGGAATCGTGGATATCCTGATTTTTGATGGCGCAAGCTCGGTGTCCGAAAAGAATTATTTCGATACGGTAGCGGGGGATGCCGCCTGGTTCGTGTCGACTTTTGCCGCCTTGTTGAGCGAGGTGGTCGCACCCGTATTGAGCCAGCACGACAGTATCAAGCTGGCCTTGGCGGGTTTGCAGCGCCAGGTGCAGGCGCGTCTTGATCTGGCGCAGATTCCTGCATATGCCTATCCCATTGCCGCCGTGACGTGGGCACGTATTGTCGAAGGTGACGCTGGCGCCGCTGTACAGATATATGCCCTCGGCGATTGCAAGGTGTTTGTCTCCAGCGCAGCCGGGGACGTGCGCGATATCGATCCCTATGAGAATGCGCAGGAGGACATACTGAAAGCGGCCATTGCGCAGTTAAAAGCGCAAGGTATCGAGGACAAGGCGGAAGTATTCGCGGCCTTGCTGCCGATGCTGCGGGACCGGCGCGCATTTCAGAACTTGCATGAAGCGCCGGGCATACTGTGCATGTATCCGCAAGGGGAATTCAAGGCCAGGCAGTACGCGTTTGACATGGACAGGCAATCGCAGCTGCTGGCAATGACGGATGGTTTTTACCGGCTGGTCGATACCTATGGCCTGTATTCCATGGAAGGGCTGGTGCGCCGTTGCCGTGAAACGGAGCTGGACGCGCTGCTGCGGGAATTGCGCCAGTTTGAACAGGATAATCTGGCGTCTGGAGCGCAATCTGTCAAAAAGTCCGACGATGCCTCCGCCGTGCGTTATGGCCCGCGCGCGCTCCGTCTTGATGTTGCATAAGCCTGTCCCCGCGTCTGCTTGACTTGCCTCAACATATAATTTACGCCATGCATTTTGATTGGAATTGACGTGCAACACAAAACGATAGGCTTGATCGGCGGCATCGGCTGGGCTTCCACCCTGGAATATTACCGCCTGCTTAATGAAATGCTGGTGGCGCGCATCGGCCCCGCGCACAGCGCGCGCATCATGCTGGTCAGCATCGACCAGGCCGATTTCGTCGCGCACGCGGCGCAGCCCGATTCCCGCGCCATCGAGCAATTTCTCGTCGCGGAAGGGCAACGCCTGCAAGGCATGGGCGCGGATTTCTTCCTGCTGTGCGCAAACGGCGCCCACCGTTTCGCCCCGGCCGTCGTGCCACGCATCGGCTTGCCATTTATCAGCATCGTCGAGGAAACGGCGAAGCGGGTGCAGCAGTCGGGTGTGCGCAAGGTCGGCTTGCTGGGCGTCAAACAGACCATGGCGGGCCGCTTTTATCACGATGCGCTGGAGCAGCAGGGCATCGCGACGGTGACGCCCGACGCGGCCGACCAGGAAATCCTGCACGACATCATCTATACGGAACTGGTGCAGAATATCTTTACCGATGCGAGCCGGAACATTTTCCTGGAGATCATCGAGAAACTGCGGCGGCAAGGCGCGCAGGGCGTGATTCTGGGTTGCACGGAGATTCCGCTGCTGATCCAGCCCGGCGATATCGACTTGCCGCTATTTAATACCACGGCCATTCATTGCGAGGCGGCGGTGGCGTTTGCCGTCGAAGACTAGCCGCTTGCATGTGCGCGGCGCCCGCAGGGGGCTGCCGCTCATTTCACACCATCAAGCCGGCTGCACACCGCCCACATTCCGGCTGCGGTTTTCCACCAGCACGGAAATGCCGAGCACGACGATGCCGCCGCAGGCCAGCATTGCGCCCACCCATCCCGTCGAGCGCAAGCCCATGCCCATGGCGATGGCGATGCCGCCGGCCCAGGCGCCCAGGGCGTTGGCGATGTTGAAGGCGGAATGGTTGAGCGCGGCGGCCACGGTTTGCGCGTCGCCGGCCACGTCCATCAAGCGCGTCTGCACGGCCGGGGCGACGGCGATGCCGGCGCCGATGGCGAACAGGTTGATCGCCGTCAGCCAGACGTTGCTGCTGGTATAGGTAAAGGCGGCCAGGGCGGCCACGTTCCACAGCAGCACGCCGAAGATCGTCCACAAGCGTGAGCGGTCGGCCAGCCAGCCGCCGATCAGGTTACCCACCGTCATGCCCACGCCGATGATGGCCAGCAGGATCGAGATGACGAGGGGCGAGACTTTCGTGATTTCCAGCAAGGTTGGCGTAATAAACGTGTAGACGGCGAACATGCCACCGAAGCCGATCGCCACCATCAACAGGGTCAGCCACACTTGAAGGCGGCGGAACACGCCTAGTTCGCGGCGCGGGCTGGAATCGCCGGCGGCGACCATCGGCACGAAGATGCGCACCATCAGCATGGTCAGCAAACCCAGCGCGGCGACCAGCAAAAAGGCCGAGCGCCAGCCCAGGGTCTGGCCGATGTAGGTGGCCAGCGGCACGCCGAAGATATTTGCGACCGTGAGGCCCATCAGCACGCGGGCGACGGCCTGGCCGCGCCGGTCCGGTTCTGCCAGGGCGGCCGCCACCAGCGCTGCCACGCCGAAATACGCGCCATGCGGGATGCCGGCCACGAAGCGGGCGACGACCAGCAAGCCGTAGTTGGGGGCGATGGCGCTGAGCAGGTTGCCGCCAGCGAACATCAGCATCAAACAGATCAGCATCAGCCGGCGCGGCATGCGCGCCAGGAAGATCGTGATCAGGGGCGCGCCGATGACCACGCCCAGCGCGTAGGCGCTGATCATGTGACTCATCTGGGGCAATGTCGTGCCCAGGTCGTCGGCCACGACGGGCAGGATGCTCATGGAGGCGAATTCGCCCGTGCCGATGGCGAGGCCGCCGATGGCCAGGGCCAGGTCGGCATAGCCAGCGCCAAAAGGCGCGGTGACGCGCGGAATCAATGGGTCTACGGAGGCGTGCATGTTCTTGTTGTTTGGGTAAAGAATGACAGGGTGGAGAGGCGCGCAGTGGCCCGGCCGGAAGTGGCAACGCGCCACCAGAGTCGACGGCTGGCCGGTATTTTCGGGCTATAAGTACTGCCCAAAGACAACATTGTAAAAGATTCGGGCAAGCTCTGCTGGGCGACGGCTAAAATCTGCTGCACTGCACACAACAGCGATGGCGCTTGTTGTTAACGATAACACGGAATGGGCGCGATTCCGCCACAGGGCCGGCGAAGAAAACCCGGTTGTGGCGGAAATGGTCTTCCCGGCTTGTTACTTCGCCAAGGATTGCTGCAGCGCTTCCAGTCCCGCCACGTAGATCCCGTGGAACAAGTCGGTTACTTCCTGCTCGCTCGCGCCCACGGGCGTGAAGCGGCCGGACCAGGTGACGCGGGCGCCAGCGCCGCCCGCCAGAGGTTCGACTTGCAGGGTCGACAGGTAATCCGTGGCGGGAAACGGCGCTTGCAGGATCGAATAGCTGTAGCTGCGCGCCGTGTTGTCATACGTTTCCAGCTGCTCGACGATGACGTCGCCTGCCGGGGTGGCCAGGTGGCGGATGCGGCCCCCGTCGCTCAAGGTGCTGTTGGGAATGTAGGGCAGCCAGTCGGGCAGCGAGTCGAAGCCGCCGATCAGTTGCCAGACCTTTTCCGGTGTGGCGGCGATGTCGATCGAGGTGGTGGTATGGGCCATGGTGAGTTCCTTGTATCTATTAGTTGGAGCCGGTTGGCAGCGGAGCATTGGCGGCTACCAGCTGTTCGGCGCGCATGTCGTGCCAGAAAGCGGCGGGGATGACGCTGTTCAAGGCTGCCAGGTCTTCAGCCAGGCGTTCGGGACGGCTGGCGCCGGGGATCACGGCGGCCACGGCCGGATTGGCCAATGAAAATTGCAGGGCGGCCGCCTTCACGCTGACGCCATGGCGCGCGGCAATCGCCTTGATGCGTTCGACCTTGGCGATGATGGCGGGCGAGGCCTTCTGGTATTCGAAGTGCGCGCCGCCGGCCAGGATGCCCGAGCTGTAGGGGCCGCCCACGACGATGTCGACGTTCTGGCGTGCCGCGGCCGGCATCAGCCGCTGCAGCGCCCGTTCATGGTCGAGCAGGGTGTAGCGCCCGGCCAGCAGGAAGGCATCGGGCTGCGCTTCGCTTAAATCGAGGGTCAGTTCCAGCGGTTCCACCTTGTTCACGCCCACGCCCCAGGCCTTGATGACGCCTTCTTCGCGCAAGCGGGTTAGCACGCGGAAGGCGCCCGTGCGGGCAATCTCGAATTGCGCCAGCCAGTTATCGCCATGGAAGTCTTGCGCAATGTCATGCACCCAGACGATGTCGAGGCGGTCCGTGTCCAGGCGCTTGAGGCTGTCTTCGATCGAGCGCAGGGTGGCGTCGGCCGAATAGTCGTCGACGATTTTGTTCTTGCGGCCGAATTCGAACAAGCCGCCTTTTTCGCCCAGTTCGCGGGCAGCCGGGTCTTCCAGTTCGTCGAGGATGAGGCGGCCGACCTTGGTGCTGAGCACGTAATCGTCGCGGCGGCGCTGCTTCAGGGCGGCGCCCAGGCGCAGCTCGGCCAGGCCGGCGCCGTAGAACGGGGCCGTATCGAAATAGCGGATGCCCGATTCCCAGGCGGCATCGACGGTGGCCAGCGCTTCTGCTTCGGGAATGTTGCGGAACATATTGCCCAGCGGCGCCGTGCCGAAACCCAGTTTGCCTGTCAGTAAGTGTTTGATCGTCATGGTGTTTTTCCTTCAATGAGTGAGTCAATGGAGACAGAATAGCTGGACAAGTTAAGCCTGTCCAAGACATAATTGGCTCAACTTGAGTCCTGAAAGGTCTGACATGTTGGACATACGCCAATTGCAATATTTCATCGCCGTCGCCGAGGAAGAACATGTGGGACGGGCCGCCGAGCGCCTGCATATTTCCCAATCGCCGCTGAGCCGGCAAATCGCCCAGCTCGAAGAGAAGCTGGGCCTGACCTTGTTCGAGCGCAGCGCCCAGCGCATCCGCCTGACGCGCGACGGCCACACTTTCCTGGCCGAAGCGCGCGCTTTTATTACCCACGGGAACCGGCTGGAAGCGCTGGCCAAGCGCCTGGGGCGCGGTGATGAAGGGGGCTTGTGCATCGGCTACATCGAAAATGCCATGCATGCGGGCGTCTTGCCGGACGGCTTGCGCACCTTGCGCGCCACGCGGCCGCAAGTGCACGTCGCCCTGTACAACCTGCATTCGGCCGAGCAGATCGAGGGCTTGCGCCAGCGCAGCCTTGATATTGCGCTGCTGTGCGAACCGCCGCTGCCGAACGACCCGGACCTCGATTGCGCGCAGGTGCTGAGCGCCCCCATGCTGCTGGCAATGCCGGAAACGCATCCACTGGCAGGCAAGGCCGAGCTGACCCCGGCCGACCTGGCGGGCCAGGAGTGGATTGCCGTGCTGCACAAGGAAAGCGTGCTGAAACACGATAACTTCATCGCCGCCTGCGCGCGCGCCGGCTTTACGCCCGATATCCGCATGGAAGCGACGGAACCGCTGACGGCGCTGGGCCTGGTGGCGGCGGGCCTGGGCATGGCCATGATCCAGCACAGCCTGCGCCAGCACGCGCCGGCCGGCGTCGTCGTGCGCGAGCTGCCGTGGTTCAGCTACCGCACGCCATTGTGGCTGGCCTGGCACAAGGTGAATCTGCGCCCGCTGGTGGGGATCTTCCGTGCAACCTTGCTGGAGCAGGCGGGCGTCGTCGCCTAGATTTTCCTGGCACGTTTCAAGTGCAGGGGCAGCAGCCACCACATGCAGACGATCAGCGTGCCCATCAGGACGCTGGCGACGATGCCGGGTAGGTGGCCAAAGACTTCCGACATCACCAGATTGGTGCCCAGAATAAACGCCAGCGCCAGCGAAAAGGCGCCGCACATCATGATGCGGTCGGCCACGCGCTTGAAGCGTTCGCGGTCTTGCAGGGGGCGCATGACGCGGTGCTGGATGGCTGGCGCGCTGAGCAGCACCAGGCTGGTCATGGACAGGAAAAACGTCAGCAGGAAGACGATCTTTTCCGCCTGCACGATCTTCGCGAAGCCGCCGTTGAAGGGCAGGATGATGAGGAAGGCCGTCAGCATCTGCGCGCCCGGCAAGAGGATGCGCAATTCGCTGAGCAGGTCGGACAGGTCGCCGTCGTCGCTTGGCTGGTCATCGTCTTGCTGCTGTCGCGCGTGTGGCATGGGGGGGCCTTGAGGTAGTGATGGGACCAGTCTACGCGCAGGCGCCCGCGCTGACTGTGGGCGCGCGCACCTTCAGAAGCAATGCGCGATGTGTTGGCGCAAGCGCCACAGCGGTGTCGAGACGATGGCCGTGGCGCTGTGCGAGGCGTCATGGCCGCAATGGCCGCAGCTGTGGCGCCGGTGCGGCGCCAGCGCGAAGCTGCCCAGGTCCAGGTGCGGATGGCCGCAGCGGGCGCAGTCGCTGCAATCGAGCGGCGTGCCTGCCTGCAAGGCGGCGGCGTAGGCTTGCGCGGCGGGTGGCGTGAGGTTCAGCTGGACGATGTCGGGCGGGAACAGGCCGGGCAGGGCGCGGCAATCGATGGCCAGCGCGGCCGCGTCGCGCGCCAGCAGGCTGCCGCCATCATTGGCCAGGGCGCGCAGTTGCAGCAAGCCATCGGGGAACAAGTGCAAGGTGGTGGCGTGAAAGCGGCCGGGGTCGAACAGTTCCGGATACAGCACATAGCCCATGGGGCTGGCGTGCTGGCGGCAGCGCATCTGCCGCGTCGCCTGCCAGTCGGCCAGGTCGGCCTTGGCGCCCCAGTAGCACTGGTGCGTGCGGCACCAGTGGCGCGCCGCGCCATTGCGAAATTTTCCAGCCGGCAGCAGCGCGCATAGCACGATGGCATCGCAGCCCGCGCCGGCGCGAAAGTGCCCGGTGATGTGCTGCGTGGTGACGGCGAGATGGCCCGTGCTCGCTTGCAGGGGCCAGCAGATGCCGGGCAGGGTCAGCGGCGTAGGCAAGCGCGCCTCCGCGCGGCGACCGGCTTGCCAGCCGATAGCGGGCCGCCATGAAAAAACCCGCCGAATGGGGCGGGCTGTGCTGACGGGAATGCCTGCGGCATGGCCCGGTTTATTCTTCCGTATCGGCCAGGGTGACGATGGCGCGCGCCCACTTCGAGTATTTCAGGTTCGCCAGATCGCGCACGGTCTTGATATTGAACGCCTGCTTGAGCAGTTCCGCATCTTTCTCGCTCACGCCTTGCAGCGCATCGACGGGGGCATCGGCGATTTCCTTGAACGTCTTTTTTTCGTAGGCTTTGTCTACCGCTTTATTGATGTTCATGTGTTGATACTCCTCAGTAAGTAGGAAAATTAATTCTACACGGTTTTGTAAATCGTCAATTTACGCTTGCATGTTGTGCCGAACTAAATATGATGGAGGTGGGTGAGGCTGCGGCCGAGTCTGGTTTTGTTCCGCCTGTTAAATTGTAATTATAGCATTTGAATTATATATAGTATAATTGTTGCGTGTGTCGGCGACTATGCGCCGGCCTTACCGGACGCCGCTGTACGCGGCACCAATTGACAGCGTTCAGGAGAATACGATGAGTTTGCTAGATCAACTTGCAGGACAGGCGATGAGCGCTTTGGGCAACAAGGGTGCGGACGGCGAAGCCTCGTCGGGACTGATGGCCAGCGTGATGGACCTGGTCAACCAGCATGGCGGCTTGCCCGGCCTGCTGCAGAAATTCCAGGAAAGCGGCCTGGGCGACCAAGTGGCCAGCTGGATCGGCACCGGCGCCAATGCGCCCGTCTCCGGCGATCAGGTCAAGGATGCGCTGGGCGCCGACACGATCACCGAGATCGCTGCAAAAGCGGGCGTCGCCCCGGACGCGGCCTCGGGCGGCCTGGCCGCCTTGCTGCCCCAGCTGATCGACAAGCTGACGCCGAACGGTCAAGTACCTGAAGGCAATGACCTGGTCAGCCAGGGCTTGAATATGCTCAAGGGCAAGATCTTCGGTTGATATTCATTGCCGCAGAACTCAAAAACCTCGCAGCGATGCGAGGTTTTTTGTTTTCAGGCGGCGGCCATCATGCCGAAGTGGGGAGGCGCGCCGGTCAGCCTGGCTGTACTCCCCTCGACCAGATACGAACAATAGCGGCGCCGCTCGGCGATGCCGCCGCGCCGCTCCATCAGCTCGCCCAGCATGGCGACGGCGTCTGTGGCCATCTTTTGCACGGGCTGGCGCAGGGTGGTGATGTCGTAGCTGAGCCAGCCCGATGCTTCCAGCGCGTCGAAGCCGGCCACCGACATTTGCAGCGGCACCTGGATGCCCATCTGGTGGCGCGCCGTGTCCAGGCAGCCGATGGCCATGATGTCGTTGCCGCAAATGACGGCGTCCGGCACGCGTCCCAGGCGGTCGATGACCTTGCGCAAGCCATGGCCGCCGCTGGCGTAATCGTAGTTGCCGCTGACGACGATGGGCGCGGGCAAGCCCAGCGTGAACAGCCGGTCCAGCACGCCGGCCTTGCGCTCCTGCGCGACGGCCGAGTCGCCGGGGCCGTCGATGACGGCGAACTGGCGGTGGCCCGCCTCGGCCAGGCGCGAGACGAGCAGGCGCGCCGCTTCGCCCTGGTCGCACAGCACCGCATGCACGGCGTGTTCGCGCGGGCTGCGGTTGAACAGCACCAGCGGCACGTCGCGCCGGCCGAATTCGGCCATCTGCTCGTCCGACAGGCAGGCAGCCACGACGGCGCCATCGACCTGGTATTGCCACACATCGCTCAAGACCTTGCCGATGTCCGCTTCGCGCTCCAGGGTAAACAGCAATAAACGCTTGCCCTGGCGGGCGATTTGCTGGCTCAGGTCGGACAACACTTGCGGATAGTACAGATTGGCCAGGTTGGAAATGATGACGGCCACCAGATTCGAGCGCCGCGTGATCAGGCTGCGCGCGGCCGCGTTGGGGATGTAGTCGAGGCTGATGGCCGCCTGCATGACCTTGGCGTGGGTGGCGGGCGAGACGCTGGCGCCCGGCTTGAAGCAGCGCGACACGGCCGATTGCGACACGCCGGCCAGCAGGGCCACGTCATACGAGGTCACGCGCCGTCCGGCGCCGGATACGGGGCGGGTGGCCGTGCCGGGGTTCCTGGCTACAGTATTCTTTTTTCGCATATTGGTCTGGCAAGCAGCCTGTCTCAAAATATTCCTGCAGACCCGGCCGCTTGTGGCGGCCTGGGCGGGAAAAATGAGCATAGCGAAAATATTTCCATGTGGCAAGACTGTTTTCTTATTCATGTTGCAAAGAATTTGATTGAATGGCAAGTGGTATGCATGCCCTTCCATGGCCATGGTCGCAAGTGCCGCTGCCATACTGGCTGAGGCGTCCCGTCGGGTCCCGGCATCAATTTTCCAACAGGAGCTTTTGCGTGGGGCCCGTACCGAATGCAAAGCAAGCTTGGGATGTTCACCGGGCTGAACGGGTTTTTCTGGTGCAATGGCCTGCCTTCTGATAACATAACGCCCCTTTATTCAGGGAAGGGTCGACATGGCCAATGCTTGCGGCGTCGATTTCGGCACGTCAAATTCCACGGTAGGCTGGGCGCGTCCCGGGCAGAGCACCATGCTTGGCCTGGAAGATGGCAAGACGACCTTACCGTCCGTTGTCTTCTTCAATGCGGAAGACGAGGAAGTCAGTTTTGGCCGCGCGGCGCTGGCCGGCTATCTGGCCGGTTACGAGGGGCGCTTGATGCGCTCGCTGAAAAGCTTGCTGGGCACGAGCCTCATCGATGGCCAGACGGAAGTGGGCGGCCGCGCGCTGCCGTTCCGCATGTTGCTGGCGCAATTCATCGGCGAAGTGAAACGCCGCGCCGAGCAGTCCGCCGGCCGCGAATTCTCGTCCGCCGTGTTCGGCCGTCCCGTCTTCTTTATCGACGACAATGCGCAGGCCGACCAGCTGGCGCAGGACACCCTGGCCGAAGTGGCCCGTTCCGTCGGTTTCAAGGACGTCGCCTTCCAGTTCGAGCCGATTGCCGCCGCCTTCGATTACGAGTCGCAGATAGCCAAAGAAGAGCTGGTGCTGATCGCCGACATCGGCGGCGGTACTTCCGACTTTTCGCTCGTGCGCCTGTCGCCGGAGCGGGCGAAAAAGGCCGAGCGCCGCGACGACATCCTCGCCACGGGCGGCGTGCACATCGGCGGCACGGACTTCGATAAATACCTGAGCCTGTCTTCCGTCATGCCTCTGCTCGGCTATGGCAGCCGCCTGCACAACAATAGCGAAGTGCCGTCCAGCTATTATTTCAACCTGGCGACCTGGCACACGATCAACCTGGCCTACACCAAGAAAATCTGGGTGCAGCTGGCCGACGTGTGCCGCGATGCGCGCGAGCAAGACAAAGTGAAACGGCTGCAAACGCTGATCGACGAGCGTGCCGGCCACTGGCTGGCCATGAAAGTGGAAGAGGGCAAGATTGCCCTGTCCGACGCGGCCGAAGTGCAGCTGGAGCTGGATCGTTTGTCGCCTGCGCAAAGCCTGTTGCTCAAACGCACGCAATTCGACGACGCCATCGGCCACCTGTGCGGTTCCGTGGAAGAAACCGTGCTGCGGCTGCTGCGCGACGCGGGCGTGGCGCCGGAAGCCGTCGACACCGTGTTCTTCACGGGCGGCTCCAGCGGAGTGCGCTTGCTGCGCGAAAAGATCGCCGCCCTGGTGCCGGCCGCGCGCAAGGTCGAAGGCGATTTGTTCGGCAGCATCGGTGCGGGCCTCGCGCTGGACGCCGTGCGCAAGTTCGGCTGATAAAATATGCATGGCGGCGTTGCCGCGTCTTGCCGTACTAGTGTACTGTCTGCGACGCGGCGCCTTGCCCTGCGCATTTTATCGATACACCCACTGTTGCACCCACGAAAGAGCGCCCCATGCATGTGTTTGACAAACCGATCGTCATGATCGACTTCGAGACGACCGGTTTATCTCCCGACATGGGCGACCGCATCACGGAAGTGGCGGCCTTGCGCATCGAGGGCGGGCGGATCACCGACCGCTATGTGACCCTGATCAACTGCAATGCGCGCATTCCCGCGTTCATCACGGGCTTGACGGGCATCACGCAGGCCATGGTGGATAAGGCGCCGCCCGTGGCCGAGGTGGTGCCGCAATTGCTGGATTTTATCGGCAGCGACGCCTTGTCGGCGCACAATGCCAGCTTCGATGAAAAATTCCTGCGCGCCGAAAGCGCCAGGCTGAACCTGACGCCCGCGCACCAGTCGCTCGTGTGTTCCTTGAAACTGTCGCGCCGCGTGTTTCCCGGCATGGCCAGCTACAAGCTGGGCTTGCTGTCGAGCCAGCTGGGTATCGCCTTCAAGAGCGCCGCCCACAGGGCCGAGTCGGATGCGGAAGTGGCGGCGCAAGTGCTGATCCATATCGGCCGCCACTTGCGCAGCAGCTACGGCATCGCCGATGTCGATGCCGACCTGCTCGTGTCGCTGAACAAGCTGGCCGCCGCCAAGGTGCCGCAATTCCTGCAAAAGCATCCATCGCGCCGCTGAGCGCCTTAGCCTGTCTAAGCAGGCTCATCAAAACGATATAATTTTGTTATTTCCTTTGAGCCTGCTCAAGTCCTTTCCCCGCATCGAATTTAAAATTTAAGCAACACACGATTTCGCCACCCTGGGCCGCCGTTTTGCGCGTGCCGCCGGCAAGCGCGATGTGGATGGGGGCGCACATGGACAAGCACCATACTGCCAGAGATAGCCACGAAGCATATATCTGGTTCCGCACGGCTGCCGAGCAGGGCAATGCGTATGCCCAGTTCAACCTGGGATTGATGTACAAGAAGGGCGAAGGCGTGGCGCAGGACGATGCGCGCGCCTTTGTCTGGCTGCGCCTGGCCGCGCTGCAAGGGCTGGCTTTCGCGCAGAACCATCTGGGCGCCCTGTATTACCACGGCCGCGGCGTGGCGCAGAGCGATGCAGACGCCGTGCTGTGGTTTCGCCGCGCGGCCGCCCAGGGCGATGCTTCGGCCCAGCAAAACCTGGGGCAGATGTACCGCAAGGGGCGCGGCGTGCTGCAGAGCGACGAGCTGGCCTTGGCGTGGTTCTACCGCGCCTCCGAGCAGGGCGTGGCCAGTGCGCAATCCTTGCTGGGCGAAGCGTATGCGCAGGGGCTGGGAGCGAAAAAAAACGATGCGCTGGCCCTGGCCTGGTTCCGCAAGGCGGCCTTGCAGGGCGATGCCCAGGCGCAGCTGAACCTGGGGCTCGTCTACAAACGCGGGCAAGGCGTGGTGCAAAGCGATGCCCAGGCGCTGGCCTGGTTCCGCCAGGCCGCCGCCCAGGGCCTGGCCGTGGCGCAGCGGCAACTCGGCGTGGCATATGCGGAAGGCCTGGGCGTGGCGCCCGACCAGCTGCGCGCCTATGCCTGGCTGCAGCGGGCAGCTGAACAGGATGACGCCGACGCCCAGTTCAACCTGGGCCTGATGCTGGCGCGCGGCCAGGGCGTGGACAAGGACGAGGCGCGCGCCGTCGTCTGGTACAGGCGTGCCGCCCTGCAAGGCCATTGCATGGCGCAATACAATCTGGGTAGCATGTTTGCCGGCGGGCGCGGCGTTGCCCGCGATTTGCGCCAGGCGCTGGACTGGTATGCGAAGGCGGCGGCCCAAGGCGCGTCGAATGCGCAATTCAACCTGGGCGTGATGTATGCCAACGGCCAGGGCGTGGAGCGTGACGAGGTGTGCGCCGTGCGCTGGTACCGCACGGCTGCCGAGCAGGGCGATGCCAGCGCGCAAAATAACCTGGGCGTCATGTATGCGAATGGTCATGGCGTGCCGCAAGACGATGGCCTGGCCGTGCATTGGTATGCGCGCGCGGCGGGCCAGGGCCATGCGCTTGCCCAGTACAACCTGGGCGGCATGTACAACAGCGGGCGCGGCCTGGAGAAGGATCGCGTCTGCGGCTATATGTGGCTGGCGCTGGCGGCCGAGGGGGGCGATAGCGGGGCGATCAGGGCCAGGGAAGCGGCCGCCACCAGGCTGGCGCCGGCACAGCTGCAGGAGGCGCAGCAGCGCGTGCGGCAATGGCATCAGGTGCGCTCGCCGCCGTTGCCGCCGGTCGAATGACGCGCCGGCGCCGTGCGCGCAGCGATGCGCGCTGCATGCGATAATTGCCCAAGAGCATGCCGCGAAGGCGGCGCGGTTTTCGGCAAAGTGAAAGGTGGAGCATGGTAAGGCAGGCAGGTGAGGATGCATCCGAGCAAAAAGTTATCGACGACATCGCCACGCATGGCTGGCATGGCGTCCATATCGGCGCCGATGAAGAGGGGCCCGGCTATGCGTTTACCATAGGCGCCGGCCACAGCTTTGGCCAGCCTGAATTGCTGATCATGGGCTTGCCGCGCGCCATGGCCCACCAGATACTCGACGTGGCGCTCGATGCCGTGCGCAGCGGCGCCATCACGGATTTTACGGCCACCACAGACGCCTTGCTCGAAGGCCATCCGTGCGCCTTCGTGCGTGTGCCCGTCGAGCAATACCGCCACTACGTCGGCTATGCGCGCTGGTATTACCAGGGCGATGATTTTACCTTGTACCAGATCGTCTGGCCGTCGCGTGATGGCCATTTTCCGTGGCAGGCGCAAGCGAGCGCGCAGTACGTGGAGAGCCAGCCCCTGCTGGGGCCGGCGCCACTGGCCGCATGACGGCAGGCACCTCCGTCCGCATTCTGACCGGCACGGCGACCTTGTGCGTGTTCGACCCGGCCCTCCTGCGCCACAAGCTCGACGATGACTGCGATTGGTGGAGCCTCCCCAGCGCGGAACTGGCGGCCGTGAATGCGGGGCAGGCGGCGTTTTTCAACGTGGGCGGCGACGGCGCGTATGACGTGGTTTTGCACGGGGAACTTGCCGAGCCGCATGCGAGCGTGCACCTGGTTGTGGCCTCGGGCCGCGTCTTCATCGGCGCCGGGGAAGACGTCACGGGCGGCGGCCTGGAACCGGACACGGCATACGGCGGCCTGTTCGTGGACGTGTCGGCGGGCAGCTACCGCGTGCAGGCACGCCGCGATGGCGCGCGCATCAGCCTGGCATTCGTGCCCGATGCGCGCAGCAGCAATGCGTTTGCCGACCTCGTGCGTATTTGATGCGCCGTTGCACCTTGGCTAGGCGTCCATGCGGGCCACGGCCGCGCCTTGCCGCCGGTCCAGGAACAGGCTGTTGCCGTGGATTTTCTTCGCCTGTTTCTTCGCTTCCGCCGCCTGGGTGGCGATCTGATGGTGCGTGTAATACTGGTGCGCCTCGACCTTGATCGCGCCCAGCGACAGGCTGATCAAGGAATAAAACACTTTTTTGCCTTGCCGGTCTTCGCTGATGTAGCCGCCCCGTTCGCAGTCGCTTGTGCTGTAGTAGGCGGGGATGGCGGCCGCGAAGTTGTCCAGCATGGCCTGGCAGCGCGTTTCCCAGTCTTCGCTCTGGAACAGAATCATGAAATCGTCGCCGCCGATGTGGCCGATGAAGTCGCGGTTCGGGTCGCAATGGCTGCTGAGAATTTCTCCCGTCAGCTGGATCACGTCGTCGCCCTTGCGGTAGCCGTACACATCGTTGAAGGGCTTGAAGTGGTCGAGGTCGCAATAGCAGACCCAGAAGCGGCTGCCGCTGTGCAATAAACGGTCGATATGCTCGTTGATGGGGACGTTGCCGGGCAGTTGCGTCAGCGGGTTGGCGTAACGGGCCGCGTTGATCTGCATCTGCGTGATTTCGCGCATCAGGTCGTGGCCCGTGCCCATGCCCAGGTAGCGGCCGTGTTCGGTAATGATGAAGCCGTTGAACAGGTGGTGAGCATCAGACTGCACCATGGTGTAGCTGAGTTCCTGCAAGCTCGTCTCGTGGTCGGCGATCAGGGGCGTGGCATCCATGAACAGGCTGCATGATTTCTTGCCGTACAGTTCGCGCTGGTAGGGACGGGCGAAGTGGTCGATCATTTCGAAGCGGCTGATCAGGCCCAGTGGCACGCCGTCGTCGACGACGGGGATGATCATCAACTTCGGTTCCTTCAGGAAAATGTCGTAGACCTCGTTATTATTGATCTGCGGCGAGACGGCCGCCACCTTGTTCAGCAGCTTGCGGATGCTGGCGCCGTTCTTTTCCAGGCTGCTGCGTTGCGGATACACGGCCACGCCATTGCGCCCCAGTGCCTGCACCACTTCGGCCGGCAGCGCGCGCGCCGGTACCGCGTTGGGCCGGCCCAGGTGGTAGCCTTGCCCGAACGCCACGCCCAAGTCGCGCAAGACCAGCAATTCCGTCTGCGCCTCGATGCCTTCGGCGATCACCAGGGTGCCCGATTTTTCCGCGATTTCCTGGATTGAGCGCACGAATTGCAGTTTCACGGGGTCGTTGTTGATGCCCTGGATGAAATGCATGTCGATCTTCACATATTCAGGGCGCAGTTCCGACCACAGGCGCAGGCTGGAAAAGCCTTCGCCCAGGTCGTCGATGGCGATCTGGAAACCCATGTTGCGGTAGTGCAGCACCGCTTCGCGCATCAGCTCGTAGTCATACGTGGGCTGGTTTTCCGTCAGTTCGATGATGACACGGTCCGGGTTGATGCCGATGTGCTCGATGTATTCGAGGGTTTCGCCATGGCGGGCATTGCGCAGCAGCAGGCATTCGGGACTGACATTGAGAAACAGTTTTCCTGGCAACTGCAGTTCGGCGAAGCGTTCAAGCACGACCTGGCGGCACAGGTGTTCCACTTCCAGGGTCAGGTCGTGCGCGCGCGCCACCTTGAACAGATTCATCGGCGCGTGCAGTGGGCTGTCGGACGGACCCCGTATCAAGCCTTCGTAGCCGATGATGTCGCCGCTGTGCATGTGGATGATGGGCTGGAAAAGGGCGCTGAGCTTGCGGCCCGCCAGGATCTCGTGCAAGGCATCCGTCCCTTCGATGGTCATGCTGGCCGATGGGGGCTTCAGGTAAGTCACGTTCGATGGCGTCGCGGGGACCGGCGCGGCGGTGGCGGAGGGGAGGGCGAGAGTGTACATAGGCGGACGTGGCGGCACGGCCTCTGGACGGGCCATGAACATGTTGCCGATAGTAAAGAAGATTTATGACAGCTTGATGAAACGACTTTGCTTTTGATAATGTTTCTTGTATGAACGTCAGTTTGCCGATTCCGCCGAAAGCGAGATTTATCATGGTAATCCATGTGAATTTTCCAAACAAAAGACGGCAAATCCATCGGATAACTGTGCTTTAAAAGTGGCAATCCGCGCTATGATTTCTCTTGGCGAAAGTCAACATGGGCAGCCGCGGTGTGTGTGCGGCTTGCTTTCCTCGACATCCAACAATGAGACAACAACCCATGCAATTACGTAGTGCAACCCTCATATTCAGCTTGCTGGCCGCTTTCGGTGGCAATGCCCTGGCGCAAAACGCCGCGATGCCATCGTGCCCGGCCGGCGACGGCGCTCCCGTGACGTATCCGGTCAGCAAAAAAGTCGATCAGCAAGACAGCTATTTCGGCACCACCATCGCTGATCCGTACCGCTGGCTGGAAGACGCCAACAGCGCGGAAACGGGCGAGTGGGTCACGGCGCAAAACAAGCTGACGCAGTCGTACCTGGGCACCATCCCCGAGCGCGCGGCGATCAAGCAGCGCCTGACCAAGCTGTGGAATTATGAGCGTTTCTCTACGCCAACGAAGCAGGGCGGCCGCTACTTCTACAGCCGCAACGACGGCTTGCAGAACCAGGCCGTGCTGTACACGGTGAAAAAGCTGACGGACGAGCCACGCCTGCTGCTGGACCCGAACACCCTGTCCACCGATGGCACGGTGGCGCTGGCCGGCACCTCGATCAGCCCGAACGGCAAGTACCTGGCCTACGCCACGTCCGCGTCCGGTTCCGACTGGAACGAGTGGAAAGTGCGCGACATCGAATCGGGCAAGGATTTGACGGACCACATCAAGTGGGCCAAGTTCTCGGGCGCTTCGTGGACCAAGGACAACACCGGTTTCTTCTACAGCCGCTATGACGCGCCGAACGAAGCCACCAAGCTGGCCGATATCAATTATTTCCAGAAACTGTATTTCCACAAGATCGGCACGCCGCAAAGCGACGACGTGCTCGTCTTCGACCGTCCCGACCAGAAGGAATGGGCGTTCGGCGGCAGCACCGTCAGCGATGACGGCAATTACCTGATCATCACTGCCACGCAGGGCACGGAACGCAAGAACCGCGTTTTTTACAAGGACTTGCGCCAGAAGAATGCCAAGGTCGTGGGCTTGCTGGAAGAGTTCGACGCATCGTACTCGTTCATCGACAATGACGGCCCCGTCTTCTTCTTCAAGACGGACAACAAGGCGCCGAAATCGCGCGTGATCGCCATCGATACGCGCAAACCTGCGCCTGCCGACTGGAAAGAGATCGTGCCGCAAAGCGCGGAAACCCTGGTCGCCGTCAACCTGATCAACAACCAGCTGGTGCTCGATTACTTGAAAGATGCGCAAACGCAAATCAAGATCGTCGACCTGAACGGCAAACTGGTGCGCGAAGTGGCCTTGCCGGGCATCGGTTCGGCCGGTGGTTTTGCGGGCAAGCGTGGCGACACGGAAACGTTTTATTCGTTCACCAGCTTCACGACGCCGGCGACCATCTATCGCTACGACATGAAGTCGGGCAAGAGCACGGTGTACCGCCAGCCGAAAGTCGATTTCGACCCGAATGCCTTTGAAACGCGCCAGCAATTCTTCACCAGCCGCGACGGTACCAAGGTGCCGATGTTCATCGTCTCGAAAAAAGGCATGAAGCTCGATGGCACGAATCCGACCTATCTGTACGGCTATGGCGGCTTCAATATTTCGCTGACGCCGAGCTTCTCCGTGGCAAATCTTGCCTGGGTGGAAATGGGCGGCGTCTATGTGATGGCCAACCTGCGCGGCGGCGGCGAATACGGCGAAGCCTGGCACCAGGCTGGCACCAAGCTGAACAAGCAAAATGTGTTCGACGATTTCATTGGCGCGGCGCAATGGCTGGTGGACAACAAGGTCACCTCGCCATCGAAGCTGGCGATCGGCGGCGGCAGCAATGGCGGCCTGCTGGTGGGCGCGGCCATGACGCAGCGTCCGGACCTGTTCGCCGCGGCGATTCCGCAGGTGGGCGTGCTCGACATGTTGCGTTTCCACAAGTTCACCGTGGGCTGGGGCTGGGTGCCTGACTACGGTTCGTCGGACGATGCCGAACAGTTCAAGGCGCTGGTGAAATACTCGCCGCTGCACAACCTGAAGGCGGGCGGCTGCTATCCGGCCACCATGATCACCACGGCCGACCACGACGACCGCGTCGTGCCTGCCCACAGCTTCAAGTTCGCCGCCGCTGCCCAGGCAGCGCAAGGCGGCCCGGCACCCGTGCTGATCCGCATCGACAGCAAGGCGGGCCACGGCGCCGGCAAGCCGACGACCAAGCAGATCGAAGAAGTGGCGGACCGCTGGGGCTTCCTCAGCCGTTCGCTGAAGATGACGCCGGCAGTGGCGGAGCCGGCCAAGGTGGCGGCGCAGTAAAACCGGGTAGGTCGGATTAGCGCGCAGCGCGTAATCCGACACCGCCAGCGTCAACAAAGTGTCGGATTACGCGGCGTGCCGCCGCTAATCCGACCTACTCCTGACCCCAGCATTTAACGGCGCAATCCTCGCCAATACCCCCTCCCCAAACACCGCCTGAAACGGCAAATCCTTGCGCTGCGCATAGCCGATGTAGCAATCGCACTTGAAACGCGGACAGCTGCGTTCCTGCAGCATGTCCGCCAGGTCATCCTTATATAAATTCCCCAGCCGCTCGGGCACGAAGTGGCAGCGCGCCAGTTCGCCGTCGCCATCGACGGACAGCGACGCTTCGCCCGCCAGGCACGATTTGCCGCGCGAGGGAGACGGACGCCGGTTTTGCGCGAACCACGGGTCGACGGTATCAAACCAGGCCAGGTCTTCCCCACTGTAATAGCCGGGGCCACGCCGGTCGTAGGCGTTCAGCCACAGGTAGACGTGGGCGGGCAGCGCTGCGCGCAGGGCGCGGATGGCCTCCAGGTGTTCGGTCATCGCCACCACGCCGACGGAATAGCGCACACCCATGGCATCGAGCCGCGCGCAGCGGGCGAGAAAGCGGGACAAGGTCGTCTGGTCCGGGTGGTAGGTGCACCACAGGCCGACCTTTTCCAGCCCGTCCATGTTCTTCAGCCAGTCCAGGGGACCGGACAGATTCGTCTGCAGCGCCACTTGCCGTACGTGCGGCAGGCTGGCCAGGGTTTGCATCGCGCTCCGGTAGTGGCGCCGCACCAGCGCTTCGCCCCAGGGCGTGAACAGCACGCTGATGTCCCGCTTCTGTGCCGCCACCCAGCTAGTGAAGCGCGCCACTTCGCGCGCATCGCGGGCCAATGCGGCGCGGCTGTCGCGCTTCTTGGCGAACGGGCAGTAGCCGCAGGCGTAATTGCAGCTCGATAGCGTGCCCCGGTACAGCAGGGACAAAGCGCAAGGCTGCGTTGTCAGCACGTCTGGCCGCCTTCGGCCATCAGCGCGCGCACCGTCTCGGATGCCAGCCAGGGGCCGATGGTGTCGGCGTAGCTGTAGCCCCGGTCATTCAGGCGCAGCAGCGGGCCTTCTTCTTCCACCAACTCCAGCGCGTGCAGCTCGGCCAGCTGCGGCAAATCTGCTTCGCAGCGGGAGCCGAAGCGCGCCGCGTAGGCGTCGCGGTCGAGGCCCGGCTCCGTCAGCAGCGACTGGATCACGTAGCGCCGGCGCTGTTCTTCGTCATTGAGCTGGTAACCGTGTTCGGCCTGCGCGAAGCGCGCCTCGTCGAGCGCCAGGTAGTTGTCGATGATGTTGATGGTGTCAAGCCGCGCCACCGCGTACTCGCTTGAATAATGCAGGCTGGCCGTGTACGAGCGGGCGCCCGCGCCCAGGCCCACCATGCCGTCGTTCTGGCAGCAGTACGAGGGACCGTTCTGTTCCGGCGCATGGGGGGCGCGGAACATGCGCATCGAGACCTGCTCATAGCCCTGCGCGCGCAAATGGTCGCGCGCGGCCGCGTACAGGGCCAGACGGCTGTCGCCATCGCGGGCCAGCATGATGGGGTTGAGCGACTGCGCGCCCTGGCGGCGCGCTACCTTGCCGAGACCCGTCTGTTCGCGCACATACAGCGGATACAGATAGAGCTCCTCTGGCCGGAAGGCCAGCGCGCTGTCGATGGAGGCCAGCAGGCTGGCCACGGTTTGCCCCGCGATGCCGTAGATCAGGTC
Source organism: Janthinobacterium sp. BJB304 (assembly GCF_002735765.1). Taxonomy (NCBI): domain Bacteria; kingdom Pseudomonadati; phylum Pseudomonadota; class Betaproteobacteria; order Burkholderiales; family Oxalobacteraceae; genus Janthinobacterium; species Janthinobacterium sp. BJB304. Next base: position 76,523 of record NZ_PDZN01000002.1, read on the forward strand.
CAGGTTCAGGGTGGGAAAACCGGCCGCGCGTATCAGACCGATGGCGTGATGGACGGTGGCGTTTTGCTGCGGACGGGCCAGCGCGCGCATCTCGCCGGCGGCAAAGCTCTGGATGCCCAGGCTGACCCGGTCGATGCCGTGCGCGCGGCAGACGGCAAGCCGCTCAAACGTGATGGTTTCGGGCGACGCTTCGATGCCGGCCGGCGTGTGCTGCAGGTCGATGCCGAGGATGTCGCGCGCGCCGCACAGCAGGGTGCCCAGCTGCGCGGGGGACAGATAGGTGGGCGTGCCGCCGCCCAGCGCGAAGCGGGCGAAGCGCCGTTCGCCCAGCGCGCCTGCCAGGGCGCGCATCTGCACCAGCACTTGCTGCACGTAGCGCTCGACCATGTCGGCGCTGGGGCGGGCCATGGCGAACAGATTGCAAAAGCCGCAGCGCATCTCGCAGAACGGGATGTGGATGTAGGCGAAGAGGGCGGAACGGTCCTGCTGCGCCCACAGGGGCGCCAGGGGCGCCGCCTGCGGCAAGGCGCGGTAGGCGGCCTTGTGCGGATAGGAATAGGAATATGCCTGGTAGGGCGTGTGGCGCATGCGCTGCGCCAGGGTGCCCGGCTGTTCGGATGGGTTCACGGTGGGGACTCCTGGGGTGGCGGCGTTGAGGCGGCCGTATCTGGTTGAATAAAAAAGTGCGCATACGGCACGTTCCACACGCTGTCGTGGGCGACCCGGTGGCCCCGGTAGCCATCTTCGCCATACGCGCTGCCGTGGTCCGAGCAGACGATGGCGAACGTGGGCGCGCGCGCGGCGCAGGCGGCGAACAGCGGCGCCAGCGCCCCGTCTACATAGCGCAGGGCAGCAGCGTGGCTGTCCAGGCAGTCGGCGCGGCAGCCGGGCAGGTAGGCGCGGTTGGGCGTATGCAGCGCGCTGACATTGATGAACAAAAAAGTGCGTTGATCGTTTTGCGCCAGCAGTTGGGTCGCCAGCGCCACCTGTTTTTGCGTCGAATGGCGGCTGGCCACGCCCATGCCTGCGCTCCAGTGGCTTTCCTGGAACAGCGACGGCAGCACGGAGCCCAGCGCCGTCTGTTTGTTAAAGAAACCCACGCCGCCGATGCAGATGGTGCGGTAGCCGCGCGCTGCCAGCGCGGCGGGAAGGTCGGCCTCTTCAAACGCAAAGGTATGCGGCGACGTCGTTTCGCTGCCCGCGAAGGCGGAAGCGAACAGGCGCGGGTGGCGGCCCGGCGCGGCCGGCGTGGGCAAGAAGCCCGCGAAGAAGGCCTGGTGCGCCGCGTAGGTAAACGTGGCGGGCGAGTGGCGCCGTTCCCAGCCACCCGTTGCTAAAAAACGCCCCAGCACGGGCAATTCGCCCGCCTCGTACAGCGCTTGCGCCACGTCAAAGCGCAGGGTGTCGAGCGTGATGAAGACGATGTCGTGGCTGCCGACGACGGCGTGCATGTCGGGAATGGTCGGTGTTTCTTTAAGCATGGGCCAGTTGCGCCGTGTAAGTATCGATGCCTTGCCAGAGCAGGCCGGGCAGCAGGTCGCCGAAGGCGTTCGCTTCCAGCACGTGGGCCTGGCCGTGGCGCACGACCAGGTCGTAGCCTGTCACGTGGCTGGCCGGGAAGGCGCGCGCGGCCAGGGCGGCGGTTTCCTCCAGCGCGGCCAGGTCGGCTGCGTTCAAGAGGCCGGACGCGTCGCCGCGCCGGTTGTCGAGGTGCAGATTCGTCATCATGTGCTGTCCGATGCGCGCCACGCGGTGCGCGGGCTGGCCCGCCATGGTCACCACGCGCAGGTCGTAGTGGCTGTCGCCGCAGCGCGGCTTGTTCAGCCACCTTTCCGCATACAGCTCCTGCGTGGCCAGCGCATCGACGAGGGCGGCGATGTCGGCGGTCGTCTCGTAGCGCGCCATGCGCTTGACGTTGAACAGGCGCACCGCGCCGCCCCCATGCTGCAAGGCGGCCGAGGTGGTGGCTTGCTGGCGCCCGGCCCGGTTGCGCCGGTAGGCGACGACGCCGGACGCGGACGAGCCGTAGCGCGGTTTTAAATAGACGCGGTCCAGGTCATGCTGCTGCAGCAGCGCCTGCAGATGCTCGTAGCCGTGCACGGGTCCCAGCAAGTCAGGTATCGGCACGCCGTGCGCGGTCAGGTGGCGCTGGCAGGCCAGCTTGTCCGTCATGCGGCTGATTTCGGCCGGCGCATTGAATACGCGCGTGTGCGGCAAATCAGCCAGTTGCGCCGCCAGGGACGCCATGGCAGACGTAAAACCGGCAAACCACGCATCCATGGCCAGCAGTTCGCCGTGTTCGGGCGCAGCGACCGGCGGACGCTCCAGCAGCCTGCAGCCCGCCTGCAGCAACAGCCGGTGGGCGGCGGGATCGTCGCCGGGCGGTTCGATTTTCAGCAAGCCTGGCTGGCTCAGTGCAACATCGAGCAGCGCCGGCTGCGCCAGCCAGCCGCGCCATTCCAGCACTTGCGCGGGCGGCAGGCGCAGTTGCGCGCGCGCCGCCTGCATCAGGCGCACGCGCTTGCTGCCCTGTGTCGCCAGCAGGGTGAGAGGCATCAGCAAAGGATAAAACTCCGCTTATTCGCCGACAGCCACGTAGCGGTAGCTTTCGCCGTCGTCCTCGTCCGCTTCCTGCGGGTCGTCCAGCACCACCTCGAGAGGCAGCGCCTTCAGTTTCGCCTGGTTTTCCTCGGAGATGTAATGGTGCGACAGGTCCAGGCGCTTCAACTTGCCCAGCTGCGTGTGATTGAGCACGGCCACGGCGCCCAGGTCGCCGATGGTGCCCAGCGACAGGTCCAGCGTGTCGAGCTGTGCCACCAGCGGTTCCTCGGCCAGCCAGACGGCCAGGTCGTCGGCGATTTCCGCGTCGCGCAAGCCCAGGTATTTCAGGGTGGGCACGGTCAGCTGCGCCAGCACCTTGCGGTACAGGTCCACGTCGCCCGAGAAGCCATAGTCGTCCGTACCCAGCCACAGTTCCAGGTGTTCCAGCTGCGGCATGCTCGATTGCGCCAGCGCTTCGGCGATCTTTTGATCGAGGCCGCCCGCTTCGATGGTGAAGCGACGCAGGTGCTGGTGCGCGAACGGCTCGATGACGAGTTCATTGCCGCCGCGGATGCGCAATTCTTCCAGCAGCGGGAAGGCGTCCAGCAGGGGCTTGTAGCTGCCTTGCACGATCCACGAGATTTCGCATTCCTCGTACGTCATGTCGCCGATGAACAGGGCGCGCAGCTTCGGTAGTTGCGGCGCGTGGGCGATCAGCGCGGCCATCACTTCGTCGGCGCCCGATTCGTACGGGTCGCCCCACATGCCGATGATCAGCGCTTCGAGCGCGCCCTTGTCGGCTTTGTCGAGGAAGCCGGCGATCAGATCGTCCATCTTGCGCTTGTCGTCGTATTCGAGCGACAGGCGGTAGACGATGCCGGGAGAGGCGTCGAACGGCACGTCGGGGTCGTACTGGACGACTGTCTTGTCGTGGAAGGTGGTGGTGCTGTCGGAAATGGTCATCGCTGTGGCTCCGTGTAAGCGGTGGAGGCCTGGATGCCGCGCGCGACGTGGCGCAGCCGGGAAGAGCCGGGATGTGCCGCGACGCTCTGCGAAGACATCCAGGCCTGGAAATCTTGTTTATACTAAAATCTTAGCATAGCCATATGGACATATTGCGCACTGCTGGCGTGCCTTATCGATGGATCACCACCAGTAAAGCCTTGCCCTCGGTTTTTCCAAGATTGCGTATCGTATGCGGCTGGTCCGCCGGATAGCGTGCCGTGCCGCCATTCTTGACCTTTTTCTTCGCCGCGCCCACTTCCAGTTCCAGGTTGCCGTGGATCACCGTCAAATGCTCGGTGGTGCCCGGATCGTGCGGCTGCGACGCCAGTTCGCCACCGGGCGCCAGGGTCACTTCATACCACTCGTATTTGCCAGCCAATTCCATCGGCCCCAGGATGCGCAGCACGTAGCCCGCGTGGTCGCCGGGCAGGGTGGGGGTTTCGTGGGCATCCGTGATGCGGATGGTTTCCACGGCTTTTTCCGCGCTCGACAGCAATTCGCCGATCTGCACGCCCAGGGCGTTGGCCAGGCGCCACGTGATGGCGATGGTGGGATTGGCTTTTTCGCGCTCGATCTGCGACAGCATGGACTTCGACACGCCCGCGATGCGCGACAAATCCTCGAGTGTCAGGCCGCGCGCCAGGCGCAGCCGTTGCAGGGTGGCACCCACTTCAGGGGGAGAATTGGTCGAAACGCTGGTTTTCATCGGCAGGTGGCTTGCAAAGTTCAAAAGGCTTGGGTAATATCCACTATATTGAATTTCAGTTCGAAATAGTGGATTTTGAAGAAAAACATGGAAACGTGTAGACTTCAAACAGCGCTTCACGGTACAGCATTGTGCGCGCACCGGTCAAGCGGCGGCTTTTTCCCTATGGCGGCTGAAACCACACGCACACCACACGCATACATCAGGGACACAAGGAATATCATGAGCGAGCAAGCGAAGAACACCTTTTTCAGCGGTCTGCAACAGAATCTCGATCAACTGCGCCAGCAGGGCTTGTACAAGCCCGAGCGCGTGATCGCCTCGCGCCAGGGCGCTGAAGTGGTGTGCGACGACGGCCGTACCCTGATCAATATGTGTGCAAACAACTACCTGGGCCTGTCCGGCGACCTGCAGACGCAGGAAGCATCTATTGCCGCCACGCAAAAATACGGCTACGGCCTGTCGTCCGTGCGTTTTATCTGCGGCACGCAAACCGTACATAAAGAACTGGAACAGGCGATTTCCGCCTTCCTGGGCACCGAGGACACGATTCTGTACGCGGCAGCCTTCGACGCCAACGGCGGCGTATTCGAGCCCCTGTTCGATGAAAACGACGCCATCATCTCGGACGCGCTGAACCACGCTTCCATCATCGACGGCATCCGCCTGTGCAAGGCCGGCCGCTACCGCTATGCGCACAACGACATGGCCGACCTGGAAGTGCAGCTGCAGGCGGCGATTGCCGCCGGCAAGCGCCACAAGGTCATCGTCACGGACGGCGTGTTCTCGATGGACGGCACGATTGCGCAACTCGACAAGATCTGCGACCTGGCCGACCAGTACGGCGCGCTGGTGATGATCGACGAATGCCACGCTTCGGGCTTCATGGGCGCGACGGGACGCGGCACGCACGAGCACCACAATGTGATGGGCCGCATCGACATCATCACGGGCACCTTGGGCAAGGCCCTGGGCGGCGCCATGGGCGGTTTTACCTCGGCGCGCAAGGAAGTCATCGACACCCTGCGCCAGAAATCGCGCCCGTATCTGTTCTCGAACACGCTGGCGCCATCGATCGCCGGCGCTTCGCTGTCGGTGCTGGAGCGCCTGGCCAAGTCGACGGAACTGCGCGACCGCCTGCATGACAACACGGCTTTCTTCCGCAGCGAGATCGAGCGCATCGGCTTTACCATCAAGCCGGGCACGCATCCGGTGGTTCCCGTGATGCTGTTCGACGCGCCCGTGGCACAGAAATTCGCCGCCCGCCTGTATGAACTGGGCGTGCTGGTGACGGGCTTCTTCTACCCGGTCGTGCCGATGGGCCAGGCCCGTGTCCGTGTGCAGCTGTCCGCCGCGCATACCCGCGAGCAGCTGGTGCAGGTGCTGGCCGCCTTCGAGCAGGCCGGCAAGGAACTCGGTCTGCTGACCGCCACTAGCACGACCAACTAACAAGAATTCAGGAAAATAGCATGGAACGCATCTTAGTCATTGGCGCAAACGGCCAAATCGGTAGTGAACTGGTGGGCGCGCTGGCGCAGCAGCACGGCGCGGACAACGTCATCGCCAGCGACATCGGCACGAACAATCTGTACCAGGCCAGGCGCTACGCGCAGCTGAACGTGTTGGACAAGGACGGCCTGGCGAAGATCATCGCCGACGAGAACATCACCCAGGTGTACCAGCTGGCGGCCATGCTGTCGGCCACGGGCGAAGCGGCGCCGCTGAAGGCGTGGAGCCTGAACATGGATGGCTTGCTCAATATCCTGGAACTGGCGCGCGAGCGGGGCGAAGCGGGCAAGCCGCTGCGCATCTTCTGGCCGTCGTCGATTGCCGCCTTCGGCCCGAACACGCCGCAAGTGAACACGCCGCAAATGACGGTGATGGACCCGACCTCGATGTACGGCATCAGCAAGCTGGCCGGCGAGCGCCTGTGCGAATACTACTTCAACAAGTATGGCGTGGACGTGCGCAGCATCCGCTACCCTGGCATCATCAGCTACAAATCGCCTCCGGGCGGCGGCACCACCGATTACGCGATCGCCATCTTCCATGCAGCCTTGCGCGGCGAGCGCTATGACTGCTTCCTCGATGCGAGTACGACGCTGCCGATGATCTACATGCCCGACGCGATCCGCGCCACCATCGAACTGATGGACGCTCCTGTGTCGCAGATCAAGATCCGTTCGTCCTACAATGTGGCCGGCGTGTCGTTCAACCCCGAGCAGCTGGCGAAAGCCATCGTGCGCATGGTTCCCGACTTCAAGATCAGCTACAAGCCGGACAGCCGCCAGGCCATCGCCGACAGCTGGCCGCAAAGCCTGGACGACAGCAAGGCCAGCGCCGACTGGGGCTGGAAGGCGCAGATCGGCGTCGAGCAGATGGTCACGGACATGCTGGCCAATGTCGATGCGGGGCAGGCGGCCAAGGCGGCCTGAGTCCTGTACCGGCATTCATAAAAACATACTAATATAAAGAGACACTACATGGATATGAGCGTATTTGACCTGTTTAAAATCGGCATCGGGCCGTCGAGTTCCCACACCGTGGGACCGATGGTGGCGGCGCGGCGTTTTCTGGTCGAATACGGTCCGCTGGACCAGGTAGTGGGCGTCGAGGCGGCCCTGTATGGCTCGCTGGCGCTGACGGGCGTGGGCCATGCCACGGACAAGGCCGTCATTCTTGGCCTGATGGGCGAAACGCCGCAGGACGTGGCACCCGACGAAGTCGACAGCAAGCTGGCCGCCATCGAGGCGGCCGGCGAGATCGCGCTGCTGGGCACGCACGTGGTGCCGTTTACGGCGGCCACGGGCTTGATCTGGCACAAGAGCGAATCCTTGCCCGAACACCCGAACGGCATGCGCTTTACGCTGAAACTGCTTGATGGCAGCCGCGTCGACAAGGTGTATTACTCGATCGGCGGCGGTTTTATCCGCGAGGCGGGCGAGGCGCAGGCGGAAGCGGCCGTGGAATCGGCCGCGTCCGCCCGCGTCGTCTTCCCCTTCGACACCATGGAGCAGTTGCTGGCGCATGGCGTGGAAAGCGGCCTGTCGATCCCTGAAATGCTGCGCGCCAATGAGTGCGTCAAGCGCAGCGAGACGGAGCTCGATGAAGGACTGGACCGCATCTGGCACGTCATGCGCGACTGTATCGCGCACGGGCTGGAAACGACGGGCAACCTGCCGGGCGGCTTGAACGTCAAGCGCCGCGCCGCCAAACTGTGGCGATTGGCGCAGGAAGCGAAGGCGTCGGACAACCGCGCCAACGACTTGCCGCACGACGCCGTCCACCTGGTCAGCCTGTACGCGATGGCTGTCAATGAGGAAAACGCGGCCGGCGGCCGTGTGGTGACGGCGCCGACCAATGGCGCCGCCGGCATCATCCCGGCCGTGCTGCGCTACTATGCCCAGGATTGCCGCCCCAGCGATCCGGTCGGCGGCGTGCGCCGCTTCATGCTGACGGCCGCGGCCATCGGCATGCTGTGCAAACGCAATGCCTCGATCTCGGGTGCCGAAGTGGGCTGCCAGGGCGAAGTGGGCGTGGCCTGCGCCATGGCGGCAGCCGGCCTGGTGGCGGCTTTGGGCGGCACGAACGAGCAGATCGAGAACGCGGCCGAAATCGGCATCGAACACCACCTGGGCATGACGTGCGACCCCATCGGCGGCCTGGTGCAGATCCCGTGCATCGAACGCAACGGCATGGGCGCCGTGAAAGCCATCACGGCCGCCTCGCTGGCGCTGAAGGGCGACGGCACGCACTTCGTCAGCCTCGACGAAGTCATCGAAACCATGCGCCAGACGGGCGCGGACATGCAGGACAAGTACAAGGAAACGTCCTTGGGCGGCCTGGCCATCCACGTGATCACAGTGAACCACGCCGCTTGCTGATGCGCTGGTGGTGGCGTCGGATTATGCGCGCAGCGCTAATCCGACCTACGCCATGACGCAAGCAACGCAGGTTGGCGCATGTTGGCGCAGGTCGGCGTAGGTCGGCTTAGCCCGCAGGGCGTAAGCCGACATCACCAAATAAGTAAGTAAGCCGACATCACCAAATAAGTAAGCCGACATCACCAAAGCAGCAAACAACCACCTCACTCCTCCTCAAACAACTGCTCCAGCCTCCGCGGGTAGTTATTCAAAAAATCACGCGTCACGGCATAGTGTTCCGTGTCTTCATACGCCACCTCATGGATGCCGCCGCCTGTAAACATCAGGATTTTCGCGTTCGGGTAGGCGAGCAGAATCGGCGAGTGGGTGGCGATGATCAGCTGCGAGTCATCCTGCACCAGCTGGTGGATCACGGACAATGCGGCCATCTGACGGCTGGGCGACAGGGCCGCCTCGGGTTCGTCCAGCAAATACAAGCCTTTGCCCCGCAGCTTGTTGATCAGGGTCGCCATGAACGCTTCGCCATGCGATTGCGCGTGCAGCGACTTGCCGCCGTAGCTGCCCAGGTATTCGGGCATGTCATCCATGTAGGTGGCGACGTTGAAAAAGCTTTCGGCGCGCAGGAAATAGCTGTCCTCGGGTTTTTTATAGCTCTTGCTCAGGCGCAAGTGTGCATGCAAGCCCGATTCCTCGTCCGACGGCAGGGCGATGCGCACGTTGCGCGTGCCGCCATCCTTGCCGAAGCCCAGCCCCACGGCCAGCGCTTCGAGCATGGTCGACTTGCCGCTGCCGTTCTCGCCCACGAAAAACGTCACGTCGGGGTGGAAATCCATGTGCACGAAGTCGCGGATGGCGGGGATGGTGAACGGATAGTGATCGAGGTCGACGACAGCGTCGGAGCGCAGCGCGGCGCTTTGCAGATATGGTTTTTTACTCAGCGACATGGCCGGTTTTCGACTCCATTATTGGCACTTTGCAGGGCAGAAAGCTCAGTGTGGCCTAAATCGTCGGCGCGCGCCAGTGCATACGCGGGTCATGTTCGCCTGGCTTGATCTCATACAATTATGGCTTGTTTGATAATAAGCAGCCTCTCCAATTGTCACATCTTGATCAGGCTGGCGCCACGCGATTCGCCTTGGACGGCCGCTGGCACTATAATATCCGCTGCCATTCATGATCAACCGCACTCAGCTCAACTGGACTCTTCAAATCTATGCATTACGTGTCTACCCGCGCTGACAAAGCGCCATCGAATCCGCAGCAATTCTCCGACATCCTCCTGGGCGGCCTGGCCCCCGATGGCGGACTGTATCTCCCTGAACACTACCCGCAAGTCACTGGTGCCGAGCTCAATGCCTGGCGCACGTTGTCGTATGCCGACCTGGCCTGCGAAATCCTGAAGAAGTTCGCCACCGATATCCCGGCCGCGGACCTGAAGGCACTGACGGCGAAAACCTATACCAAGGCAGTCTACAAGAACGCCCGCGCCGGCGAAAACGCAGCCGACATCACGCCGCTGCGCGTGCTCGAAGAAAACGTCGTCAAGGGCGGATCGACCACCCTGATGCTGCAGGCGCTGTCGAACGGCCCGACCCTGGCCTTCAAGGACATGGCCATGCAGCTGCTGGGCAACCTGTTCGAATACACCTTGGCCAAGCACGACGCCGAACTCAATATCTTCGGCGCCACGTCCGGCGACACGGGCAGCGCGGCCGAATACGCGATGCGCGGCAAGAAGGGCATCCGCGTCTTCATGCTGTCGCCGCACAAGAAAATGAGCGCCTTCCAGACGGCGCAGATGTTCAGCCTGCAAGACCCGAACATCTACAATATCGCCGTCGAAGGCGTGTTTGACGACTGCCAGGATATGGTGAAAGCCGTGTCGAACGACCTGCCGTTCAAGGCCAAACAGAAGATCGGCACCGTCAATTCCATCAACTGGGCGCGCGTCGTGGCGCAAGTCGTGTATTACTTCCGCGGCTACCTGGCGGCCACCACCAGCAACGAGCAGAAAGTGTCGTTCACGGTGCCATCTGGTAATTTTGGCAATATCTGCGCCGGCCATATCGCCCGCATGATGGGGCTGCCGATCTCGAAACTGGTGGCGGCCACGAATGAAAACGACGTGCTCGACGAATTCTTCCGCACGGGCGTCTACCGCGTGCGCAAGTCGGCCGAAACGTACCACACGAGCAGCCCGTCGATGGATATCTCGAAAGCGTCGAACTTCGAGCGCTTCGTCTACGACCTCGTGGGCCGCGACAGCGAGCGCGTGCGCGCCCTGTTCACGAAAGTGGAAACGCATGGCGGCTTTGACCTCTCCGGCAAGCCTGGCAGCGATGGCGATGAATTCAAGCTGGTGGCCAAATACGGCTTCAAGTCGGGCAAGTCCACGCACCAGGACCGCCTCGACACCATCCGCGACGTGGCCGACGACTACGGCATCACCGTCGACACGCACACGGCGGACGGCATCAAGGTGGCGCGCGAGCACCTGGAGCCGAACGTGCCGATGATCGTGCTGGAAACGGCGCTGGCGGCCAAGTTCAACGAAACCATCCTCGAAGCGCTGGGCGTGGACGCGGAACGCCCGGCCGGCTTCGAAAACATCGAGGACTTGCCGCAAAAGTTCGTTGTGATGGGCACGGACGTGGAAAAAATGAAGGCGTACATCGCCGCCAATACGGGCTTGTGATGAGCGATCCGACTGCACAACGCAAACCCATGCTGTCGGTGGCCGAAGCGCAAGTCTTTATGCTGGGCGCGGCGCGCCCCGTGGCCGAGGTGGAGCTGGTCGACACCATGCGTGCCAACGGCCGCGTGCTGGCCACGGCGCAAACGTCGACCCTGAACGTGCCCGAGCGCGACAACACGCAGATGGATGGCTATGCCGTGCGCGCCAGCGATTGCGCCAGCGGCGCGGCCAACCTGCCCGTGTCGCAGCGCATCGCGGCCGGTCACGTGGGCCAGCCCTTGCAGCCGGGGACGGCGGCGCGCATTTTTACGGGCGCCCTGATCCCCGAAGGCGCCGACTGCGTCGTGATGCAGGAGCAGTGCACGGCGGCGGACGGCGTGGTGACGGTCAACCACGTGCCGAAAGCCGGGGAATGGGTGCGCCGCCAGGGCGAGGATATCCGCGCCGGCGGCATCATCCTTGGCGCGGGCCGGCGCCTGCGCAGCCAGGAAATGGGCCTGGCCGCTTCCGTGGGCCTGGCGCAGTTGCCGGTGCTGCGCAAGCTGCGCGTGGCCGTCTTCTTCACGGGTGACGAGCTGGCCATGCCGGGCGAACCTTTGGTGCCGGGCGCCGTCTACAACTCGAACCGCTTTACCTTGCGCGGCCTGCTGGAAAACCTCGGCTGCGAGATCACGGACCTGGGTATCGTGCCCGACAGCCTGGAAGCGACGCGCGCCGTGCTGCGCCAGGCGGCGCAGGGCAATGATTTGATCATCACCTCGGGCGGCGTGTCCGTGGGCGAGGAAGACCATATCAAGCCGGCCGTGGAAGCGGAAGGGCGGCTGAACATGTGGCAGATCGCCGTCAAGCCGGGAAAGCCGCTGGCGTTTGGCGAAGTGCGGGATGCGTTCTTTGTCGGCTTGCCCGGCAATCCCGTCTCCAGCTTCGTCACATTTTTGCTGTTCGTGCGCCCGTTCATCCTGCGCCTGCAGGGCGTGGCGGGCAGCCTGGCGCCGCGCAGCTACAAGCTGCCGGCTGCGTTCGAGCGCCTGAAGGCGGACAGACGCAACGAGTTCTTGCGCGCCAAGGTCAATGACGAGGGCGAGCTGGAATTGTTCGCCAACCAGAGTTCGGGCGTGCTGACGTCCACCGTGTGGGGCGACGGCTTGATCGATTGCCCGCCGGGGCTGTCGATTGCGCGCGGCGACATGCTGCGTTTTATCCCGTTTAACGAATTGCTGTACTAAGGAAGTATCGATGAAGATCAATCTGCGATTTTTTGCCAGCGTGCGCGAACTGGTGGGCACGGGTCACGAAGTGCTGGAAGTGGCCGGGCCGCTGACGGTGGGCGAGGTGAGAAACCTGCTGATCGCCCGCGGCGGCAACTGGGAGTACGCGCTGGCCCAGGGCCGCGCGCTGCGCACGGCGCACAAGCAGGTGATGTGCGATGCCGATACCGTGATCGGCGAAGGCGACGAGGTGGCGTTCTTCCCGCCCGTAACTGGCGGCTGATTCCGCTTGCCAAATGCGACGGCCACTTCATCGAAGTGGCCGTTTTTTCATGACGACCTGGTTTTCGGCTTGTCACCGCTGCACGTGGCGCAGGCGACGGCCTTCCGGTAGCGCCAGTACTTCGAACCGATGAAGATGGCCGACGCCACCAGCGACCAGGCCAGCGCGCTGAGGATGTCGGTCTGGCTGGTCGTGCCCTTGCTGTACTCGACCACCGTCAGGATGATGAATAAGATCGAGCTGGCCAGCAAATAGCGGGAAATCCAGAATCCTGCGCCCATGTGTTTCTCCTCTTGTCGTCGCGTTGTCGCGTGAAGTCAAGCCGCCGGTCGCTGCGGCCTCTGCGCAGTATGCATCATTTTTCGGCATTCTTGCCATCCCCTGGCCTGATCTCGACTAAAATGCCGGGGTTTTCACCGTCTTCCAGCGTGCCATGACCGATTCCAGCCTTCCTCCGTTCCACATCGCCGTCATCGGCGGCGGCCCCGCCGGCCTGATGGCGGCCCAGGCGGCCAGCGACCAGGGGGCCAGGGTGGAACTGTTCGACGCCATGCCGTCCGTCGGCCGCAAATTCCTGCTGGCGGGGCGGGGCGGCATGAACATCACGCACGCGGAAGGCTACCAGGGTTTCGTCTCGCGCTACGGCCGGCAGGCGCACCGCGTGAAACCGGCGCTGGACCAGTTCGGCCCGCAAAAGGTGCGCGACTGGGTGCACGGCCTGGGCGTGGAGACCTTCGTCGGCTCCTCGAATCGCGTCTTCCCGACGGACATGAAGGCGGCGCCCCTGCTGCGCGCCTGGCTGCACCGCCTGCGCGAAGCGGGCGTGCAATTTCATATGCGCCACCGCTGGACGGGCTGGCGCGACGGCCAGCTGGTCTTCGCCACGCCGGACGGCGAACGCCTGTGCGCCTTCGACGCCGTGATCCTCGCGCTGGGCGGCGGCAGCTGGGCGCGGCTCGGTTCGGACGGCGCCTGGGTGCCGCTGCTGCAAGGGCAGGGCGTGGCCGTGGAAGCGCTGGCGCCGGCCAATTGCGGCTTCGACGTGGACTGGAGCGCGCATTTCAGCAGCCGCCATGCGGGCGAACCGCTGGCGACCGTGGCCATCACGGCGCATGACATCGACGGCTTGCTCATCAAGCGCCAGGGGCAGTTCGTCATCACGGCGGGCGGCGTCGAAGGCAGCTTGATTTATGCGCTGTCGGCCGCGCTGCGCGAGCAGATCGCACGCGACGGCCGCACCACCATCTGGCTCGACCTGGCGCCCGACCACACGCATGAACGCGTGTTCGAAGAAGTGACGCGCCCGCGCGGCGCCCGTTCCATGTCCAGCCACCTGAATAGCCGGCTGGGAATAAAAGGCGTGAAATCGGGCTTGCTGCGCGAATGCCTGAGCGCCGCCGACTTTGCCGACGAGGTCAGACTGGCGGCCGCCATCAAGTTGCTGCCCGTCACGCTCAAGCGTGCGCGCCCCATCGATGAAGCGATCAGCAGCGCCGGCGGCGTGGACTTCGACGGTGTCAAAGGCAGCATGCTGCGCGCCATGCCAGGCGTCTTCGTGGCGGGGGAAATGCTGGACTGGGAAGCGCCGACGGGCGGCTACCTGCTGACGGCATGCCTGGCGCAAGGCAAGGCGGCCGGCGAGCAGGCCGTGGCGTGGCTGGAAAAGAGTCGTTAGAGAACCGCCATCATCAATGCCAGATGATGTCGCCTGACCCGCTTTTCTGGGTCTCGCGCTGGCGCGGGTTGCCGTGGACGTGGATGTCGCCGCTGCCGCGCAGGGTCAGGTTGGCGGCGTCGCGCACGAAGACGGTGCTCTGGCCCGAGCCTTGCAGACTGACGCTGGCCTTGTCGGCCGCCAGGTGTTCGGCATCGATGTCGCCTGAGCCGCTCAGGTCGGCACGCAGGAATTTCGTGTTGCCGCTGGCGGCGATGCGCCCGGAACCGACCATTTCCAGCACGACGCTGTCGCTGTTGCCGGCATTGATGTCGAGATCGCCACTGCCGTTGACAGTCGCTTGCACCTGCTTGTAGCGGCCCGTGAAGCTGACGTCGCCTGAACCCATGAGTTCCAGGATGAAACTGTCGCCGGAGAATCCCGTGATCCTGCTGTCGCCATTGCCGTGCACTTCCAGTCGCACGAGGCTTGGCAGCACCAGTTCCACCTGCAGCGGCTGGCGATGGTGGAACAGCATGCCTTTCGGGCCGATATGCAGGGTCGTGCCGTCGGCCGTCGTGTCGACGTTCGACAGCAGGCGCTGTTCGCCGCTCACTTTCAGCGATGGCGTGGCGCCGCGGCGCAGCACCAGGTCGATGGGACCGGCCAGATCGATGCTGTTGATATTGGCGGAAATCGGGCGCGTGTCGCTGCGCACGGCGCGGCCGGCAGCGCTGCTGGGATTGCTGATCCCCTTGGCGCGCAGCGCCGCATACGACATGGCGATCAGGACCATGGCCAGCAAGAGCATGGACAGGCCGACTTTGAGCAAGCGTTTCATGGCAGCCTTTCTAGTGACCTTTGAGCAGGGAGACATTCATGGCGATATAGCGCTTGATACCGATCAAGGTATAGCGCGTGACCACCAGACTGAGCAGGAAGATGGCGATGCCGCCGAGCAGCATGCCCACGCCGAAGACGGTTTGTGTGGTGCGCGCATCGCGGTCCATGTCGGTGGAGATACGGATGCCGCCGCCGGCCAGCGCTTCGGCCCGCTCCATCATGCGCGACGAAGCGCCGGGCGCCTCGGCTTCAGCCGGTTCACGCTGCAAGGGGCCGGGCACATGGTCGATTTCGATGCCCTTGTCGCCGATGGTGATGCGCGTTTCGCGCTGCTCGTCGCCTTCGCCGCCGTCGTCGTCATGAATGAAGACGTGGCGCAGCGGCCCCTCGAGCACCAGTTCGTTGGCGCCGGACAAGCCGCTGGCCGTGATGGCGATGCCGGCCAGGTAAAAGCTCAGGCCGACCGCATACAGGGTGGCCAGCAGCGCCGCGTACACGGCGGCGGGCACGACCATGAACAGGTTGAAGATGGCCAGGCCCACCAGCGAGACGAGCAGGCGCAGCAGGTTGACGGGGGTTTTCTTTTGCTCGAACGCCTGGCGGTGGGTGCTGCCGCGCAAGGTGAGGGCGATCTTTTTCGGGTCGCCCAGGTCGTCGGCGATTTCGTGCTCGCTGCGGCCGGCCGCAGCGCCTTCGATGAAGGTCTGTTCGTAATAATCGAGGGTCTTGGCCACCAGGTCCGGCGGCAAGCCTGCCAGCGCGCGCCGCAGCGCCTCGAGATAGTCTTGCTTGTTCATCATATTCTTCCTGTTACTCCGCTTCGTCGCCTCAGCTCACCGCCGGCAGCAGCATGCTTGCCTGGCTCAGCAGCAATGGCGTTTGCGGCACTTGCTGTCCATGAATGACGATCAGGGTGGCGAGCAGCACACAAGCGAGCAGCGTCACGGCTTTCAAGCTGTTTTTCAAGTGCAAGGTGGTGTGCATGGTATTTTCCGTTGCATGGCCGTTGTCGATGATCAGACTGTACCCAAGCGCACGCGAGCGCACCAGCACGGTGCGACAGAATGCAATTTCGCGGGGGCGAGCGACGCCAGGGCGGGATGCACCGTCAAGTCTGTTTTGCCGCCTTGCCCGTGTTCGCCATCCTGGCCGCCGCCACGCCGCTGCGCACGGCCGCTTCGATGGTGGCCGGATAGTCCTGCGTCCGGTCGTCATTGGCCGTGTAGTCGCCGGCCAGCAGCAGGCCCGGCATGCCGCTGGCATTGCCGGGGCGCCGCAGATCCGGCGTGCAGGCAAAGGTGGCGCGCTTTTCCGTGATCAGCTGGATCCAGGCCGGCTGCGCCAGTTCCGGGCGCTGCAGCACTTGCGCCAGCTGCGCGGCGATCGCCTGCGCCAGCGGGCCATGGCCTTGCTCGGCGGCAGGGCCGGACGCGCTGATGACGACCGCCAGCAAGCCCGCCTGATTCGCGTCGAGCTGGCCCCGGTCGAAGACGAACTGTCCCCAGTGTTGTTGCTCTGGCGCATCGACGAGCGCGTAAAGCGGCAAGTCCAGGCGCACGCTGGCGTCGTATTGCAGGTAACAGGTGCTGATGGCTTCCGGCGTGAACACCTGCATGCGCTCAATGGCATCGGCCAGGCGCGCGTCCTGCAAGCTTTGCAGCAGACTGGCCGCTTGCACGGATGAGGTGGCGACGATGACGCCGTCATAATGTTCGCCATCATCGAGTTGCCAGCGGCCATCGGGCAAGGCGTGCAAGGCGGCCACCTTGGCGCCCGTGCGCACTGCGCCGCCATGCTGTTCCAGATAGCGGGCGGCCGCGTCCGGCAACAGGGTGGAGAGGTCCGCCTTCGGGATCAGCATGTCGGAGGCGCGGCGGCGGCTTGCTCCCAGGCTGTCGCGCAGCACGTTGATGAAGACGCGGGCCGACGCGCGCTCGGGCGGCGTATTCAAGGCCGCCAGGCACAGCGGATGCCACATCAGGCGGTTCAAGGTGTCCGTCTGGTCGAAGCGCTGCAGCAATTCGGTTACCGTGCAATCGTTGTACAGCTGCCAGCCCATCGTCCGCATGGCGGTGGAAAAACGCATCAGGGACAGCTTGTCGGCACGCAACAGTCCCTTGGCACGCAGCAAGGCCCACGCCAGGTGCAGCGGCGCGGGCAGGCGCGGCGCGAGAAAATCCATGCCTTTGGTGCCGGCCGGATAGCGCATCTGCAGGGGCAGGGTGAGAATCAGCTCGGCAGGGTCTTGCCCTGCGAGCTTGATCAGGCGCAAGGTTTCCGTATATGCACCCAGCAGGATGTGCTGGCCGTTGTCGAGCACCGTCTTTTCCCGTTCGACCCGGCGCGCGCGCCCGCCCAGGGTGCGCGCCGCCTCGTAGACGGTCACGGCATGGCCGGCGCGCGCCAGTTCCATGGCCGCCGCGCAGCCGGCCCAGCCCGCGCCGATGACGGCGTAGCGTTGCTTCACGCTACTGTCAGCCACGAACCCAGGTCTTCCAGGCCAGCCACAGTTTGCGGATCGGCGTGAGCGAGATGCGCTGGTTCAGCACGTGATAGCCGTCGCGCTCGACTTCGTTGAGCAGGGTGCGGTAGATGGCGGCCATGATCAGGCCCGGGCGCTGGGCGCGGCGGTCCTCCGCCGGCAGCAGGGCGAACGCTTCGTCGTAGGCTTTTTGCGCGCGCGCCACCTGGAAGCGCATGAGGTTTTCAAAGTTTTCGCTGTGGCGCGCGTTCAGCAAATCGGCCGCCGTCACATTGAATTGCTGCAATTCGCTGATCGGCAGGTAGATGCGACCCTTGCGCGCATCCTCGCCCACGTCACGGATGATGTTGGTCAGCTGGAAGGCATGGCCCAGCTTTTCCGCGTACAGCAGGGTTTCCGGGCGGGTCGCGCCGAAGATGCTGGCCGACAAAATCCCCACCACGCTGGCCACGTGCCAGCAATAGCGGCTCATGGCCTGGTAATCGAGGTAGCGGGTCTGGTTCAAGTCCATTTCCATGCCGTCGATGATGGCCTGCAAATGTTTTTCTTCCAGCTGATACATGTCCAGGTGCGGCTGCAGCGCGCGCATCACGGGATGCGTGGGGTTGCCCTCGTACATGGCCTTGACTTCCTTGCGCCACCACACCAGCTTGGTGCGTGCCACGGCTTCGTCCGTGCATTCATCGACCGTATCGTCGACTTCGCGGCAGAAGGCGTACAGGGCCGTGATGGCCTTGCGGCGCTCGGCCGGCAGGAACAGGAAGCTGTAGTAGAAGCTGGAGCCGCTCTGGGCGGCCTTTTGTTGGCAGTATTCGTCGGGAGACATAGTCAAAAGAGCAAGGGTTGCAGATCGAAGCCGCTATTCTATCGTCTTACAGAGTGGGCGACGGGGGAAAAGCCGTTTTTACTTGTGTCTCTTGATGCAGGCTTTTGCGCGACATGCGCAGGGCGCGCCAGAAAATGATCAGCCAGTCGCGTTTCTCCAGCTTGGGACGGCGTCGGAACACGTCGTAATTGACGGCTTCGATGGCTTCGAGAATGCGCAAGCCCCCTTGCACCACCAGGCGCAGTTCCCAGCCGATGCGCCCGCGCAAGCGCAGGGCCAGCGGCGCGCCGGACAGCATCAGCGCGCGCGCGCGGGCCACTTCGAAGCGCATCAGGGCACTCCACTTGCCGTGCGCCTCGGGCCGCTCGAAGGCGGCGGCGGAGACGGCAAAGCGGCTCAAGTCTTCCATCGGCAGGTAGATGCGCTCTTTTTGCTGGTCGATGGCGACGTCTTGCAAGAAATTAATTAGTTGCAAAGCTGAACATATGGCATCGGAATCGCGTACATTCTGTTCATCGGCCGCACCGTACAGATGCAGCATCAGCAGCCCCACGGGGTTGGCGGAGCGGGCGCAGTAATCGAGCACGTCATCGTAGCTGGCGTAGCGCGTCGTTTCCACATCCTGCTTGAAGGCGGACAATAAATCGTAGAACGGCTTGAGCGGCAGCTGGAACTTGGCGATGACGGCGGCCAGGCGTTCGAACATGGCGGCGTTCTCGCCGGCATGGCCTTCCTGGCGGGCGATGCGGCCCAGCGCCTCTTCGTAGGCGTGTAGAAAGGCCAGGCGTTCGGCCGGCGTGGCGTCGCCTTCGTCGGCCAGGTCGTCGGCGCTGCGGGCGAAGGCATAGATGGCTTCGACGGCGGGCACCAGGCGGCGCGGCAGTAAAAATGATGCAACAGGAAAATTTTCGTAATGGTCTACAGGCATGAACACACTTCTCTAGTCTTGCGTTTGTCCGGCACTCCCGCAAACGCTGGAATGTGGTCGGACGTTGTACGTCTCAAGATTAATGACGCAAAAGTCACTAAAAACTTTTACGCACGATTATAATTAATAACCAGAAAGTCATTAGCGGAAAATCATCCTCCGCTATGACCAAGCTGATATTGTCACAAATTTAAGGATATCGCGTGCGAAAAAGTTTGGCTTGGCCCAAAGGACAGGCAAAAAGTTTCTCCGCATAAAAATATTGCAGCCCGCATAGTAAAGGAAAATACCTTGTTTGCCCTGAAAACCCTGCGCCGCGAGACCGGCGCATCCGCACTTCCTGCCTTGCGGCTGATTGCCGCCGCGGCCCTTGCGACTACCCTGGCGGCCTGTTCCAAGCCTGCCGTCAAAGTGGAAGACGTGCGTCCCGTGCGCGCGATAGTGTTGTCTAGTAGTAATGTTGACGTGAGTGCCGAGCTGTCAGGTGAAGTCGTGCCCCGCGTCGTATCGCAACTGGGTTTCCGCGTGGGCGGCAAGATCGTCGCGCGCAAGGTCGACGTGGGCGCCAGCGTCAAGAAGGGGCAAGTGCTGATGCAACTCGATCCTGTCGACTTGCAGCTGTCGCAGGCGCAGGCCAAGGCCTCGCTGGTGAGCGCGGAAACGAACCGCGACCTGGCGCGCGCGGAATTGAAGCGCTACCAGGACTTGCGCGAGAAAAATTTCGTCAGCCAGGCCGTGCTCGATGGCAAGGACGCCACCTACAAGGCGGCGCAGGCAAACGTGGAAGCGGCGCAAGCCCTGTACCGGGGCCAGGCGAACCAGTCCGGCTATGCCAGCCTGCTGGCCGATGCGGACGGCGTCGTCACGCGCATCGATGCGGAAGTAGGGCAGGTGGTGGCGCCTGGCGCGCCCGTCGTGGTGGTGGCCAAGAGCGGCGAGAAGGAAGTGGTGATCGGCATTCCTGAAGACAAGGTGGAAACCTTGCGCAGTGTCAAGGATGTGGTCGTGCGTCTGTGGGCCGACCCGAAGCAGGCGCTGCCGGGCAAGATCCGCGAAGTGTCGCCCGTGGCCGATGCGGCCACGCGCACCTATACTGCCAAGGTCAGCATCCCTGACGCGCCGCAAGTGCGCCTGGGCATGACGGCCGTGGTGCAGTTCGCTTCGCAGACGGCCACGCCGCAGATCAAGGTGCCGCTGACGGCCCTGTTCAATGAAAAGTCGCAAAGCTCCGTCTGGGTGGTGGAAAACGGCGCCGTGAAGCTCGTGCCGGTGATGGTGGGCGGCGTGGCGGGCAATGAATTGCTGCTGGCCTCGGGCGTGAAAGCGGGGCAGACGGTGGTCACGGCCGGCGTCAACCTGCTCAAGCCTGGCCAGAAAGTGACCATCCTCGGCGCTGAACTGGCCAGCAAGCCGGATGCCGCCGCTGCCGCCGTCAGCGTGGGGGCCGCCAAATGAAGGGCGGCTTCAATCTGTCGCGCTGGGCCCTCGAACACATCCCGCTGACGCGCTACCTGATGGCCGTGCTGCTGATCGGCGGCATGCTCAGCTATGCCAACCTGGGCCAGGATGAAGATCCTCCGTTTACTTTCCGCGCCATGGTCCTGCAAGCCTACTGGCCCGGCGCCACGGCGCTGCAGATGGCCGAGCAGGTGACGGACAAGCTGGAAAAGAAACTGCAGGAAACGCCATACATCGACGAAATCACCAGCTATTCGAAGCCAGGCGAAACCTTGATCCTGCTGGAGCTGCGCGAATCGGCGCCGCCCAAGGAAACGGCCGCCGCCTGGTACCAGGTGCGCAAGAAGATCGGCGACATTAAGGGCACCTTGCCGGCCGGCGTCGTGGGCCCGTTCTTCAACGACGAGTTCGGCGACACCTACGGCTCCATCTTCGCCCTGTCCGGCGACGGTTTTACCTATGCCGAAATGAAGGATTACGCGGACAAGGTGCGCCAGGAACTGCTGGCCGTGGGGCAGGTGTCGAAAGTGGAACTGTTCGGCGTGCAGGATGAAAAGATTAATATTATCTTTTCGCACAAGAAATTTGCCCAGCTGGGCATTCCTTTCGATGCCATCGTGCAGCAATTGTCCGAGCAAAACAGCATCAACGCCACAGGCGTGCTGGTGACGCCGACGGACAATCTGCAAGTGCGCGTGACGGGCGCCATGCTGACCGTCAAGGACCTGGAAAACCTGGAATTGCGCGCCAACGGCACCACCTTCCGCCTCGGCGACTTTGCCACGGTGAAGCGCGAATTCGTCGATCCGCCCAAGGACAAGATGCGCTTCAACGGCAAGGAAGTGATCGGCCTGGGCGTATCGATGGAAAAGGGCGGCAATATCATCGACATGGGCAAGGCCTTGCAGGCAACCGTCACGCGCATGAAGAGCGAATTGCCGGTTGGCATAGAATTGCAGCGCGTGTCGAACCAGCCGGAAGCCGTATCGGCTTCCGTGGGGGAATTCGTGCACACCCTGATCGAAGCCATTTTGATCGTGCTGGCCGTCAGCTTTGTCGCGCTGGGCTTGCACACGAAGCCGCTGCGCATCGACGTGCGCCCAGGCCTGGTGGTGGCGCTGACCATCCCGCTGGTGCTGGCCGTCACCTTCCTGTTCATGCGCCTGCTCGACATCGACTTGCACAAGATTTCGCTGGGCGCGCTGATCATCGCGCTGGGCTTGCTGGTCGACGACGCCATCATCGCCGTCGAGATGATGGTGCGCAAGATGGAAGAGGGCATGTCCCGCTTCGACGCGGCCACGTTCGCCTATACGTCCACGGCCATGCCCATGCTGACGGGCACCCTGATCACGGTGGCGGGCTTCTTGCCCATCGGCCTGGCCAAGTCGGCCGCCGGCGAATACACGTTCTCCTTGTTCTCCGTCAATGCGCTGGCCCTGATCATCTCGTGGGTGGTGGCCGTCGTCTTCACGCCCTACATCGGCTACGTCTTGCTCAAGGTCAAGCCGCACGCGCATAACGACCATGAATTGTTCGATACGCCGAACTTCCGCCGCTTCCGCCGCGCCGTCACCTGGTGCGTGGAATGGCGCAAGACGACGATTGCCGCCACCCTGGCCATCTTTGCACTGGGTATTTACGGCTTTAACTTTATCGAAAAGCAATTCTTCCCCGATTCCAGCCGTCCGGAACTGATGGTGGAACTGTGGTCGCCCGAAGGCACGACGTTTGCTGCTAACGAGAAACAGGTGAAGAAGTTCGAGGCTTTTGTTGGCAAGCTCGACGGCGTGGAAAGCGTCACCAGCTACGTGGGAACCGGTAGTCCTCGTTTCTACTTGCCGCTCGATCAGATCTTCCCGCAGACCAACGTGTCGCAAGTGGTGGTCTTGCCGAAGAGCCTGGCCGACCGCGAACGCTTGCGCCAGCAAATCGTCGACGTCTTCAAGAAAGATTTCCCGGAAGTGCGGGGCAGGGTGAAACTGTTGCCGAACGGACCGCCGGTGCCGTATCCCGTGCAATTTCGCGTCATGGGGCCGGAGGTGGCCGGTGTGCGGGCCATTGCCGACCAGGTCAAGGACATCATGCGCGCCAATCCGAACACCCTGGGCGTGAACGATAACTGGAACGAATCGGTGAAAGTGCTGCGCCTGGACCTGGACCAGGACAAGATGCGTGCGCTGGGCGTTACCTCGAAAACGGTGATGCAGGCGGCCAATACGATTCTGTCGGGCACGGTCATCGGCCAGTTCCGCGAAGACAACAAGCTGATCGATATCCAGGTGCGCCAGCCTTTGGCCGAGCGGGCGACGATTTCCGTGCTGAATGACACGAATATCCCGACGGCAACGGGCAAGTCAGTGCCCATCTCGCAGCTGGCCCGCGCGCATTTCGTGTGGGAGCCGGGTGTCGTCTGGCGCGACAAGCGCGAATGGGCCATTACCGTGCAGTCGGACGTGATCGACGGCATCCAGGGCGCCACCGTGTCGACGCAGCTGGCGCCGCAGCTCGATGCCTTGCGCGCCAAAATGCCGGCCGGTTACCGCATCATCGTGAAAGGCGTGGCGGCCGACAGCGGCGAGGCGGAAGCGTCGATCTCGGCGAACTTGCCGCTGGCCATTTTCATCATCTTCACCTTGCTGATGCTGCAGCTGCACAGTTTCTCGCGTTCCTTGCTGGTCTTCCTGACGGGGCCGCTGGGCGTGGCGGGTGCCGCGTTTGCCTTGCTGGCGCTGGGCCGGCCACTTGGTTTCGTGGCCAACCTGGGCATCATCGCGCTGTTCGGCATGATCATCCGCAACTCGGTGATCCTTGTCGACCAGATCGAGCAAGACATCAATGACGGTTCGACGCCATGGGACGCCATCATCGACTCGGCTGTGCGCCGCTGCCGTCCCATCGTGCTGACGGCCGCCGCCGCGGCGCTGGCCATGATCCCGCTGTCGCGTTCGGTCTTCTGGGGGCCGATGGCGGTCGCCATCATGGGGGGATTAATCCTGGCAACGGCCTTGACCTTGCTGTTCCTGCCGGCCCTGTATGCGGCCTGGTTCCGGGTCAAGAAGCCGGACCCTGCGGCAAGGGAAGCGGGTACGCCGGCTGTGTAGTGCCCTGACGGGTGGCCGCATGCTGCATACGCCATTGACCCGGACGGCGAAAATGCCGGGGTCGTACCCTGAGGGTGCGACCCCAGTGCTTGCTTTGGGGTAAAAATGCCGCCAACTGGCCGGCGGCGCGCTCTGAGGCGCAGCAAAAAAAAGGCGGCATCCCTCTGGGAAATCCAGTAGAATGCCGCCTTTGCTTTACCGCAAGCTTGTCCTGCAAGTCCAAGGTAGCCAGATCGCTCCCGAGTTGTTAAAATCAGGGGCGGCAGCAAAGTGGTATGTACAAGCTGCGTACAAAAGATGCGGATGTGGTGGAATTGGTAGACACGCTGGTCTTAGAAGCCAGTGCTTCGGCTTGGGAGTTCGAGTCTCCCCATCCGCACCAATCCGGGTTGTTCCAGCCCGGAAGTGCAGCACCATCAAAATTTTCCCTGAACTAATTTCATCAGCCCAGTGCGCCGAGTGCGCCCAGTTGCCGGCTCGACTGTTGCACCATCTGCGCAATCAGTGCCTGCGCCTGCGGGTAGCCGCGTCTTTCCATTAATTTATCATCTTCAGTCAGCGGCCAAAGTGCCTGCAAGACGCGCTGCCGTGCCTGCGGCCAGTTGTACTCCTGCGCATGGGTTGACTGCGGTGCTTCCTGATCCAGCAGATACAGCGCCTCGCGCGTCATCGCCACCTCTTGCTGCGCCTGGGCGGCCAGCGTGTCGCTGCGGGGCGGCGGCTGCCGCGCGAGGAAAGTATCGAGCTTGCGGCTCTGGTGTTCGTACAGGTCGAGCAGCAGGTGCAAGGTGGCGCCGCTGGGCCGCCGTTGCGTATCGAGTGCGTCGAGCACGTCCAGCAGCCAGCGCGTCATCTGGCGCCCGGCCAATCCCAGTTCCGGCCAGGTGGTGTTGTGCAATTGTTCGCCCAGGTAGCGGGCGCGGTCGATGGCGCGCCGGCTGCCGCTCATGTGCTGGCCGATGGGGCCGTACCGGGGCGCCAGCGCCGCTTCCTGCCGCTCGGCCAGCAGGCACAGCAAGGCCAGGTGGACGTACACGTGGAAGGCGGCCAGGGTGCGGTGTGCATCCCAGTAGTGATTGCCGTCATCATCGGGCGCGTTCCACAGCGAGCAGACCTTGGCGCCGTCGTCGCGCGCATAGTCGGGCGCCAGCAGGCTGTGGCCGTGGCGGAAGTCGTACAGTTTCTGGTGCAGCGACTCGTGCAGCAAGTGTTCGGCCAGCCACCACGGGTTGCCGATCAGCTCCTGGTTCAGGAACACGCTGCCATTGACGCGAAATTGCGAGCTGGACGCCTTGCCGCGCCACGTGCCCAGCTTGGGAAACAGGGCGATCAACTGGACATGAGAAAGCGCGCTGGCCGTCAGGCGGGGCAGCAGGGTTTCCAGCAAGCCTAGCCCGCGGCGCAGCAGCGCCCGTTCCTGCGGCGTAGGGGTGGCCAGCGGCGCGCCGTAGTTATCTTCCATCACGGCAAGAAAGGCGCGCGCATATGACGTGCCTTCCTGCCAGGCATGCCATATGCAGGTGTCACATTCGGTGTCCGCGTCTTCCATGGTGCGCCCCTCGTGCAAGCGTGCCATGCGCGGCAGATGGGCTACCAGCGGGCCGCCGGGCAGGCCTGCGTCCAGGTGCTCGCTGGCCGCCTGGAACAGCGCCGCGCATTGCGGCAGGGGCAGTCCGTACTCGTCACCCAAGTGCAGTTGCCGCATGGCGTGCTGGACGGCGCAGCGCAGCACCGTGTCGCCCAGCAACTGGCGCTGGCGCGCGGGCGGCGCCGTATCGAGCGCGCCGGCCAGCCGTTCGGCCTCGGGCAGGGTGCCGCCCAGCTTGTGCAAGCGCCGCCGGTAGGCGACGGCCAGCTGGTCGCGGATGTAGCCGCTGTCGCCAAAGGCACGGTGGGTCACCAGTGCCGTTTCCACGGCGGTCAGCACGTCCGCATCCGGTGGAGCGGCTCGCAGGGTAGGCGCAGCCACTGCCGGGTCAGGCGACGGTAGGGTGGTCGTGGTCGTGGTGGCCATCGCCCTTCATGCGCAATTCCATTTCATCGACTTCCGTCTGGATTTTTTGCAGATCGTCGTCCGTGACGCCGTCGAGCAGGCGGCTGAGGACCATTTGCAGCTTGGCTTTGGCATTGCTGGAACTGCCGGGTGTGCTATCGCTCATGATGTTTTCTCCTTTAAATTCACTTGGAGAGGGGATGCGCGGCTTAGGTTTGCCTGAAAAATGGCCAAATTGAGGTAAATCAAAGGTTTTTTGGCCGAAATCTTCGCCAGGAGCGCATTTCTTTGTTTCGGACGGGGCGCCAGTTCGCATATACTAATGAACGAAGCAGGCTGGAAAGCCTGTCTCTGGCGAAATAAAGAATGCCGGGGCAAGAGTAAAGACAGGGCCACCGAGGCTGTAGCGATTCGTTCGCTGCCGCCGGTATCCTCTGTGGCGCGGCTGCAAAGCCAGCCACTTTCCCGAAGTCCTTTGTTATAATGCCACGCTTTACCGAATGATGGCCGGCCCTGCATTTACTGAGAAGCAGGGTTGGACGCTCGGAGCCCTGTCGCAGTACTGGAAGCGGCGGATTGTTTGGTGCCTGGTGCGGGTTTTTCCCTCCGCCGGGTAGACCAGGTCCATCGTCCTGTTTTCAGTGCTTTTACAGATGAATATGCGAGCGAGTGAAGCTGGACCCATGTCTTGCCGCCAGTGATGGTGCAAGGGGTCGGGTCTTCTTTTCTCGCACCAACAGTGTTTATTTTTTGGACGATTTTTTACATGGCAACTGCAGTCGAAACCTTGGGCAAACTCGAACGTCGTATCACGATCTCCTTCCCGCTGACGGACGTCCGCACGGAAGTTGAGAAGCGCCTGAAAGTGCAAGCCCGTACGGCTAAGGCACCGGGCTTCCGTCCGGGCAAAGTGCCGTTGAAAATGGTCGCAGCACAATACGGCTACCAAATTGAATCGGAAGTGCTGAATGACAAAGTCGGCCGCGCGTTCAACGACGCCGCCAACGAAAACAATCTGCGCGTGGCCGGTTTCCCGAACATCGTGCCGAAAGAAGAAGCAGCCGAAGGCCAGCTGGCTTTCGACGCCACGTTCGAAGTGTATCCGGAAGTCGCCATCGGCGACCTGACGGCCGTTGAAATCGAAACCGTGCAAGCCGACGTGTCGGAAGCCGAAATCGACAAGACCATCGACATCCTGCGCAAGCAGCGCGTGCACTTCCACACCAAGGGCGAAGCTGGCGAACACGGCGACGGCGGCGAGGCTATCGGTGCCAACGGCGACCGCGTGACCGTCGACTTCGTCGGCTCGATCGACGGCGTTGAATTCCCAGGCGGCAAAGCTGAAGGCTACGCTTTCGTGCTGGGCGAAGGCCGCATGCTGCCGGAATTCGAAGCAGCGACCCTGGGCCTGAAAGTGGGCGAATCGAAGACTTTCCCGTTGTCGTTCCCTGAGGACTACCATGGCAAGGACGTGGCCGGCAAAACCGCCTCGTTCACCATCACCCTGCAAAAGCTGGAATGGGCGCACCTGCCGGAAGTCGATGCCGAATTCGCCAAATCGCTGGGCGTTGCCGATGGCGACCTGGCCAAAATGCGCGAAGACATCAAAGTCAACCTGCAGCGCGAAGTCGCTGGCCGCGTGAAAGCACGCAACAAGGAAGCCGTCATGGACGCGCTGATCAAAGTTGCTGAGCTGGAAGTGCCAAAAACCCTGATCGCTCAGGATTCCGAGCGTCTGGCCGAAATGACCCGCCAGGACATGGCGCAGCGCGGCATGAACGTCAAGGATGTGCCTTTCCCAGCAGAACTGTTCGCGGAAAAAGCCGAGCGTCGCGTACGCCTGGGCCTGATCCTGTCGCAACTGGTGGGCGACAACAACCTGCAGGCAACGCCTGAGCAAGTCAAGGCGCAGATCGAAGATTTCGCCCAAAGCTACGAAGACCCGCGCGAAGTGCTGAAGTACTACTACAGCGACCGTCGTCGTCTGGGTGAGATCGAAGCCCTTGTATTGGAAGAAAACGTCGTCACTTACGTGTTGGGCCTGTCGAAAGTCACGACGAAAGCAGTTGCTTTCGACGAACTGATGGGAAGCAACGCACAAGCGTAAACCAGTTGGTATCCGGATGCTTGCTCTTGCCGAAAGGTAAGGGCGGTATCCCCTAACTGCTTCACAAGGAAATGAAATGACAGGTATGAACCGTAATCCGGCGCTGGACACAGAGATGCTCGGCCTGGTGCCGATGGTGGTGGAACAAAGCGGTCGCGGCGAGCGCTCGTATGATATTTACTCGCGCCTGCTGAAGGAACGCTTGATTTTCATGGTCGGCCCGGTCAATGACCAGATGGCCAACCTGGTTGTCGCCCAGCTGCTGTTCCTGGAAAGCGAAAATCCGGAAAAGGAAATCTCGCTCTACATCAACTCGCCAGGTGGTTCGGTCTCGGCCGGCATGGCCATCTACGACACCATGCAGTTCATCAAGCCGGACGTCTCGACCCTGTGCACGGGCATGGCTGCTTCGATGGGCGCTTTCCTGCTGGCCGCTGGCGCCAAGGGCAAGCGTTTCTCGCTGCCGAACTCGCGCATCATGATTCACCAGCCGTCCGGTGGTTCGCAAGGCATGGCGTCCGACATCGAGATCCAGGCGAAGGAAATCCTTTACCTGCGCACCCGCTTGAACGGCATCATGGCCGAGCGCACGGGCCAGACGATCGAACAGATCGCCAAGGACACCGACCGCGACCGTTTCATGTCCGCCGACGAGGCCGTTGAGTATGGTTTGATCGACAAAGTGTTGACCAGCCGCGCTTGATGAGCCCCTACCGGTATTGCTAAGCAAGTAAGTAAACGCCCGGGCGATCAAACGTTCGGGCGTTTCGCTTTTATTTCGGGTAGCATGGAGCTTGTGCACGTTGTTGACTTGCGCCATGGGTAGCTGCCTTTCCGGCAACTACCGCACTCCGGCTTGCGATTTTGCAATATTGTTAATGCAGTTCCAACCAAAATGCCTTATGTCAGACAAAAAATCCTCTAGCGGCGAAAAATTACTGTATTGCTCGTTCTGCGGCAAAAGCCAGCACGAGGTGAAGAAACTCATCGCCGGCCCGTCCGTGTTCATTTGCGACGAGTGCATCGACCTGTGCAACGACATCATCCGTGATGAAACGTCGAGCATCGAGACGGTGACCGGTACCAAATCCGACCTGCCGACGCCGCAAGAAATTGCCGCCTTGCTCGATCAGTACGTGATCGGCCAGCAGACTGCCAAGCGCATCCTGTCGGTGGCGGTGTACAACCATTACAAGCGCCTCAAGCACCTGGGCAAGAAAGACGACATCGAACTGGCCAAGAGCAACATCTTGCTGGTCGGTCCTACCGGCTCGGGCAAGACCCTGCTGGCACAGACCCTGGCGCGCATGCTCAACGTGCCGTTCGTGATCGCCGACGCCACCACCCTGACCGAAGCCGGTTACGTGGGTGAGGACGTGGAAAACATCATCCAGAAGCTGCTGCAAAGCTGCAACTATGACGTCGAGAAAGCCCAGCGCGGCATCGTCTACATCGATGAAATCGACAAGATTTCGCGCAAGTCCGACAATCCGTCCATCACGCGCGACGTGTCGGGCGAGGGCGTGCAGCAAGCCTTGTTGAAACTCATCGAAGGCACGATGGCTTCCGTGCCGCCACAAGGCGGCCGCAAGCATCCGAACCAGGATTTCGTGCAGATCGACACGACCAACATCATGTTCATCTGCGGCGGCGCCTTCGACGGCCTGTCGAAAGTGATCGCCAACCGCTCCGAAAAGAGCGGCATCGGCTTCTCGGCCACCGTGCGCAGCAAGTCGCAAAGCTCGGCCAGCGAACTGATGTTGCAAGCGGAGCCGGAAGATCTGGTCAAGTTCGGCCTGATCCCGGAACTGGTCGGCCGTCTGCCCGTCATCGCCACCCTGGCGGAATTGACGGAAGAGGCGCTGATCCAGATCCTCGTCGAGCCGAAGAATGCGCTGATCAAGCAGTATTCGAAGCTGCTCGAGATGGAAGGCGCGGAACTGGAGATTCGTCCGGCCGCCCTGCATGCGATCGCCAAGAAGGCGCTGGCGCGCAAGACCGGTGCCCGTGGCCTGCGTTCCATCCTGGAACATGCTTTGCTGGACGTCATGTACGAACTGCCGAGCGAACAAAATGTGGTGAAGGTCGTCATCGACGAAAATACCATCACCAGTGGCGCCAAACCTTTGTTGATTTATCAAGAGACTGCCAAGGCCTCCGGAGAAAATTGATTACTGCCGAGACAAATGCATAAAAAGGATTTTGATTCCTTAATGCATGGCAGTACAATTTAAATCAATGAGTGCAGGCTTCAATCGGAAAGCCACTCGCGGCGCTTAGCTGCGCGTGGCTTTTTTACTGTGAAAACTGCATTTATTACCGTCATGCGGGTGTGTTTTGCGAAATAGACAGAAAAATGTTTGTTTCACAGAATTATTTATTCTCGCCGGTCTTGTGTTTTGGCAGCGAGCGCCAACATCGTAAACACGCTTTCTATAAGGTACGCCATGACAACTTCCAAATTAACTGAGCAAACTCAACTGCCGTTATTGCCGTTGCGGGATGTCGTCGTTTTCCCGCATATGGTGATACCGCTGTTCGTTGGCCGTCCAAAGTCGATCAAGGCGCTGGAAGCTGCGATGGAGCAGGGCAAGAGCATCATGCTTGCCGCTCAAAAAGCAGCCGCGAAGGACGAGCCGTCTCCTTCGGATATCTATGAAATTGGCTGTGTTGCCAATATTCTGCAAATGCTGAAGCTGCCCGATGGCACCGTCAAGGTGCTGGTCGAAGGCGCGCAGCGTGCCCGTATCAACCACATCAGCGATGCGCCGACGCACTTTATCGCCGACCTGACGCCGCTCGAGTCCGAGCCGGGCGACGAGTCGGAAGTCGAAGCCATGCGCCGCGCGATCGTGCAGCAGTTCGACCAGTACGTCAAACTGAACAAAAAGATCCCGCCGGAAATCCTGGCATCCTTGTCGGGCATCGACGATGCCGGCCGTCTGGCCGACACGGTGGCCGCGCATCTTCCCCTGAAACTGGAGCAAAAACAAGTCATCCTGGAAATTTTCAGCGTGGCCAAGCGCCTCGAGCACCTGCTGGGCCAGCTCGAAGGCGAGCTCGACATCCTGCAGGTGGAAAAACGCATTCGCGGCCGCGTCAAGCGCCAGATGGAAAAGTCGCAGCGCGAGTACTATCTGAACGAGCAGGTCAAGGCGATCCAGAAAGAACTGGGCGAGGGCGAAGATGGCGCCGACCTCGACGAGCTGGAGAAAAAAGTCGCTTCGGCCAAAATGCCGAAGGAAGCGCTCGACAAGGCCACCAACGAGTTGAAAAAGCTCAAGCTGATGTCGCCGATGTCGGCCGAAGCCACCGTTGTGCGCAACTACATCGACACCCTCGTCAACTTGCCTTGGAAAAAGAAATCCAAGGTCAATAACGACTTGTCGAATGCGGAAAAAGTGCTCGAAGGCGACCACTACGGCCTCGACAAGGTCAAGGAACGCATCCTGGAGTACCTCGCGGTGCAACAGCGCGTCGACAAGCTCAAAGCGCCTATCCTGTGCTTTGTCGGTCCTCCGGGCGTCGGCAAGACCTCGCTGGGCCAGTCCATCGCCCGCGCGACGAACCGCAAGTTCGTGCGCATGGCCCTGGGCGGCGTGCGCGACGAAGCCGAGATCCGCGGCCATCGCCGCACCTACATCGGCTCGATGCCGGGCAAGATCCTGCAATCGCTGTCGAAAGTCGGCGTGCGCAATCCTTTGTTCCTGCTCGATGAAGTCGACAAGATGGGCGCCGATTTCCGTGGCGATCCTTCGTCGGCCCTGCTGGAAGTGTTGGACCCGGAACAGAACCACACGTTCTCGGACCATTACATCGAAGTCGATTTCGACTTGTCGGATGTGATGTTCGTGGCCACGTCGAACTCGTACAACATTCCGCCAGCCTTGCTTGACCGCATGGAAGTGATCCGTCTGTCCGGTTACACGGAAGATGAAAAGACCAGCATCGCGCAGCGCTATCTGCTGCCGAAGCAGATCAAGAACAATGGCTTGAAGGAAGAGGAAATCTCGGTGGCCGAGTCGGCCTTGCGCGACATCATCCGCTACTACACGCGGGAAGCCGGTGTGCGTTCGCTCGAGCGTGAAGTGTCGAAGATCTGCCGCAAGGTGGTCAAGATGCTGCTGCTGAAGAAATCCGACAAGAAAGTCATCGTCAACTCGAAGAACCTGGACAAGTTCCTCGGCGTGCGCCGCTACGATTTCGGTGTCGCAGAGAAAGAAAACCAGGTGGGCCAGGTGGTCGGTCTGGCATGGACGGAAGTGGGCGGCGATCTGCTGACCATCGAAGCCGTGTCGATGCCGGGCAAGGGCGGCATCATCCGCACGGGCACCCTGGGCGACGTCATGAAAGAGTCGATCGAGGCAGCCCGCACGGTGGTGCGCAGCCGGGCACAGCGCCTGGGCATCAAGGCGGACGTGTTCGAGAAGAGCGATATCCATATCCACGTGCCGGAAGGCGCGACACCGAAGGACGGTCCTTCGGCTGGCGCGGCCATGACGGTGGCGATGGTCTCGGTTTTCACGGGCATTCCCGTGCGCGCCGACGTGGCGATGACGGGCGAGATCACCTTGCGCGGCGAAGTGTTGCCGATCGGCGGCCTGAAGGAAAAGCTGCTGGCGGCCCATCGCGGCGGCATCAAGACGGTCCTGATTCCAGAGCAAAACGTGAAAGACCTGGCCGACATTCCGGACAACGTCAAGAACAAACTGGAGATCGTACCCGTGCGCTGGATCGACAAAGTGCTGGAAATCGCCCTCGAACGCATGCCTGAAGCGTTGGCGGACGTCGCTGCGGTGGAGGCTGTCACGGCCGCCGCGGCCAAGCCCGATGCGGCCGGCGAGGTAGTAAAACACTAACGTTTTACCCCTGTTTTCCCCAAACAAGCGCTTTTAGAGCGCTTGTTTTATATTGAAACGTGAATTGCGCCCCCAAAGCGCTTGACACATATACAGTGTGGCTTGTTTAATACGCCTGCACATTTTTTTCGCCGGACAGCTGTGGTGCCAAAAGTGCCGCAACGATACGGTAAACGTTTTATACCTTTGTAATTGGGGATGCTAGTGAACAAGACTGAATTGATCGACCACATTGCTGAAAAAGCTGACATTTCCAAAGCCGCCGCTGCGCGCGCACTCGACGCTGTTATCGGCGGCGTGACGGAAACTTTGAAAAACAACGACAGCGTAACGCTGGTTGGTTTTGGCACTTTCTCGGTCAGCGAACGCGCTGAACGTACCGGCCGCAATCCGCGTACCAAAGAAGCGATCACGATCGAAGCAGCAAAAGTTCCAAAATTTAAAGCTGGTAAAGCTTTGAAGGATGCTGTAAACTAACGGACTTCGGTGAGGTGACAATCACCGGAAACATTTGGCGGCGCCTTCGGGTGCCGCGATTTCAAGGTTGAAGTTCTGCGAATCGCAGCCTTGAATGCAAATGCAAGCAGTACTGTGTATTTTTCGGAGTGGTAGTTCAGTTGGTTAGAATGCCGGCCTGTCACGTCGGAGGTCGCGGGTTCGAGTCCCGTCCGCTCCGCCAAAAAAAATACGCTCTTAAGGAGTGGTAGTTCAGTTGGTTAGAATACCGGCCTGTCACGTCGGGGGTCGCGGGTTCGAGTCCCGTCCGCTCCGCCAGAATATAGAAGCCCGCGCTGCTGAATAAGTAGCGCGGGTTTTTCTTTTTCAGCGCCAGATTATCTCGGTGCGCCGTCTTTTAGAATCCCTTCCTGCCGTTTTGAATAAAACGCACCTCGATTTAAATCCGCTTTAAGCTGCGCCCGGTTTAATGCCTGGGCTGGCGCCTTGCCGTTCAGGCTGCGCCAGGGCAGGGCGCGCGCCCTGATTTACCCTTGCTATAGCGCTATGGGCATTGTAGAATCAGGAGATAATGGCTTGGGCGTCAGAATCCTGCTTTAGTTCCAGCGCCAAGTTGTTGAATCTAAAGGGGAAGTGGACATCTGTCCCGTCCATTCCGCCGAAGAAATCAAGGCGAACGCATGTTCGCCTTTTTTTATAGTGATCCACTCATCCCGAATTGGCTGACCATGTTTGAATTTATTCGTACCCATCGACGCTTGATGCAGTTTCTTCTGATGCTGGTCATCGTCCCGTCTTTTGCACTGGTCGGTATCAGCGGCTACCAAAGCTTCGGCGATGGCGCGAACACCATCGCCAAGGTCGGCGACCAGGTCGTTACGCAGCAGCAATATGAAGAAGCGCAACGCCAGCAAATCGACCGCTACCGCCAGATGATGGGCGAGCAGTTCGACCAGAAAATGTTTGACACGCCGGAAGCCCGCAAGAGCATCCTCGACAACCTGATCGCTGAGCGCGCCGTGGCCGCCGAAGTGGGCCGTAGCCGCCTGGTCATCAGCGATGCCGTGCTGCAAAAGGAAGTGCTGGAAATCCCAGGCTTGACCTTGCCGGACGGTAAATTCGACCTGGAACGCTACAAGGCCATGCTGGCCGCCCAAGGCATGACGCCGCAGATGTACGATGCGCGCCGCCGCAGCGACCTGGCCCTGCAGCAACTGGCCGGCGCCGTGCAAGGCACGGCCTTCGCGCCAAGCACCGTCTCCAAGCGCCTGTCCGACATCACCTCGGAAGAGCGTGAAGTGCAGGAACTGCTGTTGCCGATCGCCCAGTACGTGCCGGAAGTCAAAGTGACGGACGCCATGATCAAGGCCTTCTATGACAAGAACAGCAAGTTCTTCGAAATCCCGGAACAAGCCAAGATCGAATACGTCGTGCTGGACGACAGCGCTGCGGGCGAGCAAGTCGACGTCAGCGACGCCGACGTGACTGCCTACTACGCGAAGAACCAGAAAGCCTACACGACGCCAGAAGCGCGCCAAGCCAGCCACATCCTGGTCGCCGTCAAGAAAGAAGCATCGGCCGCTGATAAGGCCGCCGCCAAGGCCAAGGCCGAAGCGATCCTGGCGGAAGTACGCAAGGCGCCTGCCAGCTTCGCCGCCGTGGCGAAAGCCAAGTCGGAAGATCCGGCATCCGCCGAACAGGGCGGCGATCTGGGCGTGATCGGCAAGGATGGCTTGCCGGCACCGCTGCTGAGCGCTGTCGCGAAACTCAAGCAAGGCGAAATCAGCGATGTCGTCGCTTCCGATTTCGGCTACCACATCCTGACGATCACCTCGCTCAAGCCGCAGCACGTGCGTGCGCTCGATGAAGTACGCGGCGAGATTACGGCCGACCTGCGCAAGCAATTTGCTGCCAAGAAATACTCGGAAATGGCGGAAACGTTCACCAACACGGTCTACGAGCAATCGGACAGCCTGAAGCCGGTGGCCGACAAGCTGAAGCTGAAAGTGGAAACCGCCGCCAACCTGTCGCGCACGCCGTCGCCGGCACTGGGCAAGGCGCCGTTCAACAACGCCAAGTTCCTCACCGCCATCTTCTCGAACGATTCGCTGAAAGACAAACGCAACACGGAAGCCGTCACCGTCGCGCCGAACGTGCTGATCGCCGGCCGCGTGGTGGAATTCAAGCCCGCCTCGAAGCGTCCGCTGGCCGAAGTCGAAGCGATGATCCGTCAGCGCGTGACCATGGAAGAAGCGGAAAAGCTGGCCAAGAAAGCGGGCGAGACCAAGCTGGCCGCCTTGAAAGCCTCGGGTGATGCGAGCGGTTTCGGCGCAGCGCAATGGGTGTCGCGCAGCAAGCTGGACGGCATCAACCGCGCCGCCATCGCGCAAGTCATGAAGGCGGACACGAGCAAGCTGCCAGCGTACGTGGGCGTGGACTTGCCAGCCCTGGGTTACGGCATCTACCGCATCGCCAAGGTGCAGCAGCCGGCGCAAGTGGATGCGGCGCGCCGCCAGCAAGAGAAAGACCAGATCAGCGGCATCCTGGCACAACAGGAAATGTTCGACTACGTCGAATACCTGAAAGCCAAGGCCAAGGTGAAGATCGTCAAACCGGTCACCGCGCCAGCGGCCCCAGCGCCAGCACCGTAAGATTTAGTTTCCACGCATAAAAATAGCCGCTCTTAGCGGCTATTTTTTTGTCTGCAGAATTTGTGGACTTACTTGGCTTTCAGCAACGGCGCCAGCCGCGGCCAGATATTTTTCAAAATGGTCGGGTGCGCCTGCGCATTCGGGTGCATGCGGTCGGCCTGGAACAGCTGCGGCTGGTCGGCGATGCCCTCGAACATGAAGGGCACGAGCGGCGCCTTCCATTCCTTGGCCAGCTTGCCGTACACGCCATAAAACTGCTCGCCGTAAGCGCGGCCATAGTTGGGCGGCATGCGCATGCCCACCAGCACCACCTGCGCGCCCGATTTTTTTGCCGCTTCGCCCATGGCGCGCAGATTCGCTTCGGCGGCCGCCACGGGCAAGCCGCGCAAGCCGTCGTTGGCGCCCAGTTCGATCAGCACGACATCGGGCTGGTGCTTGGCCAGCAGGGCGGGCAGGCGCGCGCGGCCGCCGCTGGTGGTCTCGCCGCTGATGCTGGCGTTGACGATGCGCGTATCGTTCTTTTGCGCTTGCAGCCGCTGTTCCAGCAGCGCCACCCAGCCAGTACCGCGTGCCAGCCCATACTCGGCCGAGAGGCTATCGCCGAGCACCAGCAGCGTTTTTGGTGCAGAATAGGCGTTCGCCATGCCTGATACCAGCAGCAGCGCTGCCGCAGGAAGCAGGGACAGCGTGCGCCGCCGCATGCGGCTGCCGCCCTTGACACTTATTTGTTCACGAAATTTTTTAAGATAGATCAGCATGCCCGAATTCCCTAAAGCGACTTCCACCAGTTTTCTTCCGTCCGACGCGGCGGCCCAGCGGCCCGCCGCACTCAACAGTCAAAACAGCCAAAATGCCCGGCCGGCCATCGAAGTGGTCCAGCTGGCCAAGCGCGTACCCGATGCCGATGGTGAGCTGACCATCCTGCATCAGGTCGATTTTACCGTGCAAACGGCGGAGACGCTGGCCATCGTCGGCGCCTCCGGTTCCGGCAAGTCGACGTTGCTCGGCTTGCTGGCGGGACTGGACACGCCCAGCGACGGCAAGGTGGTGCTTGACGGCACCGATATCTTCGCCCTCGATGAAGACGGCCGCGCCGGTTTCCGCAAGGAAAAGCTCGGTTTCGTGTTCCAGTCGTTTCAGCTGCTGGCCCACCTGACGGCGCTGGAAAACGTCATGCTGCCGCTGGAATTGCGGGGCGACCCCGATGCGAAGGAAAAGGCGCAAGCCATGTTGGGCCGGGTGAACCTGGGCAGCCGCCTGAAGCACTATCCGAAATACCTGTCAGGCGGCGAGCAGCAGCGCGTGGCCCTGGCGCGCGCGTTTGTGACGGAGCCGCCGCTGCTGTTCGCCGACGAGCCGACGGGCAGCCTGGACGCCGCCACAGGCGAGGCCGTGATCCAGCTGATGTTCGAGCTGAACCGCGAACGGGGTTCGACCCTGGTGCTGGTCACGCACGACAGCTCGATCGCGGCCCGTTGCGGCCGCACCATCACGATTGCGGCGGGCAGGCTGGTGTGATTGCAGCGCGGTGGTGTTGGATTACGCTGCGCTAATCCAACCTACGGCTTGAGGATATCGGACGTCGGGTAGGTCGGATTAGCGGAACGCGTAATCCGACACCGTATACCTATGCCGACAAGGCATTGATCAACCTGCGTATCGCCGGGATCAATTCCCCCGCCGTCAGGCCGATGGGACCGCTGCCAGCCGCCACCAGCGCGTCCGCCGCCGCCCCGTGCAGCCAGACGGCGCCAAGCGCCGCTTCCCATTCCGTCCAGCCCTGGGCCAGCAGGCTGCCGCACAGGCCGGACAGCACGTCGCCCGTGCCGGCCGTCGCCAGGGCGGGGCCGCCCGTGTTGTTGACGACCACCTGGCCATCGGGCGCGGCGATCACCGTGCCCGACCCTTTCAATACGACGATCACGCCCAGTTGCGCCGCCAACTGGCGCGCCGCGCCCAGGCGGTCGGCCTGCACCTCGGCTACTGTCATGTCGAGCAGCCGGGCCGCTTCCAGCGGATGCGGCGTCAATATCGTCGCGCCCGCGCCAGTGCGCACGGCCAGCGCCGATTGCAGCTCCGGTTCGGCCGCCATCAGGTTCAGCGCGTCCGCGTCCAGCAGCAGCGGGCTGTCGCTGTCAATGGCACGCTGCAGCAGTTCCACCGTATCGGCGTCGTCGCCCAGGCCCGGCCCCGCCACCAGCGCGGCAAAGTGCAGGCCCGAGAAATCCACGTCCTGGGCGCGGCGGCACATCAGCTCCGGCTGGCCGCTGTCGAAGGCGGGTGGTGCATCGGGAAACGCGATATATACTCTTCCCGCGCCCGCATGCAGGGCCGTGCGGGCCGCCAGGATGGGCGCGCCGGCCATGCCTTGCGCGCCGCCGATGATGGCCACGCTGCCGTAGCTGCCCTTGTGCGTGTTCTGGCGCCGTGGTTGCAACTGGCGCGCGAACAGGTGCAGGCCGCCCAGCTGGGCCCTGGCTTCGGGCAGCAGCGATGGGTCGATGGCCAGCGCCGCCACTTCCACTTCGCCCGCATAGTCGCGGCCATTTGCCGTGTGCAGTCCCGGCTTGTCGCCGATGAAGGTGAGCGTGTGCGTGGCGCGGATGGCGACGCCGTCGATGGCGCCCGTGTCCGCATGCAGGCCGCTGGGCACGTCGAGGGCCAGCACGGGGCAATCGAGATTGTTGACCAGCTGCGCCATGTCGCGGCATTCGCCTTCCAGGGGGCGCGACGCGCCGATGCCGAACAGGCCATCGATGACCAGGTGCCACGGCGCGGCGCCCACGGCGGCCGAGGCCATGGACGTCGCCGCATCCATGAAGCGCGCGGCGCTGTTGCGGGCGCGGTTCAGGGCCTGTTCGCGTTCGGGCGACGTGGCCGCTGCTTCGGGCGCCAGCCATATCAGCACCTCGGTGCCACTGGCGGCCAGGTGCGCGGCCGCTTCCAGCGCGTCGCCGCCATTGTCGCCGGGGCCGGCCAGCACCAGCACGCGCCGGTGGCCCGCCTCGTCGCCATCCTCCTGGGCGTGCAGCAGCTTCAGGGCGGCGCTGGCGGCGGCCTGGCCCGCGCGCTGCATCAGCAGCCCTTGCGGCAGGTCGCGCAGGGCGGCTTGTTCGATGGCGCGCAGTTCGGCGATGGCGTACAGCGGTGTTGCGGAGTCGATCAGGGTCATGGCGCGTGTTCCGTTAGTCAGCATGCCTTCAACATAAGGCCGAAGCGGGCGAAAGGCAAGGCGCGCACGCCTGAAACGCGTCCCTGTTTGGCGGCTACAATAGCCATCTCACTTAAGACTGGGGGGCAGGACGATGGACTGGCAATTCTGGATCGACCGGGGCGGCACCTTTACGGACATCGTGGCGCGCCGTCCTGACGGCAGCCTCGCAACGCATAAACTGCTGTCGGAGAACCCGGGCCAGTACCGCGATGCGGCGCTGGCCGGCATGCGCCAGCTGATGGATCTTGCGCCCGGCGCGCCCTTGCCCGTCGAACAGGTGGGCGCCATCAAGATGGGCACGACGGTGGCGACAAACGCGCTGCTCGAACGCAAGGGCGAGCCCACCGTGCTGGCCATCACGCGCGGCTTTCGCGACGCCTTGCGCATCGCCTACCAGAACCGCCCGCAGCTGTTTGCGCGCCAGATCATCCTGCCGGAACTGCTGTATGGCGACGTGATCGAGATCAATGAAAGAGTGGGCGCCCACGGCGAGGTGGTCACGCCGCTCGACGAAGCGGCTGCCCGGGCCGCGCTCGCACACGCGCATGCGCGCGGCGTGCGCGCCATCGCCATCGTGCTGATGCACGGCTACCGCTACCACGCGCATGAGGCGCGGGTGGCGCAGCTGGCGCGCGATGCCGGTTTTACGCAGGTGTCCGTGTCGCACGAGGTCAGCCCCATGATGAAACTGGTGGCGCGCGGCGACACCACCGTCGTCGACGCCTACCTGTCGCCGATCCTGCGCCGCTACGTCGACCAGCTGGCGATGGAGCTGCCCGGCGTGCACCTGCAATTCATGCAATCGAACGGCGGCTTGACGGATGCGCGCGCCTTCCAGGGCAAGGACAGCATTTTGTCCGGCCCCGCCGGCGGCATCGTCGGCATGGTGCGCGCCAGCGCGCTGGCCGGCTTCGATAAAGTCATCGGCTTCGACATGGGCGGCACGTCCACCGACGTGTCCCATTACGCGGGCGAGTTCGAGCGCGTGTTCGAGACGCAGATCGCCGGCGTGCGCATGCGCGCCCCCATGATGAGCATCCACACGGTGGCGGCGGGCGGCGGCTCCATCCTGCATTTCGACGGCGCCCGCTACAAGGTGGGACCGGACAGCGCGGGCGCCAATCCCGGCCCCGCCAGCTACCGGCGCGGCGGCCCGCTGGCCGTCACCGACTGCAACGTTATGCTGGGCAAGCTGCAGCCCGCCTTCTTCCCCCGTGTCTTCGGCCCCGACGCGAACGAAGCGCTCGACGCGGCCACCGTGCGCGCCCAGTTCGAAGCGCTGGCGCGCACGGTGGACTCGACGCCGGAACAGGTGGCCGAAGGCTACGTCGCCATCGCCGTGGGCAATATGGCCAACGCCATCAAGCAGATTTCCGTGCAGCGGGGCCACGACGTCACCGACTATACGCTCACCAGCTTTGGCGGCGCGGGCGGCCAGCATGCCTGCCTCGTGGCCGATGCGCTGGGCATGCGCACGGTCTTCATCCACTGCCTGGCGGGCGTGATGTCGGCCTACGGCATGGGCCTGGCCGACCAGAGCGCGATGCGCGAACGGGCCATCGAGGCGGCCTTGGGCGTGGACCTGGCGCGCCATTTCGAGACCTTGGGCGCGCAGGCGCGCGACGATTTGCTGCGCCAGGGCGTGGAAGGGGAGCGCATCGCGCTCGTGCATCGCGTGCACCTGCGCTACGAAGGCACGGATACGGCCCTCGTCGTGCTGTTCGACACGGCCGCCGGCATGCAGGCGCAGTTCGAAGCGGCCTACAAAAAACGCTTTTCCTTTTTGATGCCGGCGCGCGCCCTGATCGTCGAAGCCATTTCCGTGGAAGCCATCGGCGCGTCCGATGCGCCGGAACCGGCCGCGCCCGCATTTGCGCCCCGTGAAGGCGCTCTGGCGCCCGTGCAGACGGTGGCCATGTACTGCGCTGGCGCCTGGCGCGACAGCGGCCTGTATGGGGCGGACAGCCTGCGTCCCGGCGATACTATTGACGGCCCGGCCATCGTCAGCGACGCCAACGCCACCACCGTCATCGAACCTGGCTGGCGCGCCGACGTGACGGCGCACGGCCATTTGATCTTGCGCAGAGTCGTCGCCGTGCCGGAACGTGTCGCCATCGGGACGAATGCCGACCCCGTGATGCTGGAAATTTTCAATAATCTGTTCATGTCGATCGCCGAGCAGATGGGACTGCGCCTGCAGAACACGGCCCATTCCGTCAACATCAAGGAGCGGCTCGATTTCAGCTGCGCCATCTTCGACGCCCAGGGTCACCTGATCGCCAACGCGCCGCACATGCCCGTGCACCTCGGTTCCATGGGCGAGAGCATCCGCACCGTCATGACGCGCAATGCGGGCGCCATGCGGCCCGGCGACGTCTTCATGCTGAACGACCCGTATCACGGCGGCACGCATTTGCCCGACGTGACGGTGATCTCGCCCGTCTTCGATGAAAAGGGGGAATCCATCCTGTTCTACGTGGGTTCGCGCGGCCACCATGCCGATATCGGCGGCACGACACCCGGCTCCATGCCGCCCGATTCCACGTGCATCGAGGAAGAGGGCGTCCTGATCGACAATTTCAAGCTGGTCGACGGCGCCACGGGCGTGATGCGCGAGGACGAAACCCTGGCCCTGCTGGCGGGCGCCAGCTGGCCCGCCCGCAATCCCCGGCAAAACCTGGCGGACCTGCGCGCCCAGGTGGCGGCCAATCAGAAGGGGGCCGACGAACTGCATAACATGGTCGCGCATTTCGGCTTGCCTGTCGTGCAAGCCTACATGGGCCACGTGCAGGACAACGCCGAGGAAGCCGTGCGGCGCGTGATCGGCACCCTGAAGGATGGCGCATACGCGCTGGACCTGGATAACGGCGCGCGCATCCAGGTGGCGATCAAGGTGGACGTGGCGCAGCGCAGCGCCGTCATCGACTTCACGGGGACGTCCGTCCAGCTGCCGAACAATTTCAATGCGCCGTCCGCCGTCTGCATGGCGGCCGTGCTGTACGTGTTCCGTACCCTGGTCGACGACGACATTCCGCTCAATGCGGGCTGCCTGAAGCCTTTGACCGTGATCATCCCGCCCGGCTCCATGCTCAATCCGCAGTATCCGGCTTCCGTCGTCTCGGGCAACGTGGAAACCTCGACCTGCATCACCAACGCCCTGTACGGCGTGCTGGCCGCCATGGCCGCCTCGCAGGGCACGATGAACAATTTCACGTTCGGCAGCGAGAAATATCAGTATTACGAGACGATATCGGGCGGCTCGGGCGCCGGTCCCGGCTTCGACGGCACGGACGTGGTGCAGACGAACATGACCAATTCGCGCCTGACAGACCCGGAAATCCTCGAGTGGCGCTTCCCCGTGCGCCTCGACAGCTACGGCATCCGCGCCGGTTCCGGCGGCGCGGGGCGCTGGCACGGCGGCAATGGCGGCGTGCGCCGGGTGCGCTTTCTGGAACCGATGACGGCGGCCATCCTGTCGAACAACCGCATTGTTCCGCCGTTCGGCATGGACGGCGGCGCGCCAGGCGCGCTGGGGCGCAACTACGTCGAGCGCGCGGACGGCACGGTGGAGCAGCTGGCGCATATCGGCAAGACCGCCATGCTTCCTGGCGACGTGTTCGTCATCGAGACGCCGGGCGGCGGCGGTTACGGCAAGACGGAATAGGCCAGGTCAGCGCTGGCACTGGCTCCGCTCAGCTGCGCGCGCACCTGACCCACATCGCGCATGGGCGCGCGGCCGAACTGACGGCTGTATTCGCGGCTGAACTGCGACTCGCTGGCGTAGCCGACGCGGTAGCCGGCCGCGCCCGCGTCGATCTGCTCGACCAGCATGAGGCGCCGCGCCTCCTGCAGGCGCAGCAGCTTCTGGTACTGCATCGGCGTCATGGCCGTAATCGCCTTGAAGTGGTGGTGCAGCGAGGACATGCTCATGTTCGCCATGCCGGCCAGGTGCTCGATGCGCAGCGGCTGCGCGTAATGGTGCTTGATCCAGTCGATGGCTTGCGCCACCTGGTGCGACTGGCTGCTGGCCAGCGCCATGTGGCGCAGGCGCGCGCCGACGGGACCGTTCAGTAGGCGGTAGGTCAGTTCGCGGCGGATCAGGGGCGCCAGCGTGGCGATGTCCCCCGGTTTGTCCAGCAGGCGCACGAGGCGCAGCATGGCGTCGAGCAGGTCTGGCGAGACATCGCTGACGGAAATGCCGCGCGTGACGGGCAGGATTTTCTGCTGCGCCGCGCCAGTTGCGCCGCTGGCGCTTTCGCTGTCGAGCAGCGCCGCCACGTCGGCGATGTCGATGCCCAGCACCACGCACAGGTGCGGTTTATCCTCGCTCGCTTCCACCACGCGCACCTGCACCGGCAGGTCGACGGACGTCAGCAGGTACTGCATGCGGCTGTAATGGAAGGTTTCTGTGCCCAAAGTGACGTCCTTCGCGCCCTGCGCGATGATCGCTACGCTGGGGCGCGCCGCATGGAACAGCGATTCGGTGACGGACGACTGGCGGTGGAA
Organism: Janthinobacterium sp. BJB304; assembly: GCF_002735765.1. Lineage (NCBI taxonomy): Bacteria > Pseudomonadati > Pseudomonadota > Betaproteobacteria > Burkholderiales > Oxalobacteraceae > Janthinobacterium > Janthinobacterium sp. BJB304. The sequence goes on from NZ_PDZN01000002.1 coordinate 119,926, forward strand.
AGTGAGGTTGCCGATGGCCGTCGTGAAGTCGCCCGTGCGCGGCGCGTGGCGGCTGATCAGGGCGGCGATTTCGTCTTGCGGGGGGAGCTGTGTGGACATGGGGGCGAGTATGCATCAGGCGGGGAAGGGCAGGGGTTGATCTTACGCAGATTTGGAGGATCGTGCAAAGGTCTTGCAGGATCGCGGTAACGCGCACGGCGCATTTGCCGCAGACTAGCGCCATCGCATGCAAGACACGCGTCTCCCCCCGTCACACATTACAGATACAGGAGTTTTCATGACCACCATCGCCAAAGGCTACGCCGCACTGGGCCCGACTTCCGCACTGCAACCGTTCACGTTCGAGCGCCGCACCCCGCGCGAAGACGACGTGGCCATCTCGATCAAATACTGCGGCGTGTGCCATTCCGACATCCACCAGGCGCGCGACGAATGGGGCGGCGCTGCCTTCCCCATGGTGCCCGGCCATGAAATCGCCGGCGTCGTTACGGCCGTCGGCGCCAATGTGAGCAAGTTCAAGGTGGGCGACCACGTGGGCGTGGGCTGCTTCGTCGATTCCTGCACCACCTGCAAGACGCGCAACGTGGACCTGGAACAGTATATGCCAGGCCTGATCCAGACCTACAACGGCCTGGAAGCGGACGGCAAGACGGCCACGCAGGGCGGCTACTCGGACAGCATCGTCGTCAAGGAAGGCTATGTGCTGTCGATTCCCGACAACCTGCCGCTGGACGCGGCCGCGCCGCTGCTGTGCGCCGGCATCACCCTGTATTCGCCGCTGAACCACTGGAAGGCCGGCCCCGGCAAGCAGGTCGCCATCCTGGGCATGGGCGGCCTTGGCCACATGGGCGTCAAGATCGCCCACGCCATGGGCGCCGAAGTGACGGTGCTGAGCCAGACCCTGTCGAAGCGCGAAGACGGCCTGCGCCTGGGCGCCGACCATTACTACGCCACCAACGACGCGGAAACGTTCAGCAAGCTGGCCGGCACCTTCGATCTGATCATTTGCACGGTGGGCGCGGCCATCGACTGGAACCAGTACATCAATCTGCTGAAAGTCGATGGCAACATGGTCATCGTCGGCATCCCGGACGGCGCCGTGCCGCCCGTGAACGCCTTCGGCCTGGTGGGCGCGCGCCGCAGCCTGTCCGGCTCCATGATCGGCTCGATCAAGGAAACCCAGGAAATGCTGGACTTCTGCGGCAAGCACAATATCGTGTCCGACATCGAGATCATCCGCATCCAGGATATCAATGAGGCGTTCGAGCGCGTGGTCAAGAGCGACGTCAGGTATCGTTTTGTGATCGACATGGCATCCCTGTAACACCCGGCGCGCCCGTGTTTGTTGGATTACGCGCTTTGCGCTAATCCAACCTACGCATGTCCAGCATTCCGGTAGGTCGGATTAGCGGGGCCGCCGAGGCGCGCAAGCGCGTAATCCGACAACCCCGCCAACTCCCCACCCCGCCCAAAATCAAGCTCCCGCGTCAATTTTTCTTTCCTTGTGTCAAAAATCGGCATAAAATGAAACCGTACAGTACAGTTTCACTGCGTAGATTTAAAAAACCAGCCATCCCCGGCGTGCTTGCCTGGGCAGGGGAGGCGTCATGGATAAAAAATGGACACTTCAGTAAATAAAGGAGCGCCGGCGATCCCGGTGGTCTTCAGGGGCAAGCGGCTTGCCCTGACGGTTTTCGGCATCTTTCTTGGATTTTCCGGCCTGGCCCTGGCGGCGGGCGGCATCGAACTCATCACCCTTGGCGGTTCCTGGTATTACCTGCCTGCCGGCCTGGGCCTCATCCTCGCCGGCGTGCTATATCTGCGCCGCAAACCGCTGGCCAGTGCCGTCGTCGCCACGCTGGTCGTCGCGACACTGATCTGGGCCGTGTGGGAAATCGGCTTCGCCTTCTGGCCCATGGTGCCGCGCCTGGCGCCGTTCCTCGTCATCGGCCTGGTGGCCGCCTTGCTGCACCCGTGGCTGGCCGGGCGTGCTCACGGTGGCCAGTCGCGCGGTTTCGCGGCCCTGCTTGCCGTCGTGCTGGCGGCTGGTTTCGCCTCGATGTTCAAGCCGCATGGCGTGACGGAGGCGGGCGCGCAGCCGCAGCAGGATGCGGTGGCGGCAATCAATGACGGCAGCGCCAACTGGGCCCATTACGGCTATGGACCGCAGGGCACGCGCTTTGCCCCGTACACGCAGATCGACAGGCAGAATATCGACCAGTTGCAGGTGGCGTGGACATACCGCTCGGGCGAACTGGCCGAAGGGGCGTCCGAATCGCAGAACACGCCGCTGCAGATCGGCGACACCATCTACACGTGCACGCCGACGAGCAAGGTCATTGCGCTCGACGCGGACACGGGCAAGGAGCGCTGGACCTTCGATCCGAAGCCGGCCAACACGAAGACGTGGAACCGCTGCCGCGGCGTCGGCTACTACGAGCCGGCCAAGGTGACAAAACCATTTCATTTCGACGGCATGCAGGCGGCCAGCGCGCCGGTGGCGGGCGCATGCGCGAAGCGCATCGTGCAGGTGACCATGGATGCGCGCCTGATCGAGATCGACGCGCAGACGGGCAAGCAGTGCGAGGGTTTTGGCGACAAGGGCTCCGTTGATCTGACGGTTGGCCTGGGCAAGGTCAAGATGAACGTGCCGTACTACGCCTACACGTCCGCGCCCACGGTGGCGCGCAACCTGATCATCCTCGGCGGCTGGGTCTTCGACGGCCGCTCCACCGATGAACCGTCGGGCGTCGTGCGCGCCTACAGCGCCGACACGGGGGAGCTGGTGTGGGCCTGGGACCTGGGCAATCCGGCCATCACCAAACTGCCGCCGGAAGGGCAGACCTACACGCGCAGCACGCCGAACATGTGGTCGGCGCCCGCGTTCGATGATGCGCTGGGCCTGGTCTACCTGCCGACGGGGAACGAGCAGCCGGACTTCTGGGGCGGCAAGCGCCCGCCGCTGACGGAGAAGTATTCGTCGGCCATCGTCGCCCTCGACATGGCCACGGGCCGCGAGCGCTGGACGTATCAAACCGTTCACCACGATATCTGGGATTACGACGTGGCCGCGCAGCCCGCCCTGTACGACGTCCCGGACGGCAAGGGTGGAAAAATACCCGCGCTGGTGCAGCTGACCAAGCGTGGCCAGATCTTCATGCTGGACCGCCGCACAGGCAAGCCGATTGCGGACGTGGTGGAAAAGCCCGTGCCGCAGGAGCATGCGGCCGGCGACTGGGTATCCAAAACGCAGCCATATTCGACCGGCATGCCGGCCCTCGGCGCGGAAACGCTGACGGAGCGCGACATGTGGGGTGCCACCTTCTTCGACCAGCTGGCTTGCCGCATCAGCTTCCGCAAGCTCAATTACAAAGGGGAGTTCACGGCGCCAAGCACGCAAGAGACCTTGATTTATCCAGGCTACTACGGCGGCTTCAACTGGGGCGGCGCGGCCGTCGATGAAAGCAACGGCTATATGTTCGTCAACGATATCCGCATGCCGCAGGTGGTCAGGCTGGTGCCGCGCGAAACGGTGGACGTGGCCAAGCTGACGTCGGGCCACGGCGTGGGCAGCACCTATCCGATGGATGGCACGCCGTTCGTCATCGACCACAAGGCCTTCAATTCGCCGCTGGGCATACCGTGCCAAAGCCCGCCCTGGGGCGTGTTCGCCGCCATCGACCTGAAAACGCGCACGAAAGTGTGGGAGCGCCCGGCCGGCACGGTGCGCGATGCCGTCATCCACGGCGTGCGCGCAAGCCTGCCCATCCCGCTGGGCATGCCGACACTGGGCGGCGGCGTCAGTACGGCGTCCGGCCTGGTGTTTTATGCGGGCACGCAGGATTACTATTTGCGCGCCATGGATATCGCCACCGGCCATGAAGTGTGGAAGGCGCGCATGCCCGTCGGTTCGCAAGGCACGCCGATGACGTATGTGTCGCCCAGGTCGGGCCGCCAGTACGTCGTGGTGGTCGCGGGCGGCGCCCGCCAGAGCCCGGACCGGGGGGATTACGTGATAGCATACGCGCTTCCCAAGACACAGTAAGAGTTTGCTTCATGCCCCAGTTGCGCACCGTTCCCGCTTCCCCGAGTACCCGAAGCGAGGAGCGGCGGCGCAAGCTGCTGGTGGCGGCGGCGGACCTCTTCCTCGCCTCCGGCTACGACGGCGTCAGCATGGACGCCATCGTGGCCGAGGCGGGCGGCTCGAAAGCCACCGCCTACCGCTACTTCGGCAGCAAGCAGGAATTGCTGGTGGCCGTGGTCGAGTACCTGTGCGCCGACTTCATCATCGCGCTGCGCCAGCTCGATACGTCGCAGGCGGGCCTGGAGCAGGGTTTGCAGCTGATCCTCGATGAACTGGTGGCGGTCGTCACCAGCCCCCGCCATGTGGATTTCTACCGCCTCGTCGTCACGGGCGCGGCCGCCGTGCCGGCCGTGGGCCAGACCTGGTACGAGCACGGCCCGCAAGTGTGGCACGCCCTGATCCTGCGCCTGCTGGAGCAGCAGCGCACGCAGGGCCGCATCGCGCCCGACACCTCGTTTTCCAATCTGCCGCAAATCTTGTTCGACGCCGTCTTCTCGCACCTGACCACGCGCACCGTGATGCTGGGGCAGGGCGGCGATGCCGCCACGTTCCGGCCCTTGATCGCGGAGCTGATCGAGCTGGTGGTGGCGAGGGTGGAGCGCAGGTAAGCAGCGAAAAGAGACTTGAGCCCATCGGGCAGCATGCTTTTGCCATAGCATCACTCCTGCCAAGAACCCGCCGGTCATCCTGTCGCTGACTGTCGTGTCGCTGACTGCCGTGTACGTCCGCTATCGCCCCAAAGCAGCCGTTATACGCGAATGCGTGATCAAGACTAGAAATAGCTGCGTAAGTTCGCTTTTGAATTGATTTATACTATTTATCATATTGCATGACGATGAACTTCGCACGCTCATACAATTCGTCAAAGGTGAAAATTTCGGGGCTGGTAGTGTTCTGCCTGAATAGCTCAAAGGAGCGATATCGTTCTTCGCTTACCCCTTTGTCGGTGCTGAACTCTTGCAAGCTGCCGATGACCATAAATGCTTTTGGTGTGTAGTTGTACGCTACTTCGCCGGTAGGATCGCCATTATCGTCATTCATTGCCAGCTTGTGACGCAGCGTGTCACTTGCCATTGCGACAGTGCCTTGAACTTGCGAAACACCTCCTGCAAGGTCTTCGGATGGTGCCCAGCAACCTCCACGGTACGCGGTCTTCTGTAACAGGGGTGTCTTATGGGTTTTAATCTCTGCAAAGCACAGGCTAGAGATGGCGCCTCGTGTTCGCAAAAGTGCGTCCACCCGCTTGCCATGATGGGCGACGGTAAATCCTTGGACGTACTGCTCCAGCTTGTTGTCGTCCAGTGAGGATAGATACAGATAGCTCAAGCCGTAACCAAAAATCCAGGGATTTTTCTCAAAATATTTTTGCCAAACCGCCTCGTCTTTGCACCCTTTCTGCTTTTTGACCTCTTCAAAGTAGCCGGGATCTTCCAGCAGGCGCTTGAACGTTTGCAGTTGCCTCTTTCTATAGCCCACGGCAATGACGTCGTCTTTCGTGATTGCTGATCTAATGACCTCAGCAAAAAGCTCTTGGTTGTCCTTGTACAGCGACTCTGCTTGTGTGCTTGAAAGGATCAGACGCCTCAAGGCTTCGTCTGTGATTTTCTTTGGGCCATTCCCCTCAAGCGGCATGGCTTGAATATGGTGAAGGAATTCCACGAGCTTGCCAATCTCTTCACCTATGAAGGAGAAGCTGGCATTGTGAGGCTTGTCTGTGGCGACGGTGTAGCCCTGAATACTTAGGACAAACATCTTCCTGTCGTCTTCAAAAAACTTCGCAGTAATACAGCTTTTTGCATCTTCCTTATGGCGAAGAACAACTTCGTCTTTAACGTGGGCGAAAGCGTAGCTGACAGGACTTTCAATCAGTTTGGTCGCTATTCGTACCATTCGGCTCTTATCATCGAAGTCGGGAAGGCCAGGGCTTATGTAGGTCTTGCCAGGCTCGGGGTCTAGATAGCTGTCCATATCGTCACTTTCAGATTTATTTTTGTTGCCTCTTGTTGCTCAATCTTAGATTGCTTGAAGTTGTGGCGGTGTGAATGACAATCATTGATTCCGAAAGGCTACTTCTGGCCGAACGCGGCCGAACAGGTGAGGATAGCATCTTGCCTTCGTGCAAAGCTCACGGTTTGTCACCATGAGGCAGAAGCCGCCCCATTGCAGACGTTGCAGTAGCTGAGCCGTAGCTTCGATAGCTTGCCTTAGAGTGCTTAAGGGGTCTCGGACTTGAGCGCCGGATGTGCAGCGAACTCTTCTGGATACCATTTCTCAAGCAACGCAAGCGTAAGCTCCCCAATCGACTGCGCAGCCTTCTCGCGACCTTTGCCTGCCAGTTCTGTAAGTGGCAATTCCATTTCAAGCGGATGCTGTCGATTTGCGTCTCGCTGATGAGTTATGACAAGTTCGCCAGCTTGGTTAATGCAGAACGCTAGGTATGGATGATGCATGTTATTGCTTCCGTGGCAGGCTAATCTTAACCCGTGGTTGTCTTGAAACTGCGCCCTGAGTCTGGACGTCCGCTTTTGGCCGATTTTACGCGGTCGCACGGCCGGTGCCATTGGTACTTGGCGCCATGAATCCGCCACCTCTCTAAGGCCGCTACGATAGCAATGCTTCGTATGCACAAGCCTCTGGTTACTGCTGTTACACGTAGTACGGCAGCCTCTCCTATGGCGTCAACTCGCTCGACTTTGCCCGCAACCGCGCAGCGTGCCCAAGATCGGTGCTCTCCGCTGCTAATTTTTCAAGCGCCAATTTGTGTGCTGTCACGAGTGTTTGGCTAATTGGCACGTTAATATCGGGCGTGACGCCAACGCCTTCCCAGTTAGTCTTCGTAATGGGATTGATGGCGCGTCCATTGGGGATGAATGCGACGAAGTATGGACTTAGTTCTCGCATACGCCCCGGATTGGCACCTCCGCCAGTCACTTCCCCCACCAGCGTCGCACGCCTCAGTTGCTGGAGGTTGTAGCTGAACTCCTCTCCGGCAGAGAAAGTACGCGGACCGGTCAGCACGTAGACCGCTTTCTGTTGACCGTAGTGCTTTCCTGGAACGTTAGTATCAGTCCAGAACTCAACAATGCGGTCGCCATCGCGCCAATACAGATCATTCAGATGGGTGCGCTGGTCGAACAAGTAGCTGCTCAGAAAGGCGACGCCAGCCGGGTCCCCGCCGCCATTGTTGCGTACATCGACAATGGGAGCATCGCAGTCTGCCAGCTGCATCATTGCCGCCGTGATCGCCGGCGCAGCCTCACTAACGCGGTCAAAGCCGTGTACGTCGAGATAGCCTACGTTGCCTGCGAGAATCTCAATCTTCGCGATGCCATAGCCACGAGCAACCATCTGCTTGAGCATTTCTTCCCGTTGCTCCGGCGCCGGCGAACTTGCGATAGAGCGCGGTGTTTCACGGGCTTTCACACGCAGATGCTTATCGTGACCAGCCTCACGGAGGTCAGCGGTAAGCACGTTGGCAAATACTTCCGCATCAGTGATGCTGTCGTAGCCGCCGTGCTTTTGCTTCGCACGCAAAGTCGTACTGATTCTTCCCGCCACTTCTGGGAACACGTAATAGTCATTCAACTGCTGAGCAACACGTCGATGACCCTCTGGCGTACGGTGGCATCGATGGAGAGAGCTTCTGCATGAGCGGCCACCTGTAAAAAACAAATAGCGAGCAAAGAAGCCGCTGCAGCGTGGAACCGTGCCATCGATATTTCCTCGAATTTGATAGTACATCGGTTGAATGGAAAACTATATTCCATTGAGGACAGTTTGATCTGACGGCCGCCGCCGCACTGACGCTATCACTTGCGCAAACTTGGACGGCCGCTTCTGGCCGCCAGCGGCCCACGAGCATAACGAATTATCAAGCGAGAAAAGTCACGCATTGTCACCTCAACGTGAATGGCCGTTTGTGGCGGCGGATTCTATCGGTGGTCGCAGCACCTTGGAGTACGCTAAAGTCAAGCGGCCAGCGCAAGCTTCTGCTTGGGCCAGACGCCAGACGCCATGTCGCGCCGATTCTGATGGCAACTGCATCATCAGCATGCAAAATCGCCGGTCCCATCGAGCGCTCCCGGCAGAAGATGGGCCAGGCTGTTGTCGCCAACTGTGACGTTATCACGCGCAGAAGCAGGCGCTCTGCCGCGGCTGCTCCGGCCGGGGCGATGGACTCGTTCCGCCCCCGGGTCGCGTTGCACCAGGGGCGAATGATATAGTGGCGGAAATGTATACACTGAAAGAAACTACCATGAAAAACGATGCAAGCACTCGCCCGCAAGCCAGCCAGGCACCTGCCAGGCTTAGCAAAGGGGACTTCGTCACCGCACTGCGCAAGCAGCTGCAAGAAGAAGGAAAGGCCGGCAAGTCCAGCGTGGACGTACGCGCTGCGACCCTGCACACGGACGTTGGCGTGTATCCGGCGCGCGGCCACTCGATGCCGACCTGTTGCACGGTGATGTATGAAGAGATGCAGCCCGGTGACGAGATTCTGCTGACGCCATCCGGCGGCAAGGGACCGACGCTGCTGGTACGGTATAAACTCCCGCGCTGATCGAACCTTGCCCTGCGCCGTGAACAGGTGTTCACGGCACCGCTCTGGCTTGCGGCGGCGAGTGGCGGACATTGGCACAGCAGTTGTTGACCATCCATTTCACATGCGGCTGGCGCTGGCAGCACCATCCATCACTGCGCAAGAATGGCGTTATCGCACCAGAGGCCGCTCAGCGGATGTTCAGTGCCGGTACCTTTGAAAACGCTTCCGCGATGAAGTCCATGAACACGACGGCCCGCGTTGGCAGCAGCCTGTTTGCGACATAGACGATTTGAACCGGGACGGGCAGGGCAGTGTGCGCCGTCAGGAGCAACTGCAAATTGCCATTCCTGAGTCCTTCCTCGAACAGCCACTGCGGCCCATGTCCAATACCGAGTCCCGCATTGACCAGTTCGCGCACGGCCTCGGGTGAGTTTACCCGTACCTTTCCCGATACTGCTACTTCCGTATCGCGGAAGCGCCATGTGGCACCCGACGACAGCAGGGTGTAGATCACGCAATCGTGCCCGCGCAGATCATCGGGCGTGACCGGCACGCCGCGTTTGGCGAGATAGCCCTTGCTGGCGACAAACACGCGCTCGAACAGGCCGATGCGCCGCGCGCGCAGGGCGCTGTCTTCCAGATGGCCGATCCGAATTGCCAGTTCCGCTCCTTCATCGACGAGACCCACATAGCGATCATTGATCTGGAGATCGAGCGCCAGGCCGGGATAGCGCTCCAGGAAGGCGGGGACATGCGGCAACACAAATGCATGCGCCAGAGCGGTCGGGCACGCGACGCGCAGCAATCCGGACGGATCGACGTTCTCCCTGAAGGAAGATTCGGACTCGTCGACGGCGTCAAGGATGCGCCGCACTTCCGCATAGTAGCGTTCCCCTTCGGGCGTGAGGGCAAGCTTGCGCGTTGAGCGGTGCAGCAGCCGCGTCTGCAGATGCTCTTCCAATGCCGCCACATGACGGCTGACGTTGGGCTGCCCCAAGCCCAGGTCGCGGCCGGCAGCGGAGAAGCTCCCCGTCTCCACAGCGCGCGCGAAGCATGTCATCAAAAGAAACCGGTCCAAAGTTACTCTCCATTCAATTCATGCAATTGGAGCATGAATTATATGCAAAGATACGATCTTATCGAATTTCAAGCATGGGCGCATAGTTCTTCCCACGGCAGGTCAGCCAATGCTGGTTGACCCTGAATCACCTACAGGAGAATTTTATGTCCCGCTTGCAAGGAAAACGTACTCTTATCACCGGCGGCACCAGCGGCATCGGCCTTGAAACAGCCAGGCAGTTCCTCGCCGAAGGCGCACGCGTCATCGTCACCGGCGTCACTCCGGAATCGATCGAGAAGGCCAGGAAAGAACTTGGCGCCGAGGTTCTCGTGCTGCGCGCCGATTCCGCCAATGTCGCCGCCCAACAGGAGTTGGCGCGCGCCGTCCAGGCGCACTACGGCCAGCTCGATATCGCCTTTCTCAACGCTGGCGTATCCGTCTGGAAGCCGATCGAAGCGTGGACGGAGGAAATGTTCGACCGATCGTTCGACATCAACGTCAAGGGTCCCTATTTCCTGATCCAGGCGCTGCTGCCAGTGTTCGCGAACCCCGCATCGGTGGTGCTCAACACATCGGTCAGCGCGCACGTGGGCTCGGCGCATTCATCGGTATATGCCGCGACCAAGGCCGCATTCTTGAACTTGTCGAAAACGCTGTCGGGCGAATTGCTGGCACGCGGCATTCGCGTCAACGCTGTCAGTCCCGGCCCGGTCGAAACGCCGCTGTACGACAAGCTCGGCATCCCGGATGCCTACCGCGATCAGCTCAACAAGGACATTGTCGCAACGATTCCGTTCGGCCGCTTCGGCACGCCGGAGGAAGTGGCCAAGGCGGTGTTGTACCTCGCTTCCGACGAGTCCCGCTGGACCGTCGGCTCCGAAATCATCGTTGACGGCGGCCGTACGCTTAACGGCTGACGTCACACAACTGCCGAACTATACGGATGCGCCCGCTCCGAATGCGTGAGCGGGCTTCATTTTGAAAGAGAGTATTCCAATTGCGCAAACGGCGGCGGTGGGACGGCCCACCTTGTCGAACGGATTGTTGTCGATTGACAAGCAGGGCACAGGCAAGAGTCAGGTCGCAATACCATACTTGTGCTGCGTAGCCGCATACTGCTGCTTGAGCGACTCCAGCTGCGGATGCCTGGGGTCGATCTTGCGGATCACCTGCATCTGGTGCTGCGCCTGTTCAGCGAGCGGGGCTTCCCAGCCCAGCATGTTGAGCTGGCGCAGGATGGCCTCGACGGAGGCGAACAGCACGGGCAGGTTGCCCGGCGTCTTGCGCAGGGCCTGGCGCAGCACGAAAACGGCGCCCTTGAGTTCTCCGCTTTCCGCCTTGCTGGCCGCATCCTGCATCAATTCCTGCACCTGGTTCGTGATCTGCTGGCCCATGCCTTGCGCCAGGTCGTGGCGGCCCGCTTTTTCAAATACGTCGACGGCCGCTTCCATCGTCACGTCGCTGTCGGCTTCGTTGACGAGTTTCATCATGACGTCGGACGCGGCCTGTTCCAGGTTGTTCTTCAGGCAGCTTTGCACGAGGCCCACCTTCAGCTGCGTCGACAGGCCCCGCGCGTCGTCCAGGGCGGCGGCGGCCAGTTGCAGTTCGGTGGCGGCGGCGATGTCGTTGCCCGACAGTTCATGCAGCATGGCGGCCGAGATGGCGCGGCATGCTTCCACGTTGGCGCTGCCCCGCAGGGAGCGCTCCATGTCGCGCAGCACGCCGCTCGCTTGCGGCGCGTCGCCCTTTTTCACCAGCGTTTTTACCAGGTTGACGTGGTCTTCCGGGTCGCGGAATTCGGAGTACTTCGCTTTCGTCACGACCTGCTTGTAGGCCCGTTCGGCCGCGCCGATGTCGCCCGTGTCGAAGGAAATGCCGCCCAGGTGGCGCAGCCGGCGCACCATGTGCGGCGAGATGGCCACCGCGTCCTCGAGGATTTTCTTGGCCTGCAGTTGCTGGCCCATGGCTTCATGGTTTTGCGCCAGCAAGTCGTAGGCGGCCATGAAGCGGGGATAGGTCTCCACCAGTTCCAGCAGCGCTTCCTGCGCATCCTCGTGGCGCTGCTGTTCGAACAGGGTGCGCGCCAGGCCCAGGTGCGCCCAGGCCATGGGCCGCGTGGCCAGCATGTCGGCGTAGAGCTGTTCCGCTTCGTTCCATTCGTCCAGGCTGATGTGCAGTTCGGCGCGCAGGCGGGCGAAATCGGCCGCCAGGCGCGGGTGCTGCAGTTCGGCCGCGCGGCAGCTTTTCACGGCTTCGCGCAGGTCGCCCTTGTCGATCAGCTGATACGTGGGCAGAAAAACGGCGCGCCGCTCGATGGCGCGCGCGATGCGGCCGCTCAGCACGTCGACGGTGAACGGTTTTAATATGTAGTCGGACGGGGTCAGCTCCGCTGCGCTGATCACCTTGCTGTGGATGGCCTCCGAGGTCAGCATGATGAAGATCGTCCACAGGCCGATCAGCTTATGGTGGCGCAAGTCTTCCAGCAATTGCTGGCCATCCTGGCCATCCGTGCCGCTGCCAAGGTCGTATTCGCACAGGATGATGTCGAACGGTTTCTTCATCAGCAAGCGGATGGCCGTGCCGGCATTGACGGCATATTCCACCTTGGTGATGGCGGCCTGGTTCAGCATATTGTGCAGATTGCCCCGCATGCTGGGGTTCGGGTCGACGATCAGGACAGATAAGTCGCTAGTTTCTGGCATGGTTCAGCTCTCGTTCATCTGTTCGGTCATTTGCGGGAACTCTTCTTATATGTAGCTGCCTGGCAGTATTGTTTTTTATCAGCATACTGCAAAGCCGCCCGACACTGCCAGCAAAATGCATGCAATCGGGTGCCGTGCGCAAGGGCAGGCGCGTGCAGCGCCGTCCGGCGTTGTATTTCATGACACGAGCGCCCCTTGCGACAGTGCGGGCGCCTGTTTTTCCGGCCATTCCCCGACTACCGTGATAGTATTCTAAAATGCAACACCTGTTGCATGCCGCACCACGTCGCGGCAAGGCATGCGCAAGGCTTTAACGGGCGCTTTATCCCTCTCTGGTGTCGATACCCGTCATGCGCGTTCCTGAACTGTCTACCTTGCGGCGCATTGCCGTTCCCCTTGCCTTTGGCGGCAACAGCGAACAGCAGCATACGTATTTTGCGGAATTGCACCGGGTCGGCCTGATCACGCAAGTGATGGGCATCATCGCCTTCAGCCTGGCCTGGCTGCTGATGCCGCCGGCCTACCATCCGAACCTGACGCACGCCGTGCTGGCCTTGCTGGGCATGTTGGCTAGCCTGGTCGTGCGCGCCCGCTGCACCACCTTGCCCGTGCTGACCATGACGGGTGCCTGCGCCGTGCTGGCGCTGACCTTCGGCTTGCGCACCATGGCCGATGCTGTCCACCACGCCAGCTTCTGGGTCTTGCCCGTGGGTGTCTTCATGACCCTGGCCATCGCTTCCATCTTCAATGGCGGTCTCAGCTACCTGGCCGTGGTGGCCGGCGTGTGGTGGAACGTGGGCCACGGCCTGTATCCGGTCAACGCTGGCTTGCCCGACCAGCCCTGGGTGCCGTTGATGATCGCCGTCAGCGTGCTGTTCGGGCTGGCGCTGAACGTCAGCTTCAGCTTATTGCGCCTGCGTAACTATCACGCCAAGGTGGAATTGACGCGGCTGGCCTTCCAGGACAGCCTGACGGGCTTGAACAACCGCCGCATGTTCACGCAGCGGGCCCAGCAGATGCATGGCGCAAGCCACGGCGGCATGCTGCATTTCCTGATGATCGACATCGACGATTTCAAGATCATCAACGATCAACAGGGCCACGATGCGGGCGACGCGGTGCTCATGCGCACGGCCGCCATCATCGCGGACAAGGCGCAAAGCCATCTGTGCGGACGCCTGGGCGGCGAGGAATTCGGCATCGTCTACGCGGGCGACCGCGAGGCCGTGCGCGCCTTCGCCGGCGCCCTGGTCGCCGCCGTCAGCCAGGCTTTCCATGCGGCACAGTTCGTGTCGATCAGCGTGGGCGTGGCCGAGCTGGACCGGGACAAGGAGCTGAGCCACAGTTACCGCCTGGCCGACGAGGCGCTGTACCTGGCCAAGCGCCAGGGCAAGAACCGCTATGTGATTGCCTGATCCTGTTGTTGCAAGTTGGCAAAAACTGCCGCTTTCAGGGGCAAAATGGCCGGAAAGCCATAAGTTCCGGTAATAAAGCAGGGGTAAAACGGGTATAATGCGCGCAAAGGAAATTTGCCGTACGAAAGATATTGTCATACCTACCTTTAACCCGCAGCCACGCTGCATCAACCACCTTCCAATCATGTTGATACTGCCGGGTTCCAATGCCCTGTCCCATTTCCGTAGCCACCGTCTGTTAAGCCAACTGCAAGCCGTCTCGCCTGCGATCGTTGCCGTGCAAGCACGCTATGTCCATTTCATCGATGCCAGCGCGCCCCTCACGGCCGACGACAGCACGCGCCTTGGCGCCTTGCTGACGTACGGCGAGCCGGCCCAGGCTGACAATACGGAAGGCGCTGCCGAAGAATTCTTCGTCATCCCCCGTTTCGGCACGATTTCGCCGTGGGCTTCGAAAGCCACCGACATCGCGCACAACTGCGGCATGGCGCACATCAAGCGCGTCGAACGCGGCATCGCTTTCCGCATCAACCTGAAATCGGGCATCCTGGGCAGCGCCATCGGCGCCGGCAAACTGACGGACGAGCAAGTACAGGCCGTGGCCGACCTGCTGCACGACCGCATGACGGAATCCGTGCTGCGCAGCGCCGACGACGCCAAGGACTTGTTCCGCACCCTGGAAGCGCGTCCGTTGGAATCGATCGACTTGCTGGGGCAGGGCAAGCGCGCGCTGGAAACGGCGAACACGGAACTGGGTCTGGCGATGTCGGAAGACGAAATCGACTACCTGGATGCCGCCTTCACCAAGGCCGGCCGCAATCCGACGGACGTGGAACTGATGATGTTCGCGCAGGCGAACAGCGAGCATTGCCGCCACAAGATCTTCAACGCCGACTGGACCATCGACGGCGTGGCGCAGCCCAAGTCGCTGTTCGGCATGATCAAGAACACGCACGAACTGCAGCCGAAGGGCACCGTCGTCGCCTACAGCGACAACTCGTCCATCATGGAAGGCGCCACCGTGTCGCGCTTCTACCCGCGCGGCGACAAGCACGAATACGCGGCATCGACCGAACTGACGCACACCCTGATGAAGGTGGAAACGCATAACCACCCGACGGCCATCTCCCCATTCCCTGGCGCCTCTACGGGCGCGGGCGGCGAGATCCGCGACGAAGGCGCAACGGGCCGCGGCGCCAAGCCGAAGGCTGGCTTGACCGGTTTCACCGTGTCGAACCTGTCGCTGCCGGACGCCGTGCGCAGCTGGGAAACGGCAGCTTCCGTGACGGCGCCATTGGCCTCGCGTACTGATGCAGATCAATACGGCAAGCCGGAACGCATCGCGTCGCCGCTGCAGATCATGATCGAAGGCCCGCTGGGCGGTGCCGCGTTCTCGAACGAATTCGGCCGCCCGGTCCTGGGCGGTTACTTCCGTACCTATGAACAAAACGTCGGCGCAGACAAAGATTCCGTGTTCGGCTACCACAAGCCCATCATGATCGCCGGCGGCATCGGCAATATCTCGGCGCAGCACACGCACAAGAACGATATCCCCGTCGGCAGCCTGCTGGTGCAGCTGGGCGGCCCGGGCATGCGCATCGGCATGGGCGGCAGCGCCGCCTCGTCGATGACCACCGGCAGCAACACGGCCGACCTGGACTTCGATTCCGTCCAGCGCGGCAATCCTGAAATGGAACGCCGCGCCCAGGAAGTCATCAACGCCTGCTGGCAAATGGGCGCGGACAATCCGATCATCTCGATCCACGACGTGGGTGCGGGCGGCTTGTCGAACGCGTTCCCGGAAATCACCAACGACGCCAAGCGCGGCGCGATTTTCGACCTGCGCAAGATCCCGCTGGAAGAATCGGGCATGGCGCCGAAGGAAATCTGGAGCAATGAATCGCAGGAACGCTACGTTCTGGCCATCGCGCCGGAAAGCCTGCCGCTGTTCAAAGCCATGTGCGAACGCGAACGCTGCCTGTTCGCCGCCGTGGGCGTGGCCACCGAAGAGCGTCAACTCAAATTGATCGATCCGGAACTGGGCAACGAGCCGGTCGACATGCCGATGGACGTCTTGCTGGGTAAGCCGCCAAAGATGCAGCGCGACGTGGTCCACGTGGCCAACGATTTCCCGGCCATCGATCTGACGGGCATGGACCTGGTGGATGTAGCGCAAAAAGTGCTGCTGCTGCCGACCGTGGCCGACAAATCCTTCCTGATCACCATCGGCGACCGCAGCGTGGGCGGCATGACCGTGCGCGACCAGATGGTGGGACCATGGCAAGTGCCGGTGGCCGACTGCGCCGTCACCACCATGAGCTTCGAGGGTTATCTGGGCGAAGCGATGGCCATGGGCGAACGCACGCCGCTGGCCGTCATCGACGCAGCAGCTTCCGGCCGCATGGCCGTGGGCGAAGCCGTCACCAACATCGCCGCTGCCGCGATTGCCGACATTTCCGACATCAAGCTGTCCGCCAACTGGATGGCCGCTTGCGGCCAGCCAGGCCAGGACGCGGCCCTGTACGACACGGTGAAAGCCGTCGGCATGGACCTGTGCCCGGCGCTGGGCATCAGCATCCCCGTCGGCAAGGATTCGCTGTCGATGCGCACGACCTGGAAAGACGAGAACACGGGCGCGGCGAAATCCGTCACGTCGCCGGTGTCCCTGATCGTTTCCTCGTTCGCGCCAGTCACGGACGTGCGCAAGTCGCTCACGCCGCAGCTGAAAACGGACCAGGGCGATACGTCCTTGATCCTGATCGACCTCGGTCGCGGCAAGAACCGCCTGGGCGCCTCCGCCCTGGCGCAAGTCATGGGCCAGCTGGGCAATGAAACGCCGGACGTGGACAGCGCGGAAGACCTGAAAGGCTTCTTCGCCGCCATCCAAAAGCTCAACAGCGACGACAAGCTGCTGGCCTACCATGACCGTTCGGACGGCGGCCTGTACGCCACCCTGACGGAAATGGCCTTCGCTGGTCACACGGGCATGTCCGTCAACCTGGACATGCTGACCATGGAAGGCGAGCATTCGAGCGACTGGGGCGACGCCAAGAACTGGACGGGCCAGGTGGCGGAACGCCGCAACGAGCTGACCCTGCGTGCCTTGTTCAGCGAAGAGCTGGGCGCCGTCATCCAGGTGCGCGCGGAAGAAAAGTCGCTCGTCATGGACGTGCTGCGCACGTTTAATTTGGGCGCCTGCAGCCATATCATCGGTAAATTGAACGACCGCGACGTGATCGAATTCACGCGCGACGCCAAGCTGATTTACACGCAGCCGCGCGCGGACCTGCACCGCCTGTGGAGCGAAACGAGCTGGCGCATCGCCCGCCTGCGCGACAATCCGGCCTGCGCGGACGCCGAATACGACCGTCTGCTGGACGTGCAAGACCCGGGCATGTCGCCGATCGTCACCTTCGATCAGAACGAGAACATCGCCGCGCCATTCATCGCCACCGGCGTGCGTCCGCGTGTCGCCATCCTGCGCGAGCAGGGCGTCAACTCGCACATCGAGACGGCTTACGTGATGCACCAGGCAGGCTTTACGGCCGTCGACGTGCACATGAGCGACCTGATTGCGGGCCGCGTGAAACTGGATGACTTCCAGGGCGTCATCGCCGTGGGCGGCTTCTCGTACGGCGACGTGCTGGGCGCGGGCGAAGGCTGGGCGAAGACGATCCTGTTCAACGCCAGCCTGGCGGAACAGTTCGCGCGCTTCTTCAACCGCACGGACAGCTTCGGCCTGGGCATCTGCAACGGCTGCCAGATGATGAGCAACCTGAAATCGATCATCCCCGGCGCCCACGCCTGGCCGAAATTCACGCGCAACAAGTCGGAGAAATTCGAAGGCCGCTTTGCCATGGTCGAAGTGATGGATTCCCCATCGATCTTCTTCAACGGCATGGCCGGCACCCAGGCCGGCATCGCCATCGCCCACGGCGAAGGCTACGCCGACTTCTCGCAAACGGGCGACATCACCCAGGTCACCAAAGCCATGCGCTTCGTCGACAACAAGGGCGCCGCCACCGAAGCTTACCCGTACAACCCGAATGGCTCGCCGGAAGGCATCACCTCCGTCACCACGCCAGACGGCCGCTTCACCGTGCTGATGCCGCACGCGGAGCGTGTGTTCCGGTCAGTCCAGCAGTCGTACCACCCTGAAGCATGGGGCGAGGATTCGCCGTGGATGCGCATGTTCAGGAATGCGCGGAAGTTTGTGGGGTAATTAGTTCGCTTGCGGGGCTGCGTCTGGAATTCAAGGCGCTGCTGCTGGGGTAGGAATGAGAAAGCCGCTGTCGGGAGACAGCGGCTTTTTTTACTTGGAATAAGAAGATAAATTATGGAATAAAATTAAGGAGTCTCATTTTTCTTGGGCTTCACTAGTTTTAATGCATGGATTATTGGATCTACAGGAATGGATGTGGCGGAAACACTAAATCCCATCATGGAAATTGCTTTAATTGCTTGTTTTAAAGTTACTTTTGAGAAAAATGGAAGTTCTACTGGAACTTTCTTTTTTGTCGCTATTGCGTAAACTATTTCATATTCTTTGGTATCTGGTCGACGTTCCGGAAATTGCAATTTTGCCGGAATAGGCATTTTTTCGCTCAATTTTTTTCTAAATTCGGGTTCTCCAATAAATGCTTGAGCTGCAACAGCACCCTGTGAGAATAGGTGGCTAAGTGTCGCTGAGCTCCGATAATATTTTACGTGTATCCATTTTTTATTTTTATAGATTAGGTCGCAAAACTCAACTTTATCAGATGGCCCACCAATCTTTATTAGATTTCTATCCATTAAGTGGAAATCTAAATTTTTTGCAACTTCCTTGTTGTAGTCGTCCTCATTGTTGAAATTATAATCTGGCATCGTCACATCATATTTTTTCAAATTTTCGGATAAAAATTTATCTAAAGTTGCAACATAGTCGTTGGCAACTTTGTACCAAATTCCATTGCGTAAAATATTGTATCTATCTGCATATAAAATTTCTGCACAAATGCAGCGATAAGCACTCCATGATTTTGAGGATTGATAGTCAGAATTATTTATGTGAATTAGAGTAGACTTAATTTCGCGAACGCAAAAAGAAAGTCCTTTTTTTGTTATGTATTCGACTAGATTTTCGAGTTGTAATACAGGATGGCGATAGGTGTGAGCTCTTAAATCAAAAGAATATCCAATTTGATTTTCCCAATCAACTATTTCTGGCTCTCCTAGATAAATGCTTGATAGATCACCTTTTTCTATTACCTGATCCAATTCAATGTCTAATATCTCAATTTCCTCTGGATCTTTTATCCTATTGATATTATCAATCCAATCAAATTGTTGTGGTAATTTTTTTTGATACCTATGAAGTGTTTCTTCGAGAATTTCGGAAAGGCCATCAATATTTGCTGTGACTGCTAAACTAAGTGCATCTCTTCCAGTTACATGTGACCCAAAAATTGGAACTTCTGACACTCCTGTAACAGCATATACCAACTCTAATTCTGAGTCTGTTCGCAGTTGAAAAATATCAACTTCTCTACTACTTTGTATTCTGGAATTTAATGGATTATTTTCGTAACTTGCTTTATCTAAACTTCTTAGTTTATCTGGATCGACAGAATTTAGTGTGACTCTTAATCCAAAATCCCTTTCAATTGAATCTTGTTTTAATAAGTGATGGCCGGTTCCGAATGTTAAAACAAAAATCTTCCCGAATTTTCGTATTGTGAATGCTGCACCAACAGACCTAGTGCTTCCAAATACTCCCTCTTCAATTTTTTGATGGCTTGTGAAAAGGTTTGTCCATGATGGAGGTGGATGTGAACTTTCTTTCTTTACATACAAGATCGCACTGCCATTTTGTATATTGATTTTTATCGGATCTTTTGAGTCTTCTAATTTTAATATCTCGGTATCTTCTGAAAAATCATTTTTTAATAAATATATTGAAAGCTTTTCTTTTCTGTCGCGTTTTTTGTTTAGTGCTAACAATTGCTCTGTAGGAGCGCTACCTTTTGAACTTTCGACGAGGTACGTAGTCATTCGACTCATCCTTTCTTTTCATTTACCCTCGAAAATAGATTTCATAAATTAAAGACTTACAAGTCCTTCGCCACCTCCATAATCACCACCGCCGACGGTACCAGTAAAAACTGCGAAATCAGCTTCCCGTTACCCACCAGCCACACCACCGCACGCCGGAACTGCGATTCCTCGATCTTGCCCTCGATGAGGTCGGCCATCATGCCCGGCACCACGGGTCGATGCAGACGGCCATCATGATGGTGGCACCGCCGTTGATGATTGATGACAGGGTGCTGGAGGTGACGTGCACGCTGGGGGGGCACGCCTGCGTACAGGGCCGCGAAGACCCCGACCACCCACAGGGCCGTGGCGATGACGATGGAGACGGAGACGCCGGATTTTTCGCGCAAACTCGTGACGTTGGCGGGCTTGGGCAGGCTGGCGGAGGTCTTGAGGTAGGACAACCCGCCCCTGAAGACGGCGTGCAGCAGCAGTTTCGGTGCCGACCTGTGCACCTGGAAGTGTTCGACGGCGCGGCAGAAGGCGCGCTGGAAGGTGGGGATCAGGATGGCGCCCAGTATCGTCGCCAGGCTGGCCCCGGCTTTTTGCCTGTGGGTGAGGTCAATACCACCGGCATACTTAAGCTTATCTCTTGCTTGTATTTCAAGCTTGCACCCTCAACTATCCCTGGTGGCGGCAAGACTTGCCGCTCGATATGAATCAACCAACCCGGAGGTACGCCATGAGTTTCGATTCCTTTTTGAGCAAGCTGAAGTCCAAGGCAAGCGAACTGAAAACCGAGGCACTGAAGTACAAGAACAAGGATTTCCTCAACGCCGCGATGGCGGGCTCGGCCCTGATCGCCATGGCCGACGGCAGCGTCAGTGCGGAAGAGAAGCAGAAGATGGTGAAGTTTATTGAAAGCAATGACGCGCTATCGGTGTTTACCACCACGGACGTGATCAAGGCTTTCCAGGACTATGTCGGCCAGCTGGAATTCGACAAGGATATCGGCGAAGCCAAGGCGTATCAGGCGCTGGGCAAGATGAAGTCGAATGTGGAGGCGTCGCGCTTGCTGGTGCGCATGATTATCGCCGTCGCTTCGTCAGACGGCAATTTCGACGCCAATGAGCAGCGCGTTGCCAGCAAGATCGCGCGCGAGCTGGGCTTGACTCCGGCGGAGTTCGAGCTGCAGTAAAGCCAGGCCAGCCGGCCCCGGCTGGCTTAACTCTTGTCCCACCACGGCGGCGTGCCCGACGACCAGGGGCACGCCATGTCCACTTCGCGTATCCTGTAGCGGATCTCGATCACCTGGCCGGGGCTGAAGGGACCGCGCTTCCAGTCGCCGGAATCAAAGACGTAGCCTTTGCCCTTGATGCAATGAGTGGTCGGATTGTTGCCGATGGGGCCGGTCGAGTGCAGGGTGACGCGCACTTCGCCGTTGGCGTCCAGCGGGGCGTCGCCGCCCATGAACAGTGGATCCGAGCCGACGTCGCAGACAGTGGTGCTGCCTATCTTGCTGCAGCGCTTGATGTACGTTTGCTGGCGCGCATTGGCCAGGTAATCGTCATGCCGCATCGGCTTGCCGTCGTCATAGGTAAAGCGCAGGACGACTTGCGTGGGCTCGCTGGCAGGATGGCGCGTGGTGCTGGTGCAGGCGGCGCTGACCAGGGCCAGCAGGGGCCAGGCCAGCAGGCGCAGGACGCCGCGCAGCAGCGTCGAGATCGGGTTGTTGCCGGGTGAGTGTTGCATGTGCCGTTGCCATCTGTCTCATGATCGGGGCGCCGATCATAGCATGTGGCGGCAGCGGTTCGGCTAGGGCGCGCCGCGATTCAATTCCTGCAGCACTTTCTTGCACAACACCCCATAGCCCACGCCCGTGCCGCGCTTGTGTGCGGCCAAGTCAAATCTGGTGCTGATGTCGTCCCACGCCACGCTGCCAGGCAAGGCACGCAGGTCGTCGTCGAGGTCCATTTCGAAATGGATGAAGCGGCCATCGGCGCTCAGCAGCTTGCCGCAGACGAGGGGGAGGTCGGGGAAGGCCAGTTGCAGGTCGAGCATGATGGCCGTGTCCAGCGCCACGCCATGGCTGGCCGCGCACTGGCGCAACGCGTCGGGTAGGGGGCGGGCGCGCCACCAGGCCGCCGTCTGTTTGATGGCGGCCAGGGTCAGCGCGTTTTGCTGTTGCACAGAATATTGCTTGCTCATGGCTGTCACCCATGCGGAAGGCGGCTTGCTGCATCAACGCGATGCCAGGCTCATGCTTTGAACATGGGCGGGCACGATGTCGCCGCTGGCCAGTTTTTCGGCCGGCACCACCATCAGCACTTCGCCGCCCACGCTGCCATCGTCACGCAAGTCAATGCGCATGGCCAGTTGCCGGTCGAGCGCCACGAAGCTGTTGCTGCCGCTGGCGACGATGCGGTGTTCTTCCTGGTCATCGATGCGCGCATACATCATGGCGCCGATGCTGCCTATATTGCGCAGGTACAGTACCTGGCCGTTCGACAGCTCATAGCCGCCGCGGAACGGAGAAAATTCTTGCGCGCTCATGAAGTGCCTGTGGGCGGGCAGTTCGATCGTCTGCATGCGCCCGCCTGGAATGACGACGGTCTGGCTGTCGGGAAGCGTTTGTGCATTTGCCAGCAGGGCGCAGATGCCCAGGGTGCCGGCCAAGATCCATGTTTTCATTTTTCTACCCATCCTTGAACTTTGATGCCGTCCGCTGCCGGCGCGGCGATATTGTTGTCGATGCCAGGGAAATCGCGCCGGGAGGCCCGCGTGCGCCGTGGTGACCTTGGCAAGGCGGGGGCGCCCGGTCTTGCCAGTGTAGGCAGGCAAGATGCCGCGCACATCATCCGATCGGATGACACGGCCTCAGGCATCCAACACGGTCAGGTGCGCCGTGGCGCCGTGGATCAGTGCGATCAGCTCGCCCTGGCGGCGCGTGTCGGTCTTCAAATAGGTGTGGTGCAGATGCGTCTTGACGGTATTGACGCTGATGCCGCCGCGCGCGGCGATTTCCTCGATGGTGGCCCCTTGCGCCAGTGCCTTGCCCACTTGCGCTTCGGCTTGCGTCAAGTCGAACAGTTGCCGCAAGGCAGTGACAGAGGTGCTCGCTTGGGTGGGATCGCGCGCGATCAGCAGCGCGCATGGGGGCTGGCAATCGGCAAGCGGTGTGACTGTCAGGGCCAGGGGACCTTGCTGCCTGCGCGCCAGGCGCAGCGACTGGCATTGCGCTGCGCCGCCGGTGCTGCCGATGACCATGCGCACGGCGCGTGCCAGGTCGGGCGGCGCGGCGTGCGCCAGTTGCGCCGCATGCAAGGCGTGGCCGGCGGGCGTGGCGAAACGTAGTCCGAGGTTGGCGTCGAGCACCAGCACGATGGCGCCCATGGCATCGAGCGCCGCCAGCGCGCAGTGGCTGGCCAGTTGCGCTTCGCGCAGGCGCTGCTGCAGGCACAGGGCGCGTTGTAGATGCGGCAAGAGTTCCTGCCATTGCTGGCCGCTCAGGTCAAAGCTGTCGAGCTGCGGCCAGTCGCCCGCGCCGCAGGCCGAGTCGTACATGGCGGCGATCAGTTTCCCCACATCCGCCGTTGCTGTACCTGTGTCCATGCTTGCCCCCAATCCTGACTACATCAGTGTGCCGCAGGCGCGCAGGTGCGGAACTGGGTAAGGGCGGTGTTGCGCAGCGATTCGTCCCACCTTTGTGAGGAAGGTCTGTTCGCTGCCTTCTGTCCTGGGCAACTATCAAGATAGTACAAAGATATCGGTGCCGCAATGGTTCGCGCCTGTCCTTCTGGATAGTGTTCTGTAGGAAACTCGCGCGGGTAAATCACGGCCATGATGTAAGATTCGCACTATGTCCGATTTCACATTTACCGATTGCCCATGAGTTCAATAATGATTCCCGACGTCGCCCTGGTCGACAACACCGAACAACGCACGCCGCTGGTGCTCGTGCTCGACTGCTCCGGCAGCATGGCGGGCGAACCCGTCTCACTGCTGAACGAAGGCCTGGCCTTGCTGGAACAGGAACTCAAGTCCGATGTGATCGCCGCCAAGCGCGTGCGCATCCTCGTGATTCAATACGGCGCCCACGATGAAGCCGTGGTGGCTAGCACCTGGTGCGACGCCATGGATTTCACGGCGCCCCGGCTTGAAGCGAAC
The DNA here is from genome assembly GCF_002735765.1 of Janthinobacterium sp. BJB304. Taxonomy (NCBI): domain Bacteria; kingdom Pseudomonadati; phylum Pseudomonadota; class Betaproteobacteria; order Burkholderiales; family Oxalobacteraceae; genus Janthinobacterium; species Janthinobacterium sp. BJB304. The sequence goes on from NZ_PDZN01000002.1 coordinate 143,909, forward strand.
GGCACCACGCCGACCGGTGCGGCTGTCGAACTGGCCCTGGCCGAGATCGAGCAGGAAAAGCAGCGTTTCCGCGCGGCGGGCGTGGCGTACACGCGGCCGTGGCTGTTTTTGATGTCGGACGGCGAGCCGACCGATCCCTGGCAGCGCGGCGCCGAGCAGGCGCGCGCGGCTGAACAGGCGAATAAAGTGGCGATCTTCCCCATCGCCGTGGGCGACAATGCGAATACCGATACCCTGGGGCAGTTTTCCAGCCGTGGCGAACGGGGCGTCAAGCAGCTGAAGGGCTTGCAGTTCCGCGAACTGTTCCTGTGGCTGAGCGCCAGCATGCAGGTGGTGTCGCAGTCGCGTCCCGGCGCGCAGGCGCAGCTGGCATCGACGGACGGCTGGTCCGTCGTGAATACGTGAAAGCCCGCTGATCCATGACTGCGGTACACAATACCTGGCGCGTGTTCGGCGCCTCCGTCACGGGCAAGGCGCACCTGGATAAAGACATCCCTTGCCAGGATGCGCACGCGCACGCCGTCGTGAACGACGTTTTGGTGGCCATCGTCTGCGATGGCGCCGGCTCGGCCCGCCTCAGCGAGCAGGGCGCGCAGTTTGTCGCAGCGCACACCGTGCAAGCGCTGGCCGGCCGGCTGGAGCAGGGCGCCACCGTGCAGGATCTGCATAACGGCGCGCTGGCGGCGACCCTGGCGCAGATCCGCGCCGCGCTCGACGACATCGCCCGCGCGGCCAACGCCACCCTGGACGACTACGCCTGCACGGTCGTCGGCGTGGTCATGGGGCAGGAGGCCGGCTTCTTCTTTCACCTGGGCGACGGCCTGGGCGTGGCGCAGTTGATTGACGGCGGCGAGCTGATCTCGCTGCCCGCCAACGGCGAATACGCCAATGAAACCTACTTCATCAGCGGCGAGCGATGGCGCGAACAGCTGCGCCTGCTGGCGATTCCGCAAGCCGTGCGCGGCGTCGTGCTGATGTCGGACGGCTGTATGCCCTTTGCCATGAGCAAAAACAATGCAGCGCTGTACGCGCCGTTCATGGATGCCGTGCAAGGCTATCTGCGTACGGTCGAGAGCAGCGAGCTGGGCAATACGGCGCTGGCCTCCACCCTGGCCGACCCGCGCACGCATCAGATCACGGGCGACGACAAGACCCTGCTGCTGGCCTTGCGCGCATGAGCCGGAAGCAGGGAGTCACGCCCGGATTGAGTCCGGGCGGCAAGATATGGCTGGATAAGGTCCGCAGCCTGGTACTGGGCAAACTCGTCAAGAGCGGCGGCGCGGGCAGCGTGTACCTGTTGCCCGGCGCGTCCGCGCAGGTTGCCAAGCTGTACCACCCGCACCTGGACCGGGCCGCCAACCGGCGCAAGCTCGAAGCGATGCTGGAACTGTCGCCTGAATTGCCCGATCAAGTGGAAAACGGCAAGCGCTATGTGCAGATCGCGTGGCCGCAAGCGGCCGTGTTCGACGGCCAGGGCGGCTTTGCCGGTTTCGTCATGCCCCTGCTTGACATGGCGCAGACGGCCGAGCTGGAACAGATCATGCAGGAGCGGCAAGCACGCGCGGCCGGCTTGCCCACGGGACTCGGTCCCAAGCTGACCCTGGCCGCCAATCTGGCCGCCGTCCTCGACGCGCTGCACCAGCAGCAGCATTACGTGGTCGACTTAAAACCCGTGAACCTGCGCTTTTACCGCGATTCGCTGTACATCGCCATGCTCGATTGCGACGGTTTCAGCATCCAGGGCCATGCGGAGCGTTTTCCTGCCGAGCAATTCACGGCCGACTACCTGGCGCCGGAATTCCAGCGCAAGGGCATGCCTGCGGGCACGGAAATGGCGCAAGACCGTTTTGCCCTGGCCGTCGTCATCTTCCAGTTGCTCAACTTCGGCATCCACCCATACAGCGGGCGGCCCGGCAATGCGCAGGTGGCCACCGATATTCCCGGCCGCATCCGCGATGGTTATTACGCGTATGGCGTGAAGCGCCACAAGCTGCTGGCGCCGAACGCCACCAGCGGCCACGCGCTGATGCCGCCCGAGCTGCGCGCCATGTTCGACCGCGCGTTTTCCCAGTCGCCAAACTCCCAGCGGCCATCGGCGGCCGACTGGGCGCAATTGCTGCGCGGTTATGCGCAGCGCAGCGGCGGCAAGCTCGTCGTTTGCGCCGCGAATCCCGAACACCAGCATTTTGCGGGCCAGGGCTGCGCGGCCTGCGCGCGCGACAAGGTGATCGGCGCGGCCGCGCAAGCTTCGGCTCAGGCTCAGGCTTCGGCGCAGGCAAGGCAGGCGCCGCCGCCGCGGCGTCCGCGTACCTTGCCTGGCAACGCCGCGCCGGCGCCGGCCGCGCAAGGCCAGTCCGCCGTGTCGGACACGGGCTGGGTGGTCATCGTCATCCTGATCGTGCTGTTCGTGATCGGTTTTGCGATCTGGACCGCCGTACCCGACGATGCGGAAAAGAAGACCGGGCAACAAGCCACGACGGTGCCCGTAGCCGGGCTGGAACAGCTGGACTGGCATGCGCGCAAGGCCGGTGCATTGCAGCAGTCGGACGTGCGCCGTGCCGTGCGCAGCCTGTCGCAAGCCATGGGCAAGGGCGACGATGCCGCCGTCGTGCGGGGCCTGCAACTGCTGTACCGCAGCGAACGGGAAAAATCGTCGGGCTACAGTGGCGACCTGACGCGCACGCGCCTGCGCACCTCGATGATGGAAAGCATGGGCTGGCTGCCCGGCTACCAATCCAGCCTGTCCGATACCTACCTCGATTTGCTGCAAGCCGATTCGCGCGACCACCTGGCCGCGGCGGCGCTGGCGCGCACGCACCTGAGCTTGAACGAGCCGCAAGCGGCGCGCCAGTACTTCGAGCAAGCCGTGTGGGCACGTCCGACCGATGGCGTGGCCTGGCTCGGCATCGCCGCCACGGCGCTGCTGCGCGGCGGCGGGGGCGAGCAGGATGCCGCCAACCTGGTGGCGCTGGCGCAAGTGACGGCGCAGCGCCATACGGCGCAGAATGCCATGCCGGCCGAAGAAGGCGAAGCGGCCGACAACGGCGTCGAGCGCACGGCCAGCCGCATGGAGCGCGCGGCCAATATGCTGCGCCTGGTGCAGCCGGGCGCCTATCCGAAGCGCTGGGACAAGGCGCTGGCAGACGGTGCCTTGCTGGCAAAGAAGTTGGCAGCCTTGCCGGCGCCGCCAGACCAGGGCGCCAGCGTGCAGCGCGACACGATGGCCACCGTCGCCTACCGCGTGTTGAGTGAGGCGCAGGCCAGCGGCGAAAGCCGCCTGACCTTGTCCATCGCTGCCGATGGCAGCCTGACCGCCGCGCGGGCCGAGCAATACATGGAGCCCATGCTCAACAAGGTCATCCTGGATAGCCTGAAGAGCTGGACTTTCAACCCGTCCGTGAAAAATGGACAATTCCAGGACGGCAAGGTTGAAGTGCTGGTGCGCTACCGCAACGGCCGTGCCAGTTTCGTGCCTGCCGACGCGCCCGCCACGACGCAAAATTAAAGGAATAGCATGAAAATCAAGACCCTATGCGCCATGTTGGGCGCCTGCTTGTTGTATCCGGGCATGGCGCAGGCGGACATCGTGCAGCGCCAGGTGCTGGCCAGCATGGCCAGCGAGCAAGATAGCGAAGGCGGCGATGTGTTCACTATCGCGGGCACGACGGCCTGCGGTGGCAAGCAGATTCGCATGGATGCCCGCTCGGTCAATCTGGAAGAGGCGCCGTACGACGCGCTGAAAGCCGATCTGGCCCGGCACATCCGCAGCAAGACGCCCATGCTCGTCACCCTGAAAAAATGCCCCGAGGATGCAAGCGTGCCCATCGTGCGCCAGATCGCCGCCTGCACGCCAGCCGCCTGTGCCGATGGCCGGGCGCGGCTGTACCTGCACGAAGGTTTCTACCCCATCGAGCAGGAAAAAGCGCCCAACGTGCTGCTGTTGCCCTTGCCGAAAGGCAAGCTGTCAGGCACATGGAAGGTCGATATTTATAGCGTCGCCGACCACAAGTTGCGCCTGTCCGGCCAGGTCAACCGCGCCGATTATGCCTCCGGCGAGCTGGTGGGCGGCTATGTGACGTATTTCCCCAATGGCAAGGTCGAGAAACAGGTGGCGCAGGATGGGCAAGGCCGGCAACACGGCATCGGCAGCAAGTACTATCCCGACGGCACGCTGGAGCTGCGCGGCAATTGGCGCCATGGCATGCCAGAGGGCGAGCACCAGCGCTATCACGCGACGGGCAAGCTGAGCGAGACGAGCAGCTACCGCGACGGCCAGCGCCTGGACGGGCCAGTGCAAACCTTCGATGAAAATGGCAAGCCCAGTACCAGCTACACTTTACGCAGCGGCAAGATGGAAGGCGAGATGCTCACGTATTTCCCGGATGGAAAAGTCTCCAGCCGCTCGGAAATGCACGATGGCAAGTCCAATGGCTTGACGACGAATTACTACCCCGATGGCGCCGTGCACGCCAGGATGACGCAGGTCGACGATTTGCCGGTCGGGGAAGCGCTGGAGTTCTATCCCGACGGCAAGGTGCAAAGCCGCCAGCGGTACGGCGACAAGGGAGGGCTGCTGAGCCTGCAGCGCTACAGTCCGCAGGGCGTGCTGGTGCTGGAACGACGCTGGGATGCGCAATGGCGCGAGCAGGGCACGTCGCGCTCGTGGTACGAAAGCGGCAAGCCCGAGCAAGCCATCGAGTATGTGAACGACCGGCGCGACGGCTGGAGCCGCAGCTGGCGCGAGGATGGCAGCCTGAAAAGCGAATGCCGCTATGTGGCCGGCAAGGCCCAGGGCGCATGCGGGGAGGCGCCGCCGGCGCCGGCGCCGGAACTGCAGCGCAAGGAGCAAGCATGGCGCGCCTTGTGAAGCATGTGCTGCTTGCAACGCTGCTGTGGCCGGCGCTGGTCCACGCCGAGATCGAACAGCGGCAAGTGGTCAGCGCGATCAAGGCCGAGGCCGGCAAGGGCGGCGGCGATGTACTGACACTGGCCAGTGACAACGGTTGCGGCGGGCGCCAGGTGCGCATGGATGCCTTGTCCGTGCACCTGGACGCAGCGCAATACGCGGCCATGAAGCAGCAGCTGGCGCCGTTGATACGCGAGGCGACGCCCTTGCTGATGCGCATCAGATCGTGTCCGGCACCCGGCGCAGCGCTCGTCATGCCCGAAGTCAGCAAGCTGGGCGGCTGCGAGCCGCAAGCGTGTGCCGACGGCAAGGCGCGCCTGTACCTGAATCACAATCTGACGCGCGGCGAAGTGAAGGAACATGCGCGCTATGCGCTGGTCGTTCCGCTGCCGCCCGGCAAGCTGCCCGGCACCTGGCAAGTCGAGATCTATCACGTGCGCGAAGGCGAGCCGAAGCGGCTGACGGGCCAGGTCGACGCCCCCGATTACCTGCGCGGCAAGCTGGTGGGCAACTACAGCATGTATTACCCGCATGGTCAGCTGGAAATGCTGGTGGAGCAGGACGGGCGCGGCGTGCAGGAAGGCGTGCAAACCCGCTATTACCCGGACGGCCAGGTTTCCATGCGCGGCAGCTGGCGCAATGGCGTGCAAGAAGGCGAAGAGCAGACTTATCACCAGAGTGGCAAGCTGATCGAGTCGCGCACCTACCGCAACGGCGCCCGCGCCGATGGTGTGGTGGAAACGTTCGATGAAAACGGCAAGCTGCGCACGCGCATGACGCGGGTCAAGGGCGAGACGGACGGCGAGCTGCTGCTGTTCTATCCCGACGGCAGCGTGGAAAGCCGCAGCCAGCATGACAACGGCATCATGATGGGACCCAGCACCGGATATTTTCCGGATGGCAAGGTGCATCGCACAGGCAACTATGTTGACGGCAAGCCTGTCGGTGAAAGCGTCGAATATTATCCGGATGGTAAAGTCGCCAGCAAGCGCACGCATGGCGGCCACTTTGTCTTGCGCAGCGAACAGCGTTTCAGCCGGGCCGGCGTATTGATCGTGCACAAATTGTGGAACGCAGGCGGGCGCGAGGAGGGCGCCTTGCGTTCCTGGTATGCGGATGGCAAGCCGCGCCAGCTGATCGAGTACGTGGATGGCGAGCGCCAGGGCTGGACGCGGCATTGGAACGAAGATGGCAGCCTGGAAAGCGAATGCCGCTATGTGGCGGACGAGCCGCAGGGGGAGTGTATGGGTGCGTCTGCCAAGATGTCGTACACGGAGGATGGCATCGAGCCGTTGACGCCGGAATCGTAAACGGGGCAAGTCATTGCCGTTCGATCAGTGATGCGTGGTCTGCCTTTTTTGCGAGACAGGTACAGGTACGGGGATGACACTGGTTGGCGTCCACGGTTCGTCCGGTCGCAGCACTGTGCTGTTGGCGTCAAACACCGCTGCCAGCCAGGACGGGACCTTGGCGCATGGCCGTTTGTGCCGGACCTGGCCTTTTATGGTCGGTTGCTTTCGCCCTATTGTGTTGAAAATGTCGAGCGGCAACCATTTCGGGATGTCTCCAAATCTCCAAGCAGTCGGTGATCGTTCAATAGCGGCGGTTCTGGCCAGTCCAGGCTGGCAGGAATTCTATCTACAGGTTAACGTACCCGCGTTTTTCAACACAATAGGCCGGATCCAGCCAATCGTCCACGAACTATATCGGGTCTAAGTCCTTGGGAAATTGGCCGGCGCGCTGCCACTGCTCTTGATCGAGCTCTTCCGTCAAGTCCCGCAGATGCCAAGCCCTGTTCAAGTGCGCAAACACATGGCCGAGGTCAATGCGAAGATTTACCTCATCGTAGTCAGCCTCGCTACTCATCTTCGATATGAGTGTGGTCAAGTGTTCTTGTGCATCTTCAAGCTCGTACATCAGTGTGGCCCATGCTGCCGGAGCGTTATCTTTACTAATCATAGGACAACCTTAAACTACACTTCAATGACATCGTGAACTTCCGCTTCTGGCCGCTTGAAGCCACCTCAAATTCCATACCTGTTCCGAGCAGCGGCCTCAAGCTCAGCTTGCGCCAAGCCTGCTTGCCGCCAAAATTCAAAAAAATACTCCAATGTCTCGGCAGTAGCGCCACTATCCATAGGATGCAAGACGCATATGGCCGTTCTTATTTTCAAAACGTCCGGCTCGTCCGATTGGTCTCGTCCTTCAATTGCTCGCCAGAGACGTACACGCTCGGCGATGACTTCCTCAGCCGTCGCCGCACCGGTGATGTATCGATTCGCCACCGCTGCCGCTGACCTGGCAACCGCTGGCAATTGGGCAGTCACTCTGCCGATAGCCTCAATCATGAAGCGCTGCGCTGAAGATTGTTCTGCAGGGTCATCCAGGTCCACCGCGGATGCAATGGCATCAAAAAGTCTCTTATTCAACATTTGCATTCAGTTTTGGTGATTGCGCGATGCCTGCAGCGGGGCCGCCTCTGGCAAATGGCGTTCCCCCAAGACGCAGACTGGGGTCGTACCCTCAGGGTACGACCCCGGACCTTGCATGGGTTCCATGATGGAAGGGCCTGGTGGCTTAGCGGTGCGGCGGCGTCAGCACGCTGGCGATGGCCTTCGGCAAGGTTTCCGGATAGTCTCTGCTGAAGTGCAGGCCACGGCTTTCACGGCGGGACAGGGCGCTGTTGACGATCATCGAGGCCACGTCGACGAGGTTGCGCAATTCCAGTAAATCGTGCGTGATGCGGAAGTTGCGGTAGTACTCGTCGATTTCTTCCTTCAAGAGCGCAATGCGGTGCTGGGCCCGCTCCAAACGCTTGGTCGTGCGCACGATGCCCACGTAATTCCACATGAAGCGGCGCAGCTCGTCCCAATTGTGGGAAATTACCACTTCCTCGTCCGCATCCGTGACGCGGCTTTCATCCCAGTCGGGCAGGTAAGGCGTGCCCAGCTTTTCCTTGCTTTCGATATCCTGCGCGCAGGCGCGGCCGATGACGATGCATTCGAGCAAGGAATTGCTCGCCAGGCGGTTCGCGCCATGCAAACCCGTGCAGGCCGTCTCGCCCACGGCGTACAGCCCCGGCAAGTCGGCGCGGCCGGACAGGTCCGTCACGACGCCGCCGCACGTGTAGTGGGCGGCGGGCACGATGGGAATCGGCTGCTTGGTGATGTCGATGCCCAGTTCCAGGCAGCGCGCGTAGATGGTGGGGAAGTGTTCGATGAGGAATTCGGCCGGTTTGTGGCTGATATCGAGGTGCACGTAGTCGAGGCCCCGCTTCTTGATCTCGAAGTCGATGGCGCGCGCCACCACGTCGCGCGGCGCCAGTTCGGCCCGCTCGTCGTGGGCCAGCATGAAGCGCTGGCCGGCAGCCGCGCCCGCTTCAGGCGGCAGTTTCAGCAAGCCGCCTTCGCCGCGGATGGCTTCGGTGATCAGGAACGATTTCGCATATGGGTGGTACAAACAGGTCGGGTGGAACTGGATGAATTCCATGTTCGACACGCGGCAGCCGGCGCGCCAGGCCATGGCGATGCCGTCGCCGCTGGCCGTGTCCGGATTGGTGGTATATAAATACACCTTGCCGGCACCGCCTGTGGCCAGCACGGTGTGCTCGGCGGCAAACGTGTGCACCTTGCCCGTTTGCTCATCCTGCACGTACAGGCCGTGGCAATGCGGTTGCGCATTGCGCTGCGTGGGCTTCATGCCCAGCTTGTCGGAGGTGATCAGGTCGATCGCGCAATGGTGCTCGAACAGGCTGATGTTCGGGTGGGCGCGCACCTTTTCTTCCAGCGTCACTTGCACGGCGTGCCCGGTGGCGTCGGCCGCGTGGATGATGCGGCGCTGGCTGTGGCCGCCTTCGCGGGTCAGGTGGAAACCCAGCTCGGCCGAGGCGTCGCGCGTGAATGGCACGCCTTGCTCGATCAGCCATTCGATGGCTTCGCGGCCGTGCTCGACGATGTAGCGCGTGGCGCTCTCGTCGCACAGGCCGCCGCCGGCGATCAGGGTGTCTTCGATGTGCTGCTGGTGGCTGTCGCCGGAGTCCAGCACGGCCGCGATGCCGCCCTGCGCCCAGTTGCTGGCGCCATCGAGCAGCGCGCGTTTGGAAATGATCGCGACGGTGCGCGTCTCAGCTAAATGCAGTGCAACCGATAAACCCGCCAGGCCACTGCCGACAATCGCTACATCAAATTTCATGACATTTATCTCTTTTAGGGGAAGCATACTATATGCCATTTCCCCGCATTCGGTAATGTGTTGAGATAAATTCTGCCAGTGAAAGATCGCTGGGGCCGTAGCTTGTGGCGCATCAATGTCTTCTTGGAACAGTTCGCCATCATGGCAAGACCAGCAGCGGGCCGCCTTGCGCGCCGCCTGGTGTTTTTTGCCGCAGGGGGAACCATGATCCGCATCTTCAGCCATTATGTCTCGAAAACAGCGTTTATCTTGCTGTTGCTGGAAATCCTGCTCCTGCTGCTGTCGGCCACCCTGACTTCCTTGCTGTGGCTGGCGGACGGCAGCCGCGTGCTGCGCGTGGGCGATATTTACCTGTCGTCCGCCATCTTTGCGGTGGTCATCGTCCTGAGCATGAGTGCGCTGGGCATGTACCAGCACCGCTCGCGCGAAGACATCAGCAACAGCTTATTGCGCATCCTGCCTTCGTTCGCGCTGGGTTTTGCCGTGCTCAGCGTCCTGATACGCTTTATTCCGGCGCTGCAATTCGGGCGCGGCAGCGCGATGATCTTCGGCCTGGGCGCCATCGGCGTGCTGCTGGCGCGCCTCGTGGTATTCAAATCCTCGCAATCGGCGCTGATGGAAGGCCGGCTGATCCTGGTGGGCGGCGGGGCGCTGGCGCGCGAATGCATGGACTTGGCGGCCAGCAAGATCGGCTTCCATCAATTTACGGTGGTCGGCTGCATCGATGTGGCGGGCGAGCAATGCTGCGTGCCGGCCTCGGCCTTGCTGCCGGCCGGACCGTCGCTGCTGGCCACGGCGCAGCGCCATGCCGCGCATGAAATCGTCGTATCCGTCAGTGACCGGCGCAATGGCGCGTTTCCTGCCAAGCAATTGCTGGAATGCGCGCTGGGCGGCGTCAAGGTGATCGACGCGGCCACGTTTTTCGAGCGCGAAGCATGCCAGATCCGCATCGATTCCTTGCAACCGAGTTATCTGATCTATGGCGGCGGCTTCGACCAGAGCTTTTTCCGCGCCGCCTCGAAGCGGCTGTTCGACCTGGCCGCCAGCGGGGTCATCTGTCTGGCCGCGCTGCCCGTCATGCTGGCGACGGCGATCTGCATCCGCCTGGAAGACGGCGGCCCCGTGTTTTATCAGCAGGAGCGGGTCGGGCGCGACGGCTTGCCCTTCAATGTGCTGAAATTTCGCAGCATGCGCTGCGACGCCGAGCGTGATGGCAAGCCCATCTGGGCGCTGGACAACGATGCGCGCATCACGCGCGTGGGCAAGCTGATCCGCAAGCTGCGTATCGACGAATTGCCGCAAATGCTCAATGTGTTTCGCGGTGAAATGAGTTTCGTGGGCCCGCGCCCAGAGCGCGCGTATTTTGTCGAACAATTGAAGCAGCAGGTGCCGTACTACAACATTCGTCACAACATCAAGCCTGGCATCACGGGTCTGGCGCAGGTGCGCTACCAGTATGGCGCCTCCGTCGACGATGCCGTCAAGAAGCTGCAATACGATCTGTATTATGTGAAAAACAATAGCCTGTTCCTCGACTTGCTGATTTTGCTCGACACGGTGCAGGTGGTACTGTTTGGCAAGGGCAGCCGATGATGCGGGCGCAGTCGGACTGGCTGGCGGCGGCCGATGCGGCGGCGCTCAGCCATGGTCTGGCATCGCTGGCTTTTTTCGTGCTGGCGCTGCTGCTCATCAGCAATTGGCGCGCGCGGCAGAACGTGCGCGCCTTGCTGGTCGCGTGCCTGGCGACGGGAGTCTGGGCCACGGGCACGGTGGTGCTGGTGCTGCTGGGGCAACGCATCGCGCTGGCCGGCGACGCGCTCGAATTGCTGCGCACCCTGGCCTGGCTGGTGTTTTTGCTGCTGCTGATCGAGCCGTCGCGGCCCCGCTTGCGCCTCGTGCTGACCGGCATCGTCCTCACGGCGCTGGCGCCCTGGCTGCTCTCCATGGCTTCCTCCTGGCTGGCGCTGCCTTTGCCGGCGCGCATCATCGCCAGTGTCTGCCGTTTACTGCTGGCCGTGCTGGGTATGTTGCTGGTGGAACAGTGGTACCGCAACACGCCGCCCTTGAAACGGTGGGGCATCAAGTTTGCGTGCCTGGGCGTGGGCGGGCTGTTTGCCTACGATTTCTATCTGTACAGCGACGCCTTGCTGTTTCGCGCGGTCAACGATGACATCTGGGCCGCGCGCGGCATTGTCGACGCCCTGTGCGCGCCGCTGCTGGCCGTCTCGGCGGCGCGCAATCCGGGCTGGGCGCTGGGCCTGTCCGTCTCGCGCCAGATGCTGTACCGCTCGGCCGCCTTGCTGGGCTCGGCTATTTATCTGCTGGCCATGGCGGCCAGCGCCTATTATTTGCGCTATTTCGGCGGCACCTGGGGTTCCTTGATGCAGATGGCTTACCTGGGCGGCGCGGCCCTGCTGCTGGCGGGCGTACTGTTTTCGGGCAGCCTGCGCGCCAAGCTCAAGGTGACTATCAATAAACATTTTTACAATGCCATCTTCGACTACCGCGAGGAATGGCTGCGGTTTACGCGGGCCTTGTCGGAAGACGGGCCGGCCCTGGGCGAGCGCACGATACAGGCCATGGCGAAACTGGTGGAAAGCCGCGCCGGCGCGCTGTGGATACTGCGCGAACCTGGCCTGTTTGCCCCGGCCGCCAGCTGGAACTGGCCGCCGAGCACGTGGAGCGAGCCGGCGTCCGGCAGCCTGTGCCAGTTTCTGGAGGCGCGGCAATGGGTGATCGACGTGCCCGACTGCGAGAACAACCCGCGCCAGTACGGCGGCTTGCTGTTGCCTCCCGCGCTGCTGGCGCTGCCCGACGTGTGGCTGCTGGTGCCCCTGATGCTGCATGGCCAGCTGTTCGCCTTTGTCGCGCTGGCGCGGCCACGCACGCACATCGGCTTGAACTGGGAAATCCTCGACGTGCTGAAAATTGCCGGCAGCCAGGCCGCCAGCTACCTGGCGCACCGCGAATCGCTCGATACGCTGACGGTGGCGCGTCAGTTCGAGTCGTTCAACCGCATGTCGACTTTCATCGTGCACGACCTCAAGAACCTCGTGTTCCAGCTGTCCCTGTTACTGAGCAATGCGGAAAAGCACCGTGCCAATCCCGCCTTCCAGGAAGACATGCTGGGCACCTTGGACCATTCCGTGCAGAAAATGAAGACCCTGCTGCAGAAGCTGGCGCGCGGCGAGGCGCCGGAAGCGCCCGCGCCGCTGCTGCTCGACGGTTTGCTGCGCCAGGCCGTGGCCGCCAAGGCGAGCCTGGCGCCGGCGCCCCGGCTGGAAATCGTCGATGGCGAACTGACGGTGCTGGCCAACCGCGCGCGGCTGGAACGGGTGCTGGGCCACTTGATCCAGAATGCCATCGAGGCCACGGCCAGCGACGGCAAGGTGGACGTGCGGCTGCGGCGCGAGCAGCACACGGCCGTGGTCGAGCTTGACGATACGGGGCAGGGCATGAGCGAACAGTTCATCCGCGAACGCTTGTTCAAGCCGTTCGACACGACCAAGACGGCGGGCATGGGCATCGGCGTGTTCGAAAGCCGCGAGTACCTGCGCGAAGTGGGCGGCAGCCTGGAAGTGCGCAGCGAACCGCAGGTGGGCACGACGTTCCGCGTGATCCTGCCGCTGCATGCGGCATAGCAAAGGAGTGCCATGGGCAAACAGAAACTGCTGGTCATCGAAGACGATCCCGGCTTGCAAAAGCAGCTGCACTGGAGTTTCGACGGTTATGAGGTCTTGCTGGCGGGCGAGCGCGAGGCGGCGCTGGCGCTGGTGCGGCGCCACCAGCCTGCCGTCGTGACGATGGACCTGGGCTTGCCGCCCGACCCGGACGGCGCCACGGAAGGCCTGGCCACGCTGCAGCAAATCCTCGCGCTGGCGCCGGACACGAAAGTCATCATTTTGTCGGGCAACCAGGAGCGCGCGCATGCCTTGAAAGCCATCGCGCTGGGCGCCTACGATTTTCACCAGAAACCGTTCGAGGCCGACATGCTGGGCCTCGTCATCGCCCGCGCGTTCTACTTGCACGCGATGCAGCAGGAAAACCGCCGCATGCTGCAGACGCAGGCCGATTCCCCGCTGGCCGGCATCGTCAGCCGCGATCCGGGCATGCTCAAACTGTGCCGCAGCGTGGAAAAAGTGGCGCCTTCGTCGGCCAGCGTGATGCTGCTGGGCGATTCGGGCAGCGGCAAGGAACTGATCGCGCGGGGCTTGCATGCGCTGTCGAGCCGCCATGCCCAGCGTTTTGTCGCCATCAATTGCGCGGCCATCCCGGAAAACTTGCTGGAAAGCGAGCTGTTCGGTTATGAGCGGGGGGCGTTTACGGGCGCGGCGCGGCAAACGCTGGGCAAGATCGAGCTGGCCCACGGCGGCACTTTCTTTCTCGATGAAATCGGCGACATGCCGATGGCGCTGCAGGCGAAACTGCTGCGTTTCCTGCAGGAGAGAATCATCGAACGGGTGGGCGGACGGGCCGAGATCGCCGTCGACGTGCGCATTGTCTGCGCCACGCACCAGGATTTAAAGGTGCTGGCGGAACAGGGCCGTTTCCGCGAAGACCTGTTTTACCGCCTTAGCGAAATCGTGCTGCGCATACCGCCGCTGCGCGAGCGGGCTGGCGATGCGGCATTGCTGGCCCATCATTTCAAGAACAAGTTCTGCGCCAGCGAAGGGCGCGGCAACCTGCATTTCAGCGCCGGCGCGCTGCAGCTGATCGAAAGCTATGGCTGGCCAGGCAACGTGCGCGAAGTGGAAAACTGCATCAAGCGGGCCGTCATCATGAGCGACGGGCCGCAGATCGCCGCCGACGACCTGGGTTTGCCCGCCGGCGCCCAGGCGGCGCCCCAGGACGAATCGCTGAACCTGCGCCAGGCACGCGACGGAGCCGAATACAAGGTCATGGTGCGCGCGCTGGCGCGAGCCGACGGCAATATCGCCAAGGCGGCCGAACTGCTGGGCGTCAGCCGGCCCACGCTGTACGACTTGATGAACCACCACGGCATCAAATAGCGTCCGTGCACTGATGTGTATCAAATATCAAGATTGTGTAAGGCGTCGCACATACGCAGGCGCCGCCGTGGCGCATCCTAGCCTCATCAACAACGAGGAGGCGTCATGAATGCGATCAGTTTATTAATGCAGGACCACAAGGCCGTGAAAACCCTGTTTGCCCAGTATGAAGGCTTGAGCGACCGCTCATTTGCCACCAAGAAAAAGCTGGCCGACCAGATCTGCCAGGAATTGACCGTGCACACGCAGCTGGAAGAAGAAATCTTCTACCCGGCCGTGCGTCGTCCCATCCACGATGGCGATCTGATGGATGAAGCCCTCGTCGAGCACGCTAGCGCCAAGGAACTCATCGCGCAAATTACCGCGATGGACCCCGCCGATGACCTGTACGACGCCAAGGTCAAGGTCCTGTCCGAGCAGATCGAACATCACGTCCAGGAAGAAGAGGGCGATATGTTTCCCAAGGTACGCGATACGGCCGTCGACCTCGACGCGCTGGGCAAGGAAATGGCCGCGCGCAAGCAACAGCTGACGGGCGTCGCCGCCTGAACGGCATAAAAAATCAACAACCAAGGGAGTATTTCATGCAAGCTACACAACTGTCCGTATCGGACCTGAACAACCCGGGCGTGTCCTGGGGCGCCGTGCTGGCGGGCGCCGCCGCGGCGGCCGCCTTGTCCTTCATCCTGCTGATCCTCGGCGTGGGCCTGGGCCTGTCGTCCGTATCGCCGTGGTCGTTCAACGCCACGGCCATCGGCGTGTCGACCATCGCCTGGCTGGCCTTCATGCAACTGGCCGCCTCCGGCATCGGCGGCTACATGGCGGGACGTCTGCGCGTGAAATGGAGCGCCATTCATACGGATGAAGTGCATTTCCGCGATACGGCGCACGGCTTGCTGGCCTGGGCCGTGGCCACCCTGATCACCGTGGCCGTGCTGGCCGGCGGCACGCGCGCCGTGCTGAGCGGCGCCATCGATGCGGGCAGCGGCGTGGCGGCGGCAGTTGGCCCGGCCGTAGGGGCGGGCGCAGGTGCTGCAGGTGCCGCCAGCGCCAGGCAAGGCGAGGGAGGCGGCGCCAATCCGCTCGATTATTTCTCGGACATGCTGCTGCGCGCGGCGCCAGCGCCAGCTGCCACCGGCACGCCAGCGATGGCGAATCCTGGCGCGACCGTCGCCGACCAGCGCATGGAAATCGGCAAGATCTTCGCCACCAGCCTGTCCACGGGCAGCCTGGCCGCCGATGACCGCGCCTACCTGGGCCAGGTCGTGGCCAGCCGCATGGGCGTGACGCAGGCTGAAGCGGAAGCGCGCGTCGACGCCGTCTATGCGCGCGCCGTGAAAGCTGCCGCCGATGCGAAGGCTGCCGCCCAGCAAGCGGCGGAAACGGCCCGCAAGGCCGGCGCCCACACGGCACTGTGGATGTTCGTCGCCTTGCTGCTCGGCGCTTTCGTTGCCAGCCTGGCGGCAACGTTCGGCGGCCGCCAGCGCGACCATGAGCGCGTGCTGCGCCACGTCACCATCTGAACCCCTACCTATTAGATAAATCAAGGAGTCTGCCATGCGTTCCATCCTCTTGCTGCTGTTGGGCATTCCATTACCCATCGTCATACTGATCGCCCTGTTCGTCCGCTAAGCGGGCCAACATAAGAAAAACCGGCGCCCGCCGCAAGGTGGGCGCCGGTTTTTGCGTGAAAGCAGACGCATGTGTAAGATGACGCCATCTTTCCACCGAGACTATCCATGAACGTGAGCACCATCCGTCCCTTGCTGAAAACCGCCGCCATCGCCGCCTTTGCCTGCAGCGTGCTGGCCTCGTGTTCCACCCTGATCGGCCCGCGCGACGTGAATGTGTCGCTCAGCAAGATGCAGCAAGGCCTCGAGCGCCGCTTTCCCATCGATAAACGGGTACTGTCCGTGCTGGACGTCAAGCTGACCCGCCCGCAGCTGTCCTTGCAGCCCGAGCGCGAGCGCGTCGCCTTGAGCGTGGACGCCAGCGTGATGCCGCCGTTCATCCGCCAGACCTGGCGCGGCAGTCTGGCCATGTCGGGCCGTTTGGTGCTCGACGCGCAGCGCAACGCCGTCTACCTGAGCGAAGCGAGCGTGGACAAGGTGAGCATCGACGGCATGGACGAGGCGCAGCAGCGCCAGTTCGCCAAGGTGGCCAGCCTGGTGGCCGACCAGCTCATGCATGAAACGCCGATCTACACGTTCAAGCCCGACGAATTGCGCTATGCGGGCGTGCAATTCGTGCCCACGCAGATCAGGACCACGGGCAATGGCTTGACGGTGACGTTCGAGCCGGTGAAGTAGGGGCGCATTGCATCAGCATGCTATTCCGGGCAAAAGTAATGACGGCTATCGGCAGGCGGATCTATCCGCTCAAGAACCACCCGGGCGAGCAGCTTTTCGATGACTGCCGCGTCGCGGACATTCTGCTCTGACACTGCATATCCATCATGTAAAGAAATTTTCACCACCCCTGCGTGGCACCAGATAAACACCTCGATACCCGTGATGGTGCACTGACCTGGCTGTTGCCACAATGTATCATCAATTAGTGATGGAAACTGCAGGAACAGATCGCCCTGGTAAGCGACGCCCGGCACGGGCTGCGGTGGCAGTGCGTCAAATTTCACCAGGTCGACGCCCAGGTCCGCCAAAAATGTGTCGAGTTGCGCCGGTTCCTTATAGACAAAGGAGATATCCAATGAGTCGCCGTCATTGGCATGTCCTCCAAGTGCCCTGAAAAAACGGAAAAACTTCAGCCGTTGTGCCCATCTGCGTAGCTTTTTTTCGCTATGTTCCCTGAACAGGTATTCCATCCATCTATTCACGGCGATCCTTCAGTGCGAGTGATGCTGGCGGGCATACAAGATATCTGTGTCGTTGTGTTATTGCGCGGCGTCGCCTCTTCATGGAACAGGTCGGCCAGGTATTCGCATAGCGCATCTGCTTGAATATCGTCCGGAATAATGAAATCGGCGGGGCGGCGCTTGCCTTCCGCACCGAGATAGAATGCGCGCCATGCTCCCGGATTGCCCCGGATGGCGATCAGCGTGCCGAAAATATTGAATCTGTATTCCTGCATCAAGCTGCTCCATTCCCTTGCTCAGGTTTGACATTTGTTGTGCTATAGTAATATTTACTTATATAATAACATTTACTTATCCAGGGGCAGACAATGATCAATATCAGCACGGCGGGAATCCAACCCGGGGCACTGTCTGCCGCGGAAGGCAACAAAGTGTCATCAGGCAAGGCAGCATCGGACAAGGCCCAGACAGCCCAGGCGCCAGTCGGCGTCGGCGCCGTCGCGGAAGAGGTCGTGATTTCGACCCTGGCCGGGCGTTTGTCGACGGCCGCGACGGCGACCAGCACCGCTATCGAGGGATACGATCATCGATCGCTGGGCGCATGGGTCAATGACAATATCAGCAGCATCCTGTATCCGCTGGACGCCGGACACAAGGCGGCCGCCGCACAGCAGCTGCCGCAACCGAATGACGCGGCATCGGCCAGGTCGGCCGCCGCCGCGACCGCGTTTATCGATAACAAGGGTCCCAATCCGTTTGCGGGCTTGTCGCGCGAGCAATTGGCCACCATCACGCACGACGACAGCGGGACATTTACGGTCAACGAGCGGCGCGCCGCCTATACGCAGGCCTATGATGAAGAGCAGGCGTGGCGCAGCCAGGTCGTGGCGCAAGCCATGCAGGAATACAATACCACCGGCAAGATGACCAATTTCTTCAAGTCGGCGCTGGCGCATTTCAATGCATTGCCGCAGCTGGAACAGGCACAGTATCCTGAGAATTACGCGAGCGGCCTGCAAGATAAAATCAAGCTCGATTTTAACTATTTCAATCACGCGGCCGGAGATGGCGCGCCTACGCCGGGTTCGCTGGCCGACATGCAGCGCAATCAGGGCGCCAAGCAAGGCGCAGACCTGTTTGAGCTCCTGAGCCGCTGATCACTGGAATTGTTCAACGGACATTGTTTCCACGAAGGCAGGCCGACTATAATCCTGCCTCGCATGCCTGGACACAGCATGTTCTCCAACATGAAGTGAAAACAATTAAAGGAATCTTCGTGAAACGTTCGCTTATCAGCGCCGCCTGTTGCGCTTTGCTCGCCTTATCTTCGCCATCGCTGTACGCCCAGCAAGCCGCAACTGCTGCTGCGCCCGTCTCCGGCATCGATCTGAAAACCCTGGACCCGGCAGTGAGCCCCCGGGATGATTTCTACGGCTACGTCAACGGCGTGTGGACCCGCAATACGGAGATCCCGGCCGACAAATCCGTCTGGGGCACGTATATCGAATTGCGTGAAATCGCGCAAGGCCAGCTGCGCGGCCTGATCGATGCCACCGTCAAGAACCCGGGCAAGCCCGGCAGCGAGGCGCACAAGATCGCCGACCTGTACACGAGTTTCATGAACGACAAGGCGCGCGATGCAGCCGGCTTCAAGCCCCTGAAGGCCGAGCTGGCCCGCGTCGCCGCCATCAAGGACAAGAAGGACTTGCCGGCGCTGTTTGCTTATTTGCAAGGCAATGGCATCCAGACGCCGTTTTCCGCGTACGTGGCGCCCGATGCGCAAGACCCCGAGCGCTACACGGTCAACATCAGCCAGTCCGGCCTAGGCTTGCCCGACCGCGATTACTACCTGAAGGATGACGACGCCAAGCTGCAAGCCGTGCGCGCCAAATACCTCAAGCATATCGAGACCATGCTGGCCATGAGCGGCGACAAGGCCGCGGCCGAACACGCGGCGCAGATCCTCGACATCGAAACGCGCCTGGCGGCCGTGCAGTGGACGCGCGTGCAGATGCGCGATCCCGTCAAGTCGTACAACCGCGTCGATTTCGACAAGTTCGCGGCGCTGGCCCCGGCCTTCGACTGGAAAGCCTACTTTGCCGCCGCCGGCCTGGCGAAAAAGGAAACCTCGGCCGTGGTGCGCCAGCCCAGCTTCCTCAGCGGTTTTTCCGAGGCCGTGGCCGCCGTGCCGCTGGCATCGTGGAAGAGCTACCTGAACTGGCGCATCATCGAAAGCTATGCTTCCTACCTGGACAGCGCCACCGTCAAGGAGCGTTTCGCCTTCGACGGCACGGTGCTGCGCGGCGTGCCGCAAAGCGAACCGCAGTGGCAGCTGGCGCTGCGCTTCACGGATAACGCCATCAGCGACGCCGTCGGCAAGCGCTACGTGGACATGTATCTGCCGCCGGAAACCCGGCCCCGCGTGATGGCCATGTTCGACAATTTCGTCGCCTCGTTCAAGGAGGGCATCGAGCAGCTCGACTGGATGGGCCCGGAAACCAAGAAGGAAGCGCAGCTCAAGCTGGCCGCCCTGAAGCCGAAGATCGCGTATCCCGATACCTGGCGCGACTACAGCAGCATGCAGACGCAGCCGAACGACCTGATCGCCAACGTGCGCGCCTCGCGCTTGTGGAGCCGCCAGCAAAACCTGGCCAAGCTGGGCAAGCCCGTCGACCGCGACGAATGGTCGATGACGCCGCAAACCGTCAACGCCAGCTACAGCCCGGCGCTGAACGCCATCACCATCCCGGCCGCCATTTTGCAGCCGCCATTCTTCAACGTGAAAGCGGAAGACGCCGTCAATTACGGCTTGCTGGGCATCACTTTCGGCCATGAGATCAGCCATGCCTTCGACGATTCGGGCAGCCAGTACGATGCCAAGGGCCGCCTGCGCAACTGGTGGACGGCGCAAGACCGCGCCGCCTTCAAGGCGCTGGCCGCCGGCCTCGTCAAGCAGTACGGCGCCTACAGCCCCGTGCCGGGCTACCACATCAATGGCGAGCTGACCCTGGGCGAAAACATCGGCGACAATTCCGGCCTGTCGATCACCTACAAGGCTTACCAGCGCTCGCTGGGCGGCAAGCCGTCGCCCGTCATCGACGGCTTGACGGGCGAACAGCGCCTGTACATCGGCTTTGCGCAGAAATGGCGCGCGAAACTGCGTCCCGAAGCGGCGATCGCCCAGATCAAGAGCGACCCCCATTCGCCGGGCGAATTCCGCGCCAAAGGCACGGTCAAGAACCAGCCCGGCTTTTATGAGGCGTTCGGCATCAAGCCGGGCGACCCGATGTACCTGCCGCCCGAGCAGCGCGTAATCATGTGGTAAGCATGGTTTAAGCGGCTCACCGCGCCGGGAATTATTCCTTGGCGTGGTTGAGCGTGTACCGGGGCAGTTCGACCGTCAGGTCTTCGTTTGACACGCGCGCCTGGCACGACAGGCGCGAGTGGGGCTGCAAGCCCCAGGCCTGGTCGAGCATGTCTTCTTCATTGTCGCCCAGTGCGTTGAGCGAGTCGAAACCCTGCACCACGACCACGTGGCAGGTGGAGCAGGCGCCCACCTGGCCGCAGGCATGTTCGATGTCTATCTTGTGAAGCAGCAAGGCGTCGCAGATGCTCATTTGCTCGGGCGCGTCGAGGACGGCGCCGTCGGGAGCCAGTTCGGGATGGGGCAGGACGGTGATTTTTGGCATGCGGGATTCTCCTCGGTTATCTTGCAATATCGTCACCTTGGGCCTTCCCGCCTTGGCAAGGTCAAGCCCCTGCGCGATCCTGTGCGACGATGCACGCGTCGAGATGATCGAGCAATTGCAAGAACACGCGTTTATCCGCAAAGTGATTCATCGTGGCGCTCGTCAAGACATCGCTGGCCACCGCCGTCACGGCGGCCCTGGCCTGCGCGCAGGCGGCATGCAGCTGCGCGCGATCCAGTTCCAGCAAGACCGTATCGATGGCTGCGCGCGTAAAATCGTAGGCATCCATGCCGCAGCAGCCGGCCACGCAATGCGTTTCCAGCCGGCAGATCAGCTGCCACAGTTCCCCCAGCAAGGCATCGATGTCGATCGCCTGGTCATAGCGGCCGTCAAGATCGATGAATTCGATCCAGGCGTCGTCGCCGATCTGGATGTCGTACTGGCGGTCGCGTTCGGTCATTTTTCAACATTCTCCGGGTCGGTGGCATCGCATTATAAAAAAAACCGCCCGCAGGCGATTTTCCCATGCGGTGCAAGCAGGCGCTTAAATAAAATAGATCAGTGCGATGATGCCGACCACCAGCGCCACGCGGGTGACCTGGTAGGCCGTCTTGTTCCACGCCTTGAAGCGGCGGCGGTACTGGCCCATGGTCCAGGAAATCTGGAACAATTTACTCACGCCGCCCACCTGGTCGCCCAGTTCGTTGGGAGAGGCGCCGCCGTCAAACGGCTGCCGGACTGCCGGCGATGCAGGCTTCGATATGCTCGAGCAGGCGCAGGAAGACCAGGCTGTCGGCCGCGTTGTTCATTCTGGGACTCAGTACCACGCCGCTGGTCACCGCCGCCACGGCATTCCTGGCCGACGCGCATGCCGCCAGTAATGCCGCCCGATCAAGCCCGGGCAGCGCCGCGTCGATCCCGCCGCGCGTGAAATCGAAGGCATCGAAGCCGCAGCAGCCGGCCACGCAATAGCTTTCCAGGCGGTCGATCAGCGGCCCTAGCCCTGCCAGGTGGGCATCGATGTCCACGGCCTGGCCGTAGCGTTCTGCGATGCTGACGTGTTCTATCCATGCATCCTCGCCGATCTGGATGTCGTACTGGCGGTCGCGTTCGGTCATTTTTCAACATTCTCCGGGTCGATGGCATCGCATTATAAAAAAAACCGCCCGAAGGCCGTTTTCCCATGCGGTGCAAGCAGGCGCTTAAATAAAATAGATCAGCGCGATGATGCCAATCACGAGCGCCACGCGGGTGACCTGGTAGGCCGTCTTGTTCCACGCCTTGAAGCGGCGGCGGTACTGGCCCATGGTCCAGGAAATCTGGAACAGCTTGCTCACGCCGCCCACCTGGTCGCCCAGTTCGTTGGGAGAGGCGGCGGCCGTCATCAGCGTGCGGCCCAGCCAGCGGTTCAAGCCTTGCGCCCAGCGGTAGCGCATCGGGCGCTCGATGTCGCAGAACAGGATGATGCGGTCGCTGTCGGCGTCGTTGCGGGCCCAGTGGATATACGTTTCATCGAACATCACGGCCTGGCCGTCGCGCCAGCTGTGGCGCTCGCCATCGACGTCGATGAAGCAGCGGTCGTCGTTCGGCGTCTGCAGGCCCAGGTGGTAGCGCAGCGAACCGGCGAACGGGTCGCGGTGCGGGTTGAGCTTGCCGCCTTGCGGCAGTTCCGCGAACATGGCCGCTTTGATCGACGGAATCGATTGCAGCAGCGCATAGGTTTGCGGGCACATCTGCTGTGCCGACGGGTGGTTCGCGTCATACCATTTCAGGTAGAAACGCTTCCAGCCATACTTGAAGAAGGAATTGAAGCCCACGTCATTGTTCTTTTCGGCCGCCTTGATCTTTTTCATTTCCTGCATGCGCAGCGCTTCATCGCGGATGATTTGCCAGTTCTGCTGCAGCGGCGCCAGTTCCGGGAATTGATCGACGGACAGATAGGGCGTGGCCGGCACCTTGGAAAAGGTGTGCATGAACAGGTTCAGCGGCGCCATGAACGAGGAGTGATCGAAGATCTGGCGGCGAAACGGCAGGCGCACCTTGCCCCGAAAATGAATATGTAAAACAGAAAACACAAAAATGCCCAGCAAGGCCCACTTCATACACAACCTCGTTTTGAAAGAATGGGGCAATTATAACCAGTTAATGCCCCGGCTACCCCGTGCCACGGTGAAGGAAAGATGAAGCGGCGCGCGCTGGCGCTCTGTCCTACAATGGCTTTATTTCATCACTGAAGGGGTAACAATGGAAATCTGGCACGCACCGCTCGACCTGGCCGCCCTCAACGCCGCCAGCGAGGGCACGGCCATGCGCCACCTGGGCATCGAATTCTCGGCCTTCGGCGCCGACTGGATCGAGGCGACCATGCCCGTCGACCACCGCACCATGCAGCCTTTCAAGCTGCTGCATGGCGGCGCGTCGGTCCTGCTGGCCGAAACCCTGGGCAGCATGGCCGCGAATGCCTGCCTGGACAGCCGCCGGCAGGTGAGCGTGGGCCAGGAAATCAACGCCAACCACGTGCGCGGCGTGCGCGGCGGCCACGTGACGGGGCGCGCCACGCCCATCCACCGGGGCCGCACCAGCCAGGTCTGGGAAATCCGCATCGTCGACGATGACGGCAAGCTGTGCTGCATTTCGCGCATCACCATGGCCGTCATCGACGCCCCGGGCGCGGGCTGACACGGCGGTTCTTGACTTGCATCAAGGCACTAAAAGCGAGCGCGTGGAATCATCCATAACGCTGTTCGCTTATAATTCAGTGTGCTGTTGTATGGCGTAGGGATAAGTCCCGCACGCCTGCATTGCCCGAAATTAGAAGCTGACTGCCCAAAAAACGCCAGTTAGAGACCCATCCCGCGCCATGCGGGAAAGGCAACACGACGGCGAGCAGATCGCCGGCTCTAGCGGAGCCGGCAACAATCAACTTTATACAGGGCAATAACAACAATGATGTCATTCAATCGTTTGACGATAGGCGCGCGCCTGAGCGCAGGCTTCGGGCTGCTGGTCTTGCTCATGCTGGTGCTGGCCGCTTTCGCGCTGCTGCGCATCGGCGCCATCTCCGGCGCCATGGACGCGCAAGAAAAAGTGCAGCTGGAAAAACTCGAACCGCTGTACGTGGCGCGCGAAGCGCTCGACCAGACGGGCCTGGCTGCCCGCAACGCATATATCTTCCATGACCAGGCCGCCGCCGAAAAGGAGCTGGCCATCCTCGACACCCAGAAAGCGCTGTACCTGGACGCGCTGGCGAAGCTGGCGCCGCAGTTCGCCGGCGATGCGCAATTCGAGAAAGTCAGCACGGGCCTGAAAACCATGGCGCAGGAATTGCTGCGTCCGCGCCAGTTCCGCGCCACGGGACAGATGGAGCAGTACGGCACTTTCCTCGTCGAGGAATGCAGCCCCCTGCGGCGCCAGATCGTGTCCGACATCGATGCCGTCCTGAAAAACGTGCAGCGCGAATCGGAGCAGGCCAGCGTGGCTGCGCGCGCCATCTACGGGCAGTCGCTGCGCTGGATCGGCGTGCTGGCCGCGCTCAGCGTGCTCATTTGTATTGCGGTCGCTACCGTCATCACGCGGGGCCTGCTGCGCCAGCTGGGCGGCGAACCTGCGTATGCGGCCACGATTGCCGGACGCATCGCGCTCGGTGAGCTGGCCATCGACGTGCATACGCGCCACGGCGACGACAGCAGCCTGCTGTTCGCCATCAAGACCATGCGCGACAACCTCGCTGCCATCGTCGGCAAGGTGCGCCACGGTACGGAAAGCATCGCCACGGCCTCCACCGAGATCGCCTCGGGCAACCGCGATCTGTCGCAGCGCACGGAGCAGCAGGCCGGTTCGCTCGAGGAAGTGGCGTCATCGATGGAAGAACTGATTTCCGCCGTGCGCCAGAATGCGGACAACGCCCAGCAGGCGAACCACCTGGCGCGCGAAGCGTCGAAGGTGTCGGAGCAGGGCGGCAAGGCCGTGGCCGAAGTGGTGCACACCATGGGCCTCATCAATGCCTCGTCGAACAAGATCGTCGACATCATCGGCGTGATCGACAGCATCGCCTTCCAGACGAACATCCTGGCCCTGAACGCGGCCGTGGAAGCGGCGCGCGCGGGCGAGCAGGGGCGCGGTTTCGCCGTGGTGGCGACGGAAGTGCGCAACCTGGCGCAGCGCTCGAGCGCCGCCGCGCGCGAAATCAAGGCCCTGATCGACGATTCCGTCAGCAAGGTGGGCACGGGCACGGTGCTGGTCGAGCAGGCGGGCGCCACCATGCATGAGGTGGTGGCCGGCATCGGCAGGGTGACGGGCATCATGGCCGAGATCAGCCATGCCACGCAGGAGCAGGGCGCCGGCATCGAGCAAGTCAACCGCGCCATCGTCGACATGGACCGCGTGACCCAGCAAAACGCGGCCCTGGTCGAGCAGGCGGCCGCCGCCGCGCACGAATTGCAGCAGCAGGCGGCGCAGCTGGAACAGGAAGTGGGCATTTTCAAACTGGCCCCGCCGGCGAACGGCCCTTTGCGCCTGGCGGCCTGACGCCGACGGCACGGCGCGCCGGCAGCCATGCGCCAATAGTCGTATTCCGCGCTACAATGAGCGCTGGATCACCGCCAGGACGACTCATGCAAGTGCGCAGCAGCCACGATCTATCCAGCCCGGACGACGACAAGCCGGCGCCGCCCGTGCTGCAGCTGGCCCTTGCCGGTCTCGGCTGGGGCTTGCTCACCTGCATGCTGTGCTTTGCCATCCTGTTCCTCACGAAATGGCTGCTGCCACCCGAATACTGGGGCGCACACACGGGCCTGTCCAAGTTCAAGCGCGAAATGTCGCTGCCGCTGCTGGTGTTCTGGGTCGTCATCTATTCTCCCATCCTGGAAACGTTTCTCGGCCAGTTGCTGCCGCTGGAAATCCTCAAGCGCCTGGGCGCCACCCGGCAGCTGAGCATTTTTATCGGCGCCATCCTGTGGGCCATCGTGCATTACATCAGCGGCGGCTTGCTGCACGCCATTGTCGCGCTCGGTTCAGGCGCGATGTTCAGCTTTGTCTACCTGCGCTACCGCACGCCCACTGTGGCCGTGGCCTACGCGACAACGACCTTTTCCCGCGCCTGCAACAACATCGCCATCCTTGTCGCGGTGTTCTACGGCCTCGACGCCTAGACGCCTTTCTTTCTTCCTGAGCAAATACGGCAGCAGCGCCGCCAGCGCCACGGCCAGCAGCGCCAGGCCATTCAGCAACTGGCGGAAGGCGGCGTCATAGCTGGCGCGCAGCAGTGTTTCGTGGCCGCCCAGCAGCTGTGTTGCCTGTTGCATATCGCCAAGCGCGGCGCGGCTGGCGGCCGCCAATAGCGGTAGATCGGCGGGCAGTTGCCGCGCCAGCGCCGCCGCGATCAGGCCGGCCAGCAGGGCGCCAGCCAGGGCCAGCGCCACGCCGTCGGCGCTGATGCGCACGGTATTGAAGATGCCTGTCGCCATGCCGGCCCGCCCTGTGTCCACCACGCTCAAGGCCATGCCATCCATTAAGCCCCACGGCAAGCCGATGCCGGCGCCGATCAGCAGCAGGGGGCCGGCCAGCGCCGCAGTGCCGCCATGGCCCAGCACCTGCGCCAGCCAGGCCAGGCCCGCCGCGGCCAGCAGCAATCCCGCCGCGCACAGCATGCCGGCACTGATCCAGCGCGACAGCAGCGCCGCCAGCACGGGCACGAGCAGCAATGGCGCGGCCAGGGCCACCATCAAACGGCCCGCCGCCAGCGCGGACATGCCGTCGATGCCGATGAAACGCCCCGGCAGCATGACGATGAGCACGATGAACAGGAAGGCGGGCGAGGCGGCCAGCACTTGCACGGCCACAAAGCGGCGCTGGCGGAACAGGGTCAAGTCCAGCATGGGCTGCGCCGTCCTGCGTTCGATCCTGATAAAAATGAAAAACAGCAGCACCGACGCGGCGACGGGCAGCAGCACGGCCCCGCTGCGCCAGCCGTGTTCGGGCGCCAGCAGCATGCCCAGGGTCAGCAGGCCCAGCGCGGCGCTGAAGCTGATGGCGCCGGGCCAGTCCAGCCGGCCCTTGCCGCGCGGCGGATCGGCCGGCACGTTGCACCAGACCAGCAGCATGCCGATGGCGCCCAGCGCGGCCGTGGCGTAAAAGATGGCGGGCCAGCTGGCCAGCGCCAGCATGGCGCCCGCCGCCAGCGGACCGAAGGCCAGGCCCAGGCCGAACGTCGTGCCCAGCACGCTCATCACGCGGCTGCGCGCCGCGCCGTGGAACAATGGCGCCAGCGACGACATGGCGGCGGCGAACGCGGCCGCGCCGCCCAAACCCTGCACGAAGCGCAGCGCGGCGATCCATGCCACCGAGGGCGCGACGGCGATGGCCAGGGTCGCCGTGCAAAACAGCGCCAGCCCCGCCAGCCACACGCGGCGCCGTCCCAGCACGTCAGTCAGGCTGCCCGCCACCATCATGGCGCTGCCATAGCTGAGGATATACGCATTGACGACCCAGTTCAGGGCGGCGGCGCTGCCGTGCAATTCGGCGCCGAGGGCGGGCAAGGCCACGGCCGGGCCCGTGAAGCACAAGGGAATGAGCAAGCCCGTCAGGCAGGCGGCCAGCACTTGCAGCGGGAGAGAAAAGCGGGAGGAAGAGGGCATCGGTGTCGGAGATGAAAGAAAGAGGGACGAGTATGGCGCGCCCGTCATTGAAGAAAAATAGGCTAAACTGCCTAACATATCGGACAAGAATGTCTTCAATGGAAAATCGTATGGATAGCCTGGGCGGCATCGCCATGTTTGTGCAGGTGGCCGACAGCGGCAGCTTTTCGGCCACGGGCCGGCTGCTGGGCCTGTCATCGTCGGCCGTGGGCAAGAGCGTGGCGCGCATGGAAGCGCGGCTCGGCGCGCGGCTGTTCCAGCGCAGCACGCGGCACCTGGCACTGACGGCGGAAGGGGAAAAATTCCTGCAGCGCTGCAAGCGCATCCTGGCCGAGGTGGCAGCGGCCGAGCGCGAACTGGGCGAATCGGGCGGCGCGCCGAGCGGCCGCCTGCGCATCAGCCTGCCACGCTACAGCGGCCTGTTCGAGCCGGCCATCGCCGCCTTCATGCAAGCGTATCCCGCCATCGAACTCGATCTCGATTTTTCCGACGCCATGGTCAACATCGTCAGCGACGGCTTTGACGCGGCCGTGCGCACGGGCGAGCTGGCCGACTCGGGCTTGATGCGGCGCAAACTGTGCACGTTTCGCCGCTTGCTTGTGGCGTCGCCCGCCTACCTGGCGCGCCATGGCCGGCCCGCCGACGGCGCCGAACTGCTGCGGCACCAGCGCCTGCACTACCGTTTTCCCGCCACGGGCCGCCTGGAACAGTGGCCGCTGATGGAGGAGTCTGCCCAGCCGGCACCCGGCATGGTGTGCAACAGCGTGGAAATGCGCGTCTTCCTGGCCGTGCAGGGGCAGGGCATCGCCTACCTGCCCGCATTCGCCGTGCAGCGCGAGCTGGCGGCGGGGCAGCTGGTTTCGCTGCTGGACGCGCACACGCAGGCGCGCACGGCGTTCTGGCTGCTGTGGCCTGCCAGTCGCCACCTGCCGCCGCGCCTGCGCGTATTCATCGATTTCCTGGTGGAACAATTCGATCAGCGTACTTCGGGAGGCTGGCCTTGAGCGATGACAACACCGCCCTGCGGCGCCACGTGGCCGGCGCCACCGTGCGCCACGCCCACCCGTTCAGCATCGCGCCGTTGCCGCCGCAGGAAGCGCTGACGGCGGCCTTGCGCGACGACTGGGTGCGGCCCTTGTACATGGGTCTGCACCAGCCCCAGGTAAGCGCATGCGTGGCGCGGCTGGCGCAGGTCGACGATGCCCTCATCGCCCGCCTGCTGGGGCAATTCGACTGGCGCAGCCGCACGGCGGGCGCCTACCTGGCCGCATTGACCGGGCAGGACGGCTACACGGACCAGCTGGGCGGCCTGCTGCTGGCCAGCGAGGTCTGCTACGCGGGCAGCGCGTATTGCCTGGCGCTGGCCGTTTTCGACACGCCCGCCAGCCGCGACTACCTGCACCGCTATCTGGAACATTACCTGCGCCAGCCGCAGTTGTACTTTGATCAGGAGCAAGCCATGGCTGCCATCGCCTGGCTCGATGGCCAGCACGGCCGGGATGAGGCGGCGCGCCACGCGCCAGCCTGGGCCGTTTTCGCGGCCGGCCGGCCGGGTCTGGCGCTGGACGATGCACTCGCGGCGTTTGCGGCCAGTATGGACCGCTTGCGCACGCTGCAAGCTCTGAGGGCGCCCGCTAAGTAATCCTCAGGAAATTCTTGTGAAGTTTTGAAAGTCAGAAATCACAATAATTTCTTGGGGGTTAGTTACTTAGCATCGCTCCAGCCGCCGACGTCCCATCCCCACGCCGTACGGCCACTCCCTCCCCACATCCCGCTTTCATGACATTTGCGTGACAAATGGCAGTGTTTCCCCGCCTGATCTGTCACTGCAGGGTGCATGCCGAAGCTGCTTTTCGACGCGGCACGACTTTGTCTTCCATGCCGGCTTGCGCTGGCATATCCACGCGTGATTTTTTTAAGTTTAACGACAGGAAACTGCAATATGACTAAGAAATTTGAATCCGCCGCCTTCGCGCCATCTTCCGAAGCGGCCGGCGTGTCCGGCATTGACGCCTATCTGAACAGCCTGGCGGCCCCGCAGCGTTTCGTGGGCACGGCGAACGCCGATGTACTCACCGGCACCACGGGCGCGGACGTGCTCGAGGGACTGGCGGGCGACGATACGTATTACGTCAACCACAGCGGCGACGTGATCGTCGAGCTGGCCAATGGCGGCAGCGATAAGGTGTACACCAGCGTGAATTACACCTTGCCCGACAACGTGGAGAACATGTACCTGACTGCCGCCGGGCTGACCGTGACGGGCAGCGCCAACACCAATAACGTCTTTTTCGTCGATGCGGCCGGCGGCAACAGGATCGATGGCGGCGGCACGGGCAACGCGGTCAACTACGCCGCTTCCGCCACGGGCGTGACGGCCACCCTGTCCGGGGCGAATGGCCCGCTGACCGCGCCTCCCGGCAGCGATGTGCTGCTCAATATCGCCAACATCGTTGGCAGCAAGCTCGACGATGTCTTGACCGGCAACGAGCTCAAAAACGCCCTCGTGGGCGGTTTTGGCAACGATATCTTACGCGGCGGCAAGGGCGACGACACGCTGGCGGGCATTCAGGGCAATGACACGTATATCTTCGCGCGCGGCGACGGCGCCGATTCCATCCTGGAAATGGAAGAGGCGGGCAGCCATAACGTGGTCTCCTTCCTGGCCGGCGTCAATGCCGACCAGCTGTGGTTTCGTCAGGTGGGCACGGCGCTGGAAGTAAGCACCATCGGCACCGGCGACAAGATCACCGTCAACGCCTGGTTTTCCAGTGCGGCGCCGCGCATTCAGGAGTTCCGCACGGCCGAAGGCCGCGTGCTGCTGGGCAGCGACGTGCACAAGCTGGTGCAGGCGATGGCAGGGTTGGCGATGCCGCCGGCCGGCCAGCTGACCCTGCCAGCGGCGACCGCCGCCGCTCTGGCGCCGGCGCTGGCGCAGAACTGGCGCACGGAGGGGCCGAACCAGCCGACCAATGGCACTTTCACCGGCACGGCGAACCCGGACATCATCAAGGGCACGGCGGGCGCCGACGTGATGGCCGGCCTGGGCGGCGACGATATCTATTACGTCAACCATGGCGGCGACGCGGTCGTCGAACAGGCGGGCGGCGGACGCGACACGGTCTACACTACCGTCAATCACACCCTGGCCGCCAACGTCGAAGAGGTGCATGTCAGCGCCGCCGGCCTGACGGTGACGGGCAACGGCAACGCGAACGTCTTCCACGTCGATGCCGCCGGCGGCAATGTGCTGCGCGGCGTCGGCGCGAACACTTCGGCCACCTATGCCGCGTCCAAGGCTGGCGTGACGGCCGCCATGATCGCCGTCAACGGTGACGCCACGGCGCGCCCGGGCAGCGATGTGCTGGTCAATATTTCCAACGTGACAGGCAGCGCCCATGACGACGTGCTGTCAGGCAACGAACTGGCCAACACCCTGTCCGGCGGCCTCGGCAACGATACCTTGCAAGGCGGCAAGGGGGACGACGTGCTGACCGGCGGCCTGGGCGACGATATCTATGTCTTTGCGCGCGGCGACGGCGCCGACGTCATCGCCGAACCCTCGGCCGACGCCAATTACGACACCATCGCCTTCCTGGCCGGCGTGCATATCGACCAGCTGTGGTTCCGCCAGGTGGGCGCGGATATGGAAGTGAGCACCATCGGCACGACGGACAAGATCACCATCCGCGGCTGGAACGCGGCTGCGCCGAACATCGAGGAATTCCGCACGGCCGCCGGCCACGTCATGCGCGGCGCCGACGTGCAGCTGCTGGTGCAGGCGATGGCGAACCTGACGCCGCCGCCGCTGGGCCAGCTGACCCTGCCGGCCGCCACGGCCGCTGCCCTGGCGCCCGTGCTGGCCCAGGCCTGGCACTTCAACGGTCCGACGCAGCCGACGGGGCAGCACTTTGTCGGCACCGCGAACGCCGATGTCATCAACGGCACGGCCGGCGCCGACCTGCTCGAAGGCCTGGGCGGCGACGACACGTATTACGTCAATCATGGCGGCGACTTCATCGTCGAAACGGGTAACGGCGGCAGCGATACCGTCTACACCAGCGTCGATTACACGGTGGCCGACAATGTCGAATACGTGCGCCTCGCCGCTGCCGGCCTGAAGGTGACTGGCAGCGCCTATAACAACAACGTCTTTTATGTCGATACCCCCGGCGGCAATGTGCTCGATGGCGCCGGTGCCGGCAACTCGGTCAATTACAGCGGCGCCAGCACAGGCGTGACGGCCGTCTTCGCGCCCGTTGGCGGTCCCTTGACCGCGCGTCCCGGCGTAGACGTGCTGTCCAATTTCGGCATGCTGTTCGGCAGCAAGTTCGACGATGTGCTGATCGGCAATGAGCTCAAGAACGTTCTCTTTGGCGGCTTCGGCAATGATATCTTCCAAGGCGGCAAGGGCGGTGACACTCTGGCCGGCCTCGCGGGGGACGACACCTATATCTTCGCCCGCGGCGACGGCGCCGACATCATCGCTGAGACGGAGGAGGCGGGCAGCCATGACGTCGTGTCTTTCCTGGCCGGCATCAGCGCCGAGCAGCTGTGGTTCCGCCAGGTGGGCACCAACCTGGAAGTGAGCACCATCGGCACCACGGACAAGATCACCGTGAATAACTGGTTTGCCGATACGGCCGTGCGCATCGAGGAATTCCGCATGGCCGATGGCCGCGTCTTGTTGGGTAGCAATGTGCAAAACCTCGTGCAAGCCATGGCGGGCCTGACGCCGCCGCCGGCCGGCCAGCTGACCTTGCCTGCCGGCACGGCAGCCATCCTGGCGCCGGCGCTGGCGCAGAACTGGCGTGCCGCGCAGCAATTCGGCGCGGCCAGCCAGGGCGGATCCGCTGCCTGGCAAGCCGATCCGGCGCAGCTGGTGCAAGCGATGGCCGGCTTTGCCGTGCCCGCGGCCGCATCGGCGCCCTGGTCCGGCCACGGCAACCCGTCGACGCAGATCCAGCTGGCGGCAGCGCATTGATCGCTTGAGCACGTAGTTCCACCCCCGCGCAGCCGGGCCGGCCTTGCACGTGCCGGCCCGGCTGCGCCATTGATTTCCGACATGATCCGATGACCGTACTTCCATATCGCCACGCCACTTCGTCCACCGAACCCGCGCCCGACACGGGCCTGCTGTCGCTGCTGCTGATGGCCAGCCTGCACGGCATCGCCGCCGACGGCGCCCAGCTCAAGCACGCTTTCGGCCAGGCCGTGTTCACGCGCCAAACCGTCCTGCTGGCCGCGAAAGGGCTGGGCTTGACGGCCAAGCTGGTGCGCCAGGCGCCCGAACGGCTGGCGCAAGCGCCGCTGCCCGCCATCGCCATCGGTCACGACGGGCGTTTCTTTATTCTCGGCAAGGTCGACAGCAGCGACGGCGCCGTGAGCAAGGTGCTGATCCAGTATCCGGGCCAGCCGCCGCAGATCCTCGGCCGCGACGCTTTCCTCGCCGCCTGGTCGGGCGAACTGATCTTTTTTACCAGCAAGGCCAGCTATGCGGGCGAGACGGCCCGCTTCGACTTCAGCTGGTTCATCCCCGCCATCGTCAAATACCGCAGGCTGCTGGGCGAAGTGCTGCTCATTTCCTTCGTGCTGCAGCTGATCGGCCTGGCCACGCCCCTGTTTTTCCAGGTGGTGATGGACAAGGTGCTGGTCAACCACGCCATGCAGACTTTGAACGTGGTGGCCATCGGCCTGGTCTGCGCCATCGTCTTCGAGGCGGCGCTGGGCCTCATCCGCACCTATGTTTTCGCGCGCACCAGCAGCAAGATCGACGTGGAACTGGGCGCGCGCCTGTTCCGCCACTTGCTGGCCTTGCCGATCGCGTATTTCCAGGCGCGCCGCGTGGGCGATTCCGTGGCCCGCATCCATGAACTGGAAAACATCCGCTCATTTCTTACCGGCAACGCGATGACCCTGGTGCTCGACCTGCTGTTTTCCTTCATCTTCATCGCCGCCATGCTGTGGTACAGCGCGGCGCTCAGCGTGGTCGTGCTCGCGTCGATCCCCGTCTACGCGGTCCTGTCGATGCTGCTCACGCCCGTGCTGCGGGGGCGCTTGAACGACAAGTTCAACCGCAGCGCGGAAAACCAGTCTTTTCTGGTTGAAACGATCAGCGGCGTCGATACCGTCAAGGCCATGGCCGTCGAGCCGCGCTGGCAGCAGCAGTGGGAAAAACAGCTGGCCGGCTATGTGTCGGCCGGCCTGTCGGCGAACAACATCGGCATGCTGGCCAGCGGCAGCGTCACCCTGGTGAGTAAACTGGTGACGGCGGCCATCATGTGGTGGGGCGCCACGCTCGTCATCGACGGCAGGATGACGGTGGGCGAGCTGGTGGCCTTCAACATGCTGGCGGGGCAGGTGGCCTCGCCCATCCTGCGCCTGGCACAGCTGTGGAACGATTTCCAGCAAGTGGGCATCTCCATGAGCCGGCTGGGCGACATCCTCAATGCCCGTACGGAAGCGGGCAGCCAAAACGCGGGCAACCAGAAGGCGCGCCTGCCGCGCATCGCCGGCGCCATCGACTTTCAGCAGGTGGGTTTCCGCTACCGCCCGGACGCGGCCGAGGTGCTGCGCGAGGTGTCGATCGCCATCGCACCCGGCGAGGTGATCGGCATCGTCGGGCGCTCCGGCTCGGGCAAGAGCACGCTGACGCGGCTGGCGCAGCGCCTGTACATCCCCGAGCGGGGCAAGGTGCTGATCGACGGGCAGGATATCGCCGTCATCGACACGGCGTCGCTGCGGCGCCAGATCGGCGTGGTGCTGCAGGAAAACATCCTGTTCAACCGTTCCGTGCGCGACAATATCGCCCTCAGCGACCCGGCCCTGCCCATCGAGGCGGTCATTGCCGTGGCGAAACTGGCGGGCGCCCACGATTTTATCTGCGAGTTGCCTGAAGGCTACGACACCATGGTGGGCGAGCACGGCACGGGCTTGTCAGGCGGCCAGCGCCAGCGCATCGCCATCGCCCGTGCCCTGATCGGCGACCCGCGCATCCTGATTTTCGACGAGGCGACGAGCGCGCTCGACTACGAGTCGGAAAAGATTATCCAGGACAATATGCGCGGCATTTGCGCGGGACGCACGGTACTCATCATCGCCCACCGCCTGTCGGCCGTGCGCGAAGCGAACCGCATCGTCGTCATGGAGCGGGGGCAGGTGGCGGAACTGGGCAGCCACGATGCGCTGCTGAAACGGCCGGGCGGCATCTACGCCCATTTGTACAGCCTGCAGCAGGGTACGCACGGGAGCGCAACAGGGGACGCAACATGAGTGCCGGCCACCGTCTCGCCGCATATGGCGAATTGTTGCAACGCTACGGCCAGGTACTGCGGCACAGCTGGCGCCACCGCGCCGCATTGGGCGGCCCCGTGCTCAGCGAAGACGAGGCGGCCTTTTTGCCGGCCGCGCTGGCGCTGCAGGAGCGGCCCGTGTCGCCGTCGTTGCGCCTGACGGCCAGGGTGCTGATGCTGCTGGTCGGCTGCGTGGTGCTGTGGGCTGTCTTTGGCAAGGTCGACATCATCGTCCATGCGGCGGGCAAGATCATTCCATCCGGTAACACCAAGACCATCGCTTCCGTCGACGTGGCCGCCGTGCGCGCCCTGCACGTGCGTGAGGGGCAGGCCGTGCAGGCGGGCCAGCTGCTGGTGGAACTCGACAGCCGGGGACCCGACGCCGAGCGCGACAAGGCGGCCGGCGACGCCGTGGCGGCCGCGCTGCAGGTGGCCCGCGCGCGTGCGCTGATCGCCGCCGTCGACACCCTGACGATGCCGAAGCTGGCGTCGCCGGACGCGATCCCGGCCCTGGAGCGCGCCGCCGCGCAAGCGCACGTGGATGGCCAGTACGCGAGTTTTCGCGCCAGGCTGGCGCACCTCGACGGCGAAATCGCCCGCTACGCGCAGGCGCTGCCGCTGGCGGCGCAGCGGGCCGGCGATTACCGGGCGCTGCTGGCCACGCGCGACGTGGCCGAACACGCGTGGCTGGAGAAGGAACAGGCGCGGATCGACCTGGCCGGCCAGCTGGCGTCGGCCCGCAGCGAGCGGGCGGCCCTGGTGGCGCAGACGAGGAAAGACGCCTACGACGCGCTGGCGGAAGGGGCGCGAGTGGCGGCCGCCAGCGGCCAGGATGCGCGCCGCGCGGGCGCCCGCGGCAGCCTGCTGCGCCTGACGGCCCCCGTCGACGGCACGGTGCAGCAACTGAAACTGCACACGGTGGGCGGCGTGGTCCCGGCCGCGCAGGCGCTGATGCAGATCGTGCCGCGCCAGGGCAAACTGGAAATCGACGCCATGCTGGAAAACCGCGACGTGGGTTTCGTGCAGGCAGGGCAGGCGGTCGCCGTCAAGATCGACGCCTTCGACTACACCAAGTATGGCACCGTGCCCGCCGTCGTCAGCAGCGTCTCGCGCGACGCCATCGAGGATGAAAAAAAGGGGCCCGTCTACGCCGTCAGGATCACCTTGCGCCAGCCGGCCATCGTCATCGACGGCAGATTGGTGCCGCTGTCGGCCGGCATGGCCGTGCGCGCGGAAATCCGCACGGGCACGCGCAGGGTGGTCGAATACGTGCTCTCGCCGCTGGTGCGGCACCAGAAGGAGGCGCTGCATGAACGCTAGGCACGCCGCCATTTTCTTCGCCGCCGGTTTGTTCCTGGTCGCCGCGCCAGTCCGGGCGCAGATGCTGGACGCCGCGCCATGTCCATCTACCTATGAAGCCGCAGTCCCATTGACCCTGCCGGCGGCCGTCGACCTGGCCCTGTGCCGCAACGCGCAGGTGCACGGCGCCTGGGCCGGCATCCGGCTGCAGGCGGCCGGCGTGGGCGAGGCCAGGGCCGCCTATCTGCCCACCCTGAATGGGGGCTTGAGCCGGGTGCACGACCGCACCGCCTATCCGGGCGCGGACACGCCTTCCGGCAGCCTGAACAGCAATACGGGTTCGCTGAGCCTGTCCTGGCGCCTGTTCGACTTCGGCGGGCGCGCGGCGGGCCAGCGTTCCGCGCAAGCCATGCTTGACGCGGCCCTGGCCAACCGCGACGCCGTGCTGCAAAAGACCCTGGCGGCGACGGTCAGCGCGTATTTCGAGGCGCAGACGGCGCGCGCCAGCGTGCGCATGCGGCAGGAATACCAGGCGCTGGCCAATGAAACGGTGCAGGCCACGCAGCGCCGCGCCCAGCGGGGTCTCGGCTCGCACAGCGACACCCTGCAGGCGGCCAGCGCCCTGGCCAAGGCGGCTCTGGGCGCCAACCGCGCCGACGGCGAGTTCCACAAGGCCCGTGCCGTGCTGGTCTACACCCTGGGCTTGCCGGCCGATGCGGGCGTGACCCTGGACGACGACGCGGACGGCGCGGCGGCGGGCCTGCACGGGGGTTTGCAGGATGAGCTGCACGCCTGGCTGGCAAGGGCCAGGGAGCGCCATCCGGCCATCCTGGCGGCGCAGGCGCAACTGGCGGCGGCGCGCGACCGGGTGGACGTTGCCCGCTCGGAGGGCCGCCCCAGCATCGACCTGACGGCCAATATCTACCAGAACGGCCGGCCCAACCAGGGCTTGTCTCCGGCTTCCACGCGCGAAACGCTGGTGGGCATCTCGCTCAACATTCCCCTGTTCGACGGTTTTGCGCGCCACTACAAGGTGCGCGGCGCGCAGGCGCAGGCGGGGCAAAGGGAGGCGGAGGCTGAGGAAGTGCAGCAGCAGACCCTGATGGAACTGGTGAAAACGCATGCGGAGGCCAGCATGGCGCTGGCCAACCTGGCCGCGTCGCAAGCGTGGCTGGATGCGGCGCAGGACGCGCTGGCCAGCGTGCGGCGCAAGTTCGGCCTGGGCGCGGCCGATATCCTGGAAATGCTGAACACGCAGTCGGCGCTGCTCGAGGCGCAGCAGGAGCGCATCCGTTGCCAGGCGGAATGGCGATCGGCCCGGCTGCGGCTGCTGGCCAGCGCCGGCATGCTGGCGCGCGACGATGTCGCGCAAGGGGGAGGCAAATTGCGCGCCCCGGCGGCCCAATAATGACTATATTGGTGGCGGTCCTTTCCGCACAGGGAAGGCGTTCCTATTTCGGACTAGGGAGACATCATGCACAGCGTACAAAAGATTACCCCATGTTTATGGTTCAACGGCAACGCCGAGGCGGCGGCCCGGTTTTATACGGAAATATTTCCCAATTCGAAGATCGGCCAGATCCTGCGCTATGGCGAGGAAGGCAAGGAAATCCACGGCCAGGAGCCGGGCAGCGTGCTGACGGTGGCCTTTGAACTCGATGGCCAGACCTTTACGGGCTTGAATGGCGGCCCCTTGTTCCAGTTTTCCGAAGCGATCTCGTTCCAGGTCAATTGCGAAACCCAGGACGAGGTCGATCACTACTGGAACCTGCTCTCCCGGGGCGGGCCGCCGGAAGCGCAGCAATGCAGCTGGCTCAAGGACCAGTTCGGGGTATCGTGGCAAATCGTGCCCACCCTGATGATCAAGCTGCTGGGCGACCCCGACCCCGTCAAGGCCCAGCGCGTGATGAAAGCCATGATGGGCATGAAAAAGATCGACATCGAGCAAATCAAGCGGGCGTACGCGGGCTAGCCTGCCACGCGGGGCAGGGGGCGCACGCCAGCGGCGCACCCTGTCCAAGATGGCCGGCATTTGCTATAGTACCGGCCATCTTTCCATTGCCAGATTGACCCTGCCCATGACTATCAGCACCAGCAACACCATCGCCCCGCGCACTTTCGGCACACCGCTGTCTTCCACCGCCATCAAAGTCATGTTGCTGGGTTCCGGCGAACTGGGCAAGGAAGTGATCATCGCGCTGCAGCGCCTGGGCGTGGAAGTGATCGCCGTCGACCGCTATCCGAACGCGCCGGGCCATCCCGTGGCGCACCGCTCGCACGTGATCGACATGAGCGACGGCGTGGCGCTGGCCGCCCTGATAGCCCTGGAAAAGCCGGATTTGATCGTGCCGGAAATCGAAGCCATCGCCACGGAAACCCTGGCGGCGCTGGAAGCGGCCGGGCAGATCACGTGCATCCCGAACGCGCGCGCGGCCGTGCTGACGATGAACCGCGAAGGCATCCGCACCCTGGCGGCAGAGACCCTGGGCGTGGCCACGTCGCCATACCGCTTCGCCAGCAGCCTGCAGGAGTTGCAGGCCGCTTGCCAGGAGATCGGTTTCCCGTGCGTGGTGAAACCCGTGATGTCGTCGTCGGGCAAGGGCCAGTCCAAACTCGATAGCGCCGCTGACGTGGACGCGGCATGGGCGTATGCGGCCAGCGGCAGCCGGGTCGACACGGGCCGTGTCATCGTCGAGGGTTTCATCGACTTCGATTACGAAATCACCCTGCTGACGGTGCGCGCCGTCGGTGCTTCGGGACAGGTCGAAACGCAGTTCTGCGAGCCGATCGGCCACTTGCAGGTGCACGGCGACTACGTGGAATCGTGGCAGCCGGCCCGCATGGCGCCGCTGGCCCTTGAGCGTTCGCGCGAGATCGCCCGCAAGGTGACGGATAACCTGGGCGGCCTGGGCCTGTTCGGCGTGGAGCTGTTCGTCAAGGACGACATGGTGTGGTTCTCGGAAGTGAGCCCCCGTCCGCACGACACGGGCATGGTCACGATGGCCAGCCAGGTGCAGAGCGAATTCGAGCTGCACGCGAAAGCCATCCTCGGCTTGCCGGTCAACGTGGCGCTGCGTTCGCCCGGGGCCTCGGCCGTCATCTACGGCCAGCTGGAAGCGAAAGGCATCGCCTTTGAAGGCGTGGCCGACGCCTTGAAGGTGCCGGGCGCGGACCTGCGCCTGTTCGGCAAGCCGGAATCGTTCGCCCGCCGCCGCATGGGCGTGGCGCTGGCCACGGCCGACGATATCGATACGGCCCGCCAGCGCGCCGTGCTGGCCGCGTCGAAAGTCAAGCCGGTGGCGAAGTAAGCCTGTTTACGGATACAACAGTCATCAACATGGAAACCGGGGCATGACGGAACTCGATACTTATCTCGCGCAGCACTATCTGGACGAGACGCAGCTGGCGGCAGCCGCCGCCATGGGCATGGACGAAATCGATGCCCTGATCCGGGCTGGCCTGGTTCCGGCACCCGCATACGTGGTCGATGACGGCGGCAATCTGTGTTCCTTCGTCTTTGGCGCCATGGCGGCGCCCGGTTCCAGGACCGGCCGCTATTTTCCGCCGTCCCAGCTGGGGTGGATCGCCATTGCGCGCCATGCCCTCGCCGAGGGGGCGGAAACGGCGCAAGCGCGCCTGAAGGCGCAATTTACGTCGCGCTATGCGGCCGCGCTGGCGACCCTGAACCTGACGACCTGGCGCCTGCGCGACAGTTTCGACGACAGGGGCGCCCCGATCGCGGACGGTTTACTGGCCCGTACCGACAGCGCCTGGACATATTTTTTGAACGGCACGTTTTCCCTGTGCGTGGCCAATTCCATGTCGGAAGCCCACATCGCCTGGAAAGAGGTGCTGCAGGAAAAGCTCGCGCAGCAAAGCGGGAACGGCAGCAAGACGCTGCTGCCGCAGCAGCAGGCGCAGGAAATGCATGCGCTGATCGATGCCTATGCCGCGGCGGCCATGCCTTTTTCTCCCGTCGAATACGCCTTGAGCAGCCGCAAGCGCCTGGTCGAGGATTTGCGGGCCAACATGCGCGTGGCCGTAACGGACCCCGCATGACGGCATCCGTGACGCACAGCCTGCCGCTGGCCGACGCCGGCGGCGACGACATCAAGCGCAAGCTGCGCGGCCACATCGCGCGGCGCAACCTGGCCGGCGCCGCCAACGACTGCAAGTGGAACGAACTGCTGGCCTTCATGCGCGGGCGGACCGACTGGGTGCCGTCGTACCGCTACGGCTCCGTGTCCGGCTACGTGTCGCGCTGGGACACGGAGTGGGATTATCACCCGCCGTTTCCGTTCATGGGCGTGGAATGGTTCGACATCAGCCTGTACTCGGAAGAACACGTGGCCATGCTGTTGCCGAAGAAAATCATCGACCATGGCGTGTGGATCGTGCCGGAGCTCCAACGCATCGGCTTCGATTTCGAGGTGCGGGACCGGGTGGCGCGCCTCTGGGGTTATCTGCCCCGCAATTATCACGATTTCCCTCCTGCTGATTGACACCCGACCAACCCTACTGCGCGTCGGTATAGGCGGCCTGCGATGCTCACCGTACTAGAGTACGGTTGCGCTTCTTCGCCACCTCTCCCTTCCGCTCGCTACGGTTTTGTCAGGTGTCGTAAATAATAGATTGATAACATGCCTGAAAACGATATTCCACAAGTACCGCAACCGGACGACGCCGTCGTCGGCAAGGAAGCGGGGGCGCAGATGCTGGCTGCGGCCTGTGCCGCGCGCGACGCCTTTTATGCCACCCTGGGCACCGTAGACACCGACGTGCTGGCGCCGCTGGTCAACCCGGCCTTCATGGGAGGCCCCCGCTGGCCATCGCTGCGCCAGGCCTGGAGGGTGATCCGCCGTGCCGATACCATCATCATCGCCAGCGATGGCTTGAGCGATCCGTTCGAGGATGACGACGACGTGTTTGTGCCGCGCGGCCACCTGCTGGAAGTGTGCATCGAGGCGCCGCTGTCCGCCTTCGACGGCGATGCGGTGCAGGCATCGTGGCTGTTCGACTTGATCTACCAGGTCAGCCAGAACGTGGCCGACCATGGCTCCATCGACTTGCTGGTGCAGCGCCACGGCAGCGTCTCGATGGTGCTGGACGTGCGGGATGCGCCGGCAGGCCTCGAAGACGAGGACGAACAGGTGGGCGTGCTGCTGGCCCAGGGCGCAAGCAGCATCGCGCCATCGTTCGATACGCCATATGGCGAAGTGATGCTGCTCACCGTCACCGCGCTGCAGCCGGCCGAACTGGCGTTCATCAGCGAGGCCGCCGACAAGGCGCAATCGCGGCGCGACCTGGCTGCCGCGCTGGCCGCCTCGCCGACGGGGCATTGGAGCGTGGCCCAGCGGCCGGCCGTCATTCCCCGCTAGGTTCTTCGACCGGCGGCACGGCCGGTTCCTCGGTTTTCCGTGCTTCCTTCGCTTCAACGACGGCCGGCGCCTGCGGCGGCTCGCGCCACTTGCCCGCCGCCTTCAGCTTGTTCTTCAGCCCCGGCAAGGGGAAGCCCAGCGCATAGGCTTTTTGCGCATGCGCGCTGGCCTTCTCGTATTCCTTCTTTTTCACATACATCAGGCCCAGGTTGTACTGGATGGTGGCCTGCTCGGGCGCCAAACGGCTGGCCGCATCCAGCTGTTCCAGCGCCATCGCATCCTGGCCCGTGGCCAGCAGGTAGTTGCCAAACACCATGCGCGCCGTCACGTCCTGCGGCGCGAAGGCGATCGCCCGTTCGAAGTAGCAGCTGACCGTGTAGCGGGCGCCCACCGGCTGCGCGCTTTTCAGCCGCAATCCCAGCTTGGCCATCGACGCCAGCGCCCGGTGGTGGTTCGGGAAGTGCTCCAGGGTGTAGCTGATGTCGGCGCCCAGGCTGCCCGTCATGCCTTGCGTGAGCGTTTCCACGGCGCGCGAAAAATGGAATTTCTCAATCACGGACAGACCGTCGCGGTCTTCCGCGCTCGTGTAGTCGCCGCCCGGCGTACGCTTG
The DNA here is from genome assembly GCF_002735765.1 of Janthinobacterium sp. BJB304. Classification (NCBI taxonomy): domain Bacteria; kingdom Pseudomonadati; phylum Pseudomonadota; class Betaproteobacteria; order Burkholderiales; family Oxalobacteraceae; genus Janthinobacterium; species Janthinobacterium sp. BJB304. Next base: position 185,731 of record NZ_PDZN01000002.1, read on the forward strand.
ACGTAGGGCGGACATTCGGCCGCCGCCATGCCGCAGCAGGCGGCCAGGGTGCAGGCAAGTATCGGGTGCTTCATGCTGTTCTCCTGTGGCTGACCTGGTCCAGCACATCGGCCAGGGCGTTGCTGCGGGCTTGCCGCGATTGCAGGGCGATGGCCGTGGGGCTGGCCAGCGGCGCGCGGCCCTGGCGGGCCAGTTCCAGGAAGCGCAGCAGCGCGCGCGCGCAGTCGCCGCTTGAGGCCAGCTGGCCGATGGTGTCGATGCCGCAGTGGCGCAGCTTGGCCGCGCTGTCGCCCGCCAGGTCGGTCAGCGCCAGGATGGGCCGGCGGCAGCGCAGGTATTCATACAGCTTGGCGGGAATCTGCGCGTTGCAGTTGGCCGCCTGCAGCAGCAGCAAGCCGTCGGCGGCCAGCATTTCCTGCAGCGCCGCGCCGTGCGGCTGAAACGGTTCCAGGCTGACCAGGTCCTGGACGCCGCACTTCGCCAGCAGGCCCGCCAGCCACGCATCGTGGCCCGTGGCGCGCAGCACCAGCTGGAAATTGCGCGCATGCAGTACGCCGTCGTGGCGCAGCCGGGCCAGGGCTTCGAACAACGGCTGCGGGTCGCGCTCGGACGGGTAGATCACGCCGCTGTGCAGCAGCAAAAAGTGGCTGCGGTGGCCCGTGCGCGCAGGGCTGTCCGGGTAGCCGTCTTCATCGTAGCCATTTTCGATCAGGTGGAAACGCTCGCGCGTGACCTGCGCCAGGCGGCGCCGGTGCGCATCGATGGCGCCCGGCGTGGTGCAGACGATGGCCGCGCTGCGCGCCGCGATGCGCTGTTCGATCCACGCATGCATGCGGTGCAGGCGCGGCTCAGGCGGATACGGCGCCAGCGGGTCGCTGTCATCGAGCATGGGGTCGCGCTGGTCGGCGACCCACGGCAGGCCGCTGAGTTTTTGCAGAGTCAGCGCGATCAGGTGCGCCGTGGCGATCGGATACGTCGACCAGATGGCGTCGGGGCGGTATTCGCGGATCATGCGCAGGCCGGCCGGCACGGCGCTCAGCCACCAGGAACTCCAGCGGTCGGGCAGGGCCAGGCAGCGCGGATAGCGTCCGGCGATGGACAAATGGCGCGCCGCATCGAGCGCCAAGGTGCGCCGCACGGTGGCGTGCTCCCTGATCTGCGCCAGCTGCGACATTCCTTTCTGCGCATACGCGACCGGGCTGGGACTGAGCACCAGCGGCTGCCAGCCGCAGTCGGGCAAATGGCGCGCGAAGCCCAGGGTGCGCAAGATGCCGCTGCCGCCGGCCAGCGGCGGAAAATGGTAGGCCACCATCAGCACCCGTTTTGGTCGGGCCGCGTTCGGTCGGGCCGCGCTCGGCGTGGTCGCTACCATGACTGCAGCCACCGTGCGCACAGCTGTTCCACTGCGCCGCGCCAGGCGGCGCTGGCGAACGTGTGGTTGGCGCCCTTGACCTGCGCCTGCGCCCATTGCGCGCGCGCGGTGACGCCGCGCCAGGCCGGGTCGCCAGCGACCAGCGCTTGCCACTCGCGCGCGCCGAGGTCGTCGCCGCTGAGAATCAAGAGCACCTTGCCCTGGAATTGGGTCAGCGCCCGCAGCAGGGCCGGCGCTGGCGCATCGTCTTCCTCTGTTGCCGGTGTCTGCGTGGCGGCCGCCACCTGCCGCAGCGACGCCAGGCTGGCGCCCACCTGTAGTCCGCCGCCCGCCAGCTTGCGCCAGAACGCGCCTTGCAGCAGGCGCGGCAAATAATAGTGGCGCAAGGTGGCGCGCGCCAGGCCGGCGCCGCTGCGCACCCAGGGGTTGAGCAGCACCAGGGCCTTGACGCGCGCGTCGCGCGGCGCATGGCAGGCGGCCGCCGTGGCGCCGTCGCACAAGCCCCACAGCGCCACTTCGCGCAAGGATGGCACGGCGTCGAAGAATTGCGCCAGCGCGCCGGCGATGTCGGGGCCGGCCGCGCGGTAGTCGCGCGCGCTGCCCTCGCTGTCGCCCATGCCGCGCAGGTCGAAACGCAGCACGGGCCATCCTTGCGCGGCCAGGGCGCGGGCCAGCAGGACGAACTGACGGTGGCTGCCGACCCGGTACTGCGGCCCGCCCGTGACGATCAAGACGCCGCGCGGGCCGCGCGCGGCGGGCAGGCTGAGGATGCCGACCATGTGCGCCTGCGCCTCGCCGTCTTCCGCCGCGCTGCGAAAGCGCAGCGCCAGCTCGCGCACGCTGTGCCCTGCGAGGTGCTGCTGGCTGCTGTCGCGCTTCATGGCGGCTGCCTTTCCTCGTCGAGCCAGTCGCGGCACAGCGCACGCGTGGCGTGCAGCAGTTGCGGACACGCCAGCAGCTCGCCGCTGTGCCAGAACGGCCCGTCGCCGAAGCTGGCCACGTGCACGGCGGCGCCGTGTTCGCGCCATTCGCGCGCCAGCGGCGGCAAGGGCGGGGCGCTGTGTTCCGGCGCCTGGTAATCGAGCCAGTAGACCGGCACCGACGGCTGCAGGGCGGAAGCGCTGACACTGTCGATGGCGTGCGCCAGTTCTGGCGCCAGCAGGTAGCCCGCCACTTCCACAGGCTCGCCATTCGCCAGCGCGGCGCGCGCATGTCCGGGCGCTTCCCGTGCGCCGCCGGCCAGCATGCCCGACGCCAGGCGCAGGCGCAGGAAGCGGTCGATGACGCGCCGTCCATCGGGTTCCGGTTGCCACAGCAGCAGACGGGCCAGCGGCAGCGGCGCGCGGCTGGCGAAATCGAGGGCCAGCAGGGCGCCCAGGCGCAAGCCCCAGACGGTCAACGGGCCGTCGACGCGCTGCGCCAGCCACGCGCAAGCCAGGTGCAGGTCGTTGTGCCAGATGTCCCAGCGCGCCTCGCCAAAGTCGCCGCTGCTGTCGCCGCAGCCGAACAGATCGATCTGCAGCACGCTGTAGCCGGCGGCGGCAAAGACGCGCGCCTGCGCGGCGGCCACGTGGCGGCTTTTATTGAGTTCCTCGGCGAACGGGTGGACATACACGATGCCGCCGCGCGCGCTGCGGCCCGGCGACGGCAGGTGCAGCAGGCAGTAGCGCTGGCCGCCGCTGGCGGGCAGGAAGAAGGGCAGCAGCGGCAGGGGAGAGATGGCGGCGCTGTTCATGGTCGCAGCTTGGCAAATACGAAATCGTGCAGGGTGCCGACGGTGGCGAAGTGGCGCGCGTGGATGTCGTCGTCGGAGACGAGGATGCCGAAATGGTCTTCCAGCGCGGCGATCACGCTGATCACGGCCATCGAGTCGAGTTCCGGCACGCTGCCCAGCAGCGGCGTGTGGGCTTCCAGCGCGCGCCCGTTCAAGCCCAGGGTGGTGTCGAGGATGCGTTTTACTGCTTCAAGATGCGGCATGTCAGCTCCAGGGAAGGGTAGTGCGGCAGGGACGACGTATCGAAGGCAAGGCAGGGAATGTCGTCGGGGCGGCGCGACAGGTGCAGATACGGCGGCAGGCTGGCGGCCATCCATTGCCAGCGCCCGCAGCGGAGAAAAGTGGCCGTGCCCAGCGCGTGCGTGCCCAGGCGTGCATGGGCGCCCAGCGAGGCGCGGTTGAAGCGCGAGATGCGGCTGCACGACCAGCGCACGCCCTGCGCGTGCAGCACGGCGTTGGCTTCTTCCCACAGGCGCGCGAAGACCAGGCCGCCGCGCTGCTCGGGATGCACCCACACGTCCAGGTCCCACGACGATTGCTGCGACGCCAGCGCATAGCGGGCGCGTACCTCGTCTTCCTGGCAGCCGTGGCGCAGCAGCCAGATCCAGCCAACCATGCCGGACTTGTCCCGCGCCACCAGGCATTGCGCGCCTTGCCGGTAGCGTTCGGCCAGCACGCCGGGGCGGCGTGCGGGACCGGGCGGCAAGTCCGCTTCCGCCAGGCAGGGCGTCACCGTGATCGACCGGCCGCGCCCGCGGCACAGCGAGCCGGGCGCCACTGCTTGCGCCACGAATTGATAGCGGTACAGCGCGCAGCGCCCGCCCGGCACGCTTTCCAGCAGCCGCGCCACGGCCAGCCACGCGCTGTCGCGCCAGCCCAGCTGGGCGATGCTGGCGGCCAGCCTTTGCGGCAAGGAAAAATGCGGGAGCACGGACATGGGCGAACGGATGGGGCGGCTATGCAGCCAACGCTGTCCATTAGAACGCAGCGGCCGGGGGCCGATGTTGCGCCGGCTCAAGCTGTGCTGCTGAAACTGTTAATTGATCAAAATCAAGACCGTTGTGGCCGTTTGTCTGAATCATAGGGGAATGCATGGCAATCATGACAACCCGGGATGAAACGATGGCGACATTGATACACGATCTGATCTTCGAAACGGCGCAGCGCGCGCCCCACGCGCCGGCCCTGTCGTGGCAGGGCGAGCAATTGAGCTATGACGCGCTGGCGCAGTCCGTGCGCGATGGTGCAAGCAGCTTGCTGACCCTGGGCTTGCAGCGTGGCGCGCGCGTGGCCGTGTACCTGGAAAAACGCCCGGAAAACGTCAGCGCCATGTTTGGCGCGGCGGCGGCCGGCGGCGTGTTCGTGCCCGTCAACCCGCTGCTCAAGCCGGACCAGGTGGCGTACATCCTGGCCGACTGCAACGTGGCCATCCTCGTCACCTCGCGCGAACGCCTGGCGCAGCTGGGCACCGCGCTGGCCGCCTGCCCGGACTTGCAGACGGTGCTGCTGACGGGTGAAGGGGCGGCGGAGTCCAGCCTGGGCAAGGTCCGCGTGCTGCCGTGGAGCGCAGTGCCCGCCAATGTGCCCGCTGCGCCCGCGCCCAGGCCGCACGCGGCGATCGACATGGACATGGCCGCCATTCTTTATACCTCGGGCAGCACGGGGCGGCCGAAAGGCGTGGTGCTGTCGCACCGCAACATGCTGGCGGGCGCGCTCAGCGTGTCGGGCTATCTGCGCAATACGCCGGAAGACCGGATTTTGTGCGTGCTGCCGCTCAGCTTTGATTACGGCCTGAGCCAGCTGACGACGGCGTTTGCCAGCGGTGCCTGCGCCGTGCTGATGAATTATCTGCTGCTGCGCGATATCGTCGAGGCCGTCGAGCAGGAAGCCATCACGGGACTGGCCGCCGTGCCGCCCCTGTGGGTGCAGTTGTCGCAGCTAAGCTGGCCCTTGTCCACGCCCTTGCGCTATATCACCAATTCGGGCGGCGTGATGCAGCGCTCCACCTTGGACAAGCTGCGCCAGTCGTTGCCGCGCACGCAGGTCTACCTGATGTATGGCTTGACGGAAGCGTTCCGTTCCACCTATCTGGCGCCGGAACAGCTGGAGCGGCACCCCGATTCCATCGGACAAGCAATTCCCAACGCGGAAGTGCTGGTGCTGCGCCCGGACGGCAGCGTCTGCGACACCGACGAGCCGGGCGAACTCGTGCACCGTGGCGCGCTGGTGGCGCTCGGCTACTGGAACGATGCGGCGCGCACGGCCGAGCGCTTCAAGCCGCTGCCGCCGCAGGCCAGCGGCCTGGTGCTGCCGGAACTGGCCGTCTGGTCGGGCGACACCGTGCGCCGCGATGCGGAGGGCTTTCTGTATTTCGTGGGGCGCAGCGATGACATGATCAAGACGTCGGGCTACCGGGTCAGCCCGGCCGAGATCGAGGAAGTCGTGTATGCGAGCGGACTGGTGGGCGAGGCCGCTGCGCTGGGCTTGCCCCATGCCGTGTTGGGCCAGGCCATCGCTTTGCTTGTCACGCCCGCACCCGGTGTGGAATTGCTGCGCGACAAGGTGCTGGCCGCCTGCCGCGCCCGCCTGCCCAGCTATATGGTGCCGCAGTGGGTGGAAATCCGCGACGGTGTGCTGCCGCGCAACCCGAACGGCAAGATCGACCGTCCCTTGCTGGCCAGGGAACTGGCGCAGGCGTATGCGGTCCAATCAGGAGATGCGACATGAAGGACTTGATTCGCTCGAACAGTACGGAATTACCGTTGCACGCGGCCTTGGGCCAGCAGTTCGCCGTGGAAAACGACATGCTGCAGGTTGGCGGCGTGCCCTTGCGCCGGCTGGCACTGCGGGTGGGCAGCACGCCGTTCTACGCGTATGACCGCGCGCACATCACGCGCCGCGTGGCCGAGTTGCGCGCCGCCTTGCCCTCCGGCGTGCACGTGCATTACGCGATGAAGGCCAATCCCATGCCGGCCGTGGTGCAGTGGCTGGCGGGCTTGGTCGATGGCATTGACGTGGCCTCGGGCGGCGAACTGGCGACGGCGCTCGATACGCCCATGCCTGCCGAACGCATCAGTTTTGCGGGGCCGGGCAAGAGCGATGGCGAGCTGGCGCGGGCCGTGGCTGCTGGCGTGCTGATCAACTTGGAATCGGGCGCCCAGCTGGAAAGGACGGCGCTGGCCAGCGAACGGCTGGGCGTGACGGCCAGGGTGGCCGTGCGCGTGAATCCCGATTTCGCCTTGCGCCGCACGGGCATGCGCATGGGCGGCGGCGCGCAGCCCTTCGGCGTCGATGCGGCCCTGGTGCCGGCGTTGCTGGGGCGCATCGGCCAGCTGGGCCTGGATTTTCACGGCTTTCACCTGTATGCGGGTTCGCAAAGCTTGTCGGCCACCGCCCTGGCCGACGCGCAGGCCATGAGCGTGCAACTGGCCCTGCAGCTGGCCGACAGCGCGCCGTCGCCCTTGCGCACGCTGAATATCGGCGGCGGCTTCGGCGTGCCGTATTTTCCCGGCGACCAGGCGCTCGACCTGGCGCCCGTCGCGGACGGCTTGCAGCGGCAGCTCGATCTGCTGGCCCAGGCAGCGCCGGGTGTGCGCCTGAACCTGGAGCTGGGTCGCTATCTGGTGGCCGAGGCCGGTATCTATGTGTGCAAGGTGCTTGAACGCAAGGTGTCGCATGGCCAGGTCTTTCTCGTCACGGATGGGGGCTTGCACCATCACCTGGCCGCTTCCGGCAATTTTGGTCAGCTGATCCGCAAGAATTACCCGGTCGCCATTGGCAACCGGCTGGACGGCGGGCCGCGCGAAGTGGCGTCCGTTGTGGGACCGCTGTGCACGCCGCTGGACTTGCTGGCCGACCAGATGGAGATGGCGCACGCCGAGGAGGGCGACCTGGTGGTGGTGTTCCAGTCGGGCGCGTACGGTTTGACGGCCAGCCCGACGGCGTTTCTCGGTCATCCGCTGCCGGCCGAGGTGCTCGTATGAGCGGCCTGTGCGGCTGGCTGGCTGCGGCGGGCGGCGCTGCGGGCCCGGCCACCGCCGATGCCGATGGCGCCGCGTCCACCGCGCTGGCCGGCATGGCCGCGCCCCTGTCGCGTTTCGACAATGCGCCGCAGGCCGCCAGCATCAGCGAAATGGGAGGCGTGGCCGTGGCTGCCATCGACGGCAGCCGCCACGTGTATCAGCAGGATGGCTTGCAAGTGGCTATCTGGGGCCGGCCCATGCTCGACGGTTCGGCCGACGATGTGGCGTGCCGCCTCGCGTCCCTGTGGCTGAGCCGGGGCGTGGGGGCCTGCGCCAACCTGTCCGGACCATTCTCGCTGGCCATCCTCGACGCCTTTTCCGGCTCGGCCCTGCTGGCCGTGGACCGCGCCGGCATGCATCCGCTCAGCTATGCAGGCAATGCGCAGGGCCTGTTCTTTGCTTCCTCGCTCGATGCCTTGCTGGCCCATCCGTCCGTGCGGGGCGCGCTCGATCCGCAAGCGCTGTATCACTATTTGTACTTCCACATGGTGCCCGGCCCGGCCACGGCCTATCTTGGCCAGCAGCGCTTGTTGCCCGGCGAATACCTGCATGTGCGGGGCGGCAAGCAATGCAAGGGCAGCTACTGGCAACTGGCCTTCCACGAGCCGGCAGCACGCACGCGGGCCAGCTTTGCCAGCAACAAGCAGGAATTTCTGCGCCTGCTGCGCCAGGCCGTGGAAAGCAGCCTGGGCAACGATAGCGCCAGCACGGGCGCGTTTCTCAGCGGCGGCACGGACAGCTCCACCTTGGCCGCCATCATGGTGCAGGTGACGGGCCGCCCCGCGCGCACGTATTCCATCGGCTTCGACGCGCCCGGCTACGACGAAATGGCGTATGCGCGCCTGGCCGCCAGCCACGCGGGCAGCATCCACCACGAGCGTTACGTGACGCCAGCCGACGTGCTGGCCGCGATTCCCGCCATGGCGGCCATTTTCGACCAGCCTTTCGGCAACGCCTCGGCCATTCCTGCTTACTATTGCGCGCAGATGGCGCGCGACGATGGCGTGATCCGCCTGCTGGGCGGCGACGGCGGCGATGAATTGTTCGGCGGTAACGAGCGCTATGCGCACCAAGCCTTGCTGTCGCAGTACGAGCGCTTGCCCGTCATGTTGCGCCAGGCCATCCTCGAGCCGCTGCTGTTCCGTGAACGGACAAGTCAACCGTGGCGGCTGGGCGACAAGGCGCGCCGCTACATCGAGCAGGCGAGCCTGCCGCTCCCGGCCAGGCTCGACGGCTATAACCTGCTGCTGCGCCATGGCTACCGCACGGTGCTGGAAGCGGGCTTCATCGACACCATCGACCCCGGCATGGCGCCCGGCTGCGTGAATGGCGCATATTGGGAGCGGCAAGGCCAGGGCTTGAGCCAGATCAATGAGTTGCTGGCCCTGGACATGCGCTTTACCCTGGCCGACAACGACCTGTTCAAGGTGCGCAAGGCCTGCGAGCTGGCCGGCGTGGAAGCGGCGTTTCCCTTCCTGCACGATGCGATGGTGGCGTTCGCGTCGCGCCTGGCGCCGCGGGACAAGCTCGACGGCAGGCGGCTGCGGCCCTTCTTCAAGCGGGCGCTGGCGGAAATCCTGCCGCCGGCCATCGTGCGCAAGCAAAAGCACGGCTTCGGCTTGCCTTTCGGCCTGTGGCTGCACAGCCACAGGCCGCTGCGCGACTTCGCCTTCGACAACCTGGCGCAGCTGCGCGGACGCGGCATCGTGCGGCCCGCCTTCATCGACGACCTGCAGTGCCGGCTGCTGGCGGAACACCCGGCCTATCACGGCACCATGGTGTGGCTGCTGCTGATGCTGGAACAGTGGCTCAGCCAGCATCCGGGCGCGCTGGGTGCGCTTGCCGGCGGTTTTGCCGCAAACGCCACAGAAACGCCAGGCGTCCTCGATCCCACGGCGTAAAGCGGGGCAGCTGCAGCAAGTCAAGATTCGCGCCGGGGCGCGCCACGCCCCAGTCCGTCGCCACGGCCGCCTGGAAACCCAGCTTTTGCACCATCGCCATGTGCGGCGCGCCGAAATCGCGCCCGGCCTTGCCGTTCGGATACGCAAACACGGTGACGGGCGTTTGTATCAAGTCTTCCAGCCGGTGCTTGCCATCGGCGATGTCGCGCTGCGCGGCCTGGTCCGGCAAGGTGGACAGAATCGGGTGGCTGGCCGTGTGCGCGCCCAGCCCCATGCCGGCCGCCTGCAACTGGCGCAGTTGCGCGGTGCTCAGCATGGCTGGCGGCCCGGCCGTGGCGTCCGCCTGGCGGCGGATCTGCAGGGCCAGTTGCTGGCGCCGGTCGAACGGCAGGTATTTGAGCTGGCCCAGCAAGGCGGCGATGGCCGCCTGCCGCTGCGCCAGGCTGGCGACGGGCAGGCAGTCCAGGCCGAGTTTCCGCAAATCCAGCTGGGGGCCGGCCGCCTGGCGCACGGCCTCGATCACTGTGTCGTTCCACATCTGCCCGCCATCGAGGTAGCTCGTGGCGATAAAAAACGTGGCGTTCAAGCCGTGGCGCTGCAGCAATGGCAGCGCGACTTGCGCATTGTCCGCATAGCCGTCGTCGAAGGTGATGCAGGCGGCGCGCGGCGGCAAGTTGCCATCTTGCAGGCGCTGCACGGCCTCGGCCAGGGGCAGCGGCGCATAAAAACGCTTTAACAGGCGCAGCTGGCGCTCGAACAGCGCCGCATCGACTTCGCCGGGAAACAGCGGGTCGGGCCGCGCCAGCACGCGGTGGTAGATCAGGATGGACAAGGTGGCCGTCATGGCTGCTCCGCGATGGCGGACGGGGTCTTGACCCTGGCCTGGCGCGATGTCGGGGCCGGCGCGCGCAATTCGCGCTCGACGACGATGCGCGTGGCGATCAGGGCGGCCATCAGGTAGTACGGCATATCGAAATACAGCAGGCTGAGGAAGGCGCCGCCCACGGCAAAGCCGATCAGGCTGGCCTGGCTCATGGTGGCCAGGCCGTGCGCCCAGCGCAATTCCGGCTGGCCCCGCGTGCGGCGGATGATGACGGCCGCCGTGCGCCAGGTGGCGACGCCCAGCGCGAGATAAATGAGCAGGCCGACGAAGCCGTGTTCGCCCAGTGCCTGGAAATAGATGCTGTGCGCCGCATGCACGTCCATGGGGTTCGGTGCATAGCGGGCAAAGATGGCGGCGTCGGAGACGTCGAAGCCGCCGCCGGGAAAGCGGTCGCGCGCCAGGTTCCAGGCCATGCGCCAGGCATTCAGGCGGCCCATGGCGGACACATCGTCCTGGTAGGTATTGATGGTGTCCATGCGTTCGGCCCAGCGCTCGGGCATGAAGGCCAGCAGCAGCGGCGTGACCGCACCGAGCAGCGCGCCCAGGACCAGCTTGCGGTCGCTTTTCAGCCACATGAACAGGCCCATGGCCGCGATGGCGAGCAGCCCGCCGCGCGAATACGAGCCCAGCGCGGCCAGGGCCGACAGCAGCATGGCGCCGGACAAGCCATGGCGCACCCAGCGTTTCTCCGTGTTTTGCTGCAGGTAATACATGAGGGGGATGGTGATGATCAGGGCCAGGGCCAACGCGTTGTTATCGCCAATAAACGTTTCTTCCGGCCCCCATACCCGTTCCGTGCCGCCGCTGCGGATGGTGAAGATGCCGCCTTTCACGCCATAAAAGCCGATCGAGCCCACCAGCACCCAGACCAGGCGCACGATGTCGCGCCGCGTGCGTATCACCATCATGATCACAAAGCTCATCAGCATGATCTTCATGACCTTGTTCCACTGCACCCACGACGATGCCGGCAGCAGGGCAAACGGCGCCGTGACGTTCATCCACGCGACGAACAGCAGCAGCAGCACGCTGACGGGCGTGAGCGGCAGGTTTTTCGGCTCGCGCGTCATCGCAAGGCTGATCAGGGTGGCGATGGCGATGATGAAGGCGAACGGCATGTGGGTGGCAAAGCCCCAGCCCTGCGTGTGCGGGTTCATCACGCTGACCCAGACCCACATCAGGCCGCCGATGGCCGGCGCCTTCAGGATGAAGGGCAGGGAGCCCAGGATGATGATGGTAATCAGTATGTCGCGCATGAAAGGGGGCGCTCCTGGTTGTGCCCGGGTTGGCAAGGTCTTGATGCCTGTCAACGGGCTGGCGGACAGGCTCAGTACACTGGATCAACACTGCTGTAGTACATAGTTTTGTCATGGTAAGACCAAGGAGGCATGTCCTTGTTGACCGTTCTCATGGCGACCTACAATGGCGCCGGCACCTTGCCCCAGGTATTGCGCGCCTACATGGGCTTGCGACCGCCCGTGGGCGGCTGGCGCCTCATCATCGCCGACAATGGCAGCACGGACGCCACGGCCCAGGTGATCGCCGCCTTCCGCGGCCGCTTGCCCCTGAGTTCCGTCCACGTGGCGCGGCGCGGCCGCAGTCCCGCCCTGAATGGCGCCGTCGAGCACGCCTTGCGCCTGGGCGGCGATGGCAGCGAGCTGTTCGTCTTTGGCGACGACGACGCCATGCCCGCGCACGACTGGCTGTGCCGCTTGCAGGCCTGCGCGCGCGCCCACCCCGGCTATGCGCTGTTCGGCGGCGCCATCGTGCCCGCCTGGCGCGAGCAGCCGGCGGAGTGGCTGCTGCGCCTGACCCCGGTCGGTTTGACGTGGGGCATCACCAGCCCCGATTTGCGCGACGCCCCCATCTATCCGGGCCTTGTGTGGGGCGCCAACATGGCGATCCGCCGCCGCATCTTCGAGGCGGGCGCCCGTTATGACGAAAGCATCGGCCCGCAGGGTGCGAATTACGCCATGGGCAGCGAAACCCGGCTCAACCTGGAGATGCATGCGGCCGGCAATCCGTCCTGGTTCTGTCCGCAAGCGCGCGTGGCGCACATCATCCGCGCTCCGCAAGTGCAGCGCGCCTGGATACTGCGCCGCGCCATGCTGTTCGGCCGGGGCCAGTGCCGGCTGGCGACCCTGGCGCCCAGCGTGGAATTGCTGGGCGTGCCGCGCTGGATGCTGGGCAGATACGTGCGCGATACGCTCGGCGCCGTGCGGGCCTGGCTGCGGCGCGACCACGCCGACCTGTTCCTGCGCCAGTGGGAACGGGCCTGGCTGCGCGGCTTCTTCCATGAAGCGTGGCGCGGACGTAGAAAACGCTTGCCGCGCATCGTCATCAGCAGTTATTCGGGCGAGCTGGGCGGCATGGAGCTGCGCATGGCGCAAGAGGCGAGCATGCTGGCCGCGAACGGCTACGACAGCGTGCTGGCGCTGCGGCGCTTTCCCGGTTTTACTGCCTGGGTGCAAGGCTTGCGTGCGCAGCATCTGCAGGTGCGCGTGTATGAACCGCCGCTGTTTCTCGAACACTGGACCTGGCGCCGCTGGAATTGGCTGCGCGCCAGGGTCACGGGCGCGTGGCGGCTGCGGCGGCTGCGGCCGGACCTGGTCCACGTGGCATTCTGCTGGACCAGTTACGGCGCCTCCATCCTGTGGCTGGCCCGTCAATGCCGGCTGCCCGCCGTGATCAGCGTGCACAACGCGTTTCCCCTGGAGCCGTTCAGCGCCTGGCAGCGGCCCCGGCTGCAGGAAGCGTTTCGCAGCGTCAAGGGCGTGTATGCCGTGTCGCCGTCGGCCATGCGGCATTTCCTCGACCTGTACCGCGACATGCTGAGCCCGGAAACGCGGCTGGCCGTCATTCCCAACGGCGTCGATACGGACACGTTCATCGTTTCGCCCGAACGGAAAATACTGGCGCGCAAGCAGCTGGGGCTGCCGCCGGACGCACTCGTGCTCGGCTGCGTGGCGCGATTGTCTGCGCAAAAGCGTCCGCAAGCGCTGCTGGACCTGTTTGCCAGGCTGGCGCCGCAGTTTCCCCATTTATATTTAGTGCTGGTCGGCACGGGGCCGCTGGAAGCGATGCTGCGGCTGCAGGCGCAGCAGACGGGCTTGCAGGACAGAGTCGTGTTTGCCGGTTTTCAGCAGCGCGTCGAGCTGCTGATGCCGGCCTTCGACCTGCATGTACTGCTGAGTAAGAACGAGGGCTTCGGTATCGCCACCATCGAGGCCATGGCCTGCGGCGTGCCGGCCGTGGGGACGGACGTGCCGGGCACGCACGATATCCTGCACGATAGCGCAGGCGGACTATTGCTGCCGCTTGAAGACGAGCACGCCGCCTGCGCGGCCGTGGCGCAGCTGCTGATGGACGCGCCCCGGCGCGCCCGCATGGGGCGGCTGGCGCGCGAGGAAACCGTGCAGCGCTATTCGATGCCGCGCCTGGAACGCCAGCTGCGCGCATTTTACGCCGGCCTGGTGTAGGTGCGGGCGGCCCGCATGAGCGCCACCCGCCATTCGTTTTTCTTTTCGTTTGCCGAAAAATACACGGTGCTGCTGCTGGGCATAGTCGCCACCATGGTGCTGTCGCGTCTGCTGACGCCGGCCGAGGTCGGTGTGTATTCGCTGGGCGCCGTGCTGGTGGCCTTGGCGCAAGTGGTGCGCGACTTTGGCGTGGGGCAATACCTGATCCAGGAAAAGCAGCTCGATGCCGTGAAACTGCGGGCCGCGCTGGCCACCAGCCTGCTCGTCGCCTGGCTGCTGGCGGCCCTGGTGCTGCTGGCCAGCGCGCCGCTCGCGCATTTCTATGGCGAACCACGGCTGACCCTCGTGCTGCGGCTGCTGTCGGTCAATTTCCTCCTGATTCCGTTCAGCGCCTTGACCTTGCCGATGCTGCGCCGGCAACTGCGCTTTCGCGCCATTTACGCCATCAATGCGGCCAACAGCGTGGTCAACCTGCTGGTGGCCGTGCTGCTGGCGCTGCAGGGCTACAGTTATATGAGCATGGTGTGGGCGGCGCTGGCCGGTTCCTGCGCTTCGCTGCTGGTGAGCCTGCTGGTACGGCCCCGCGAACTGCCGTGGCTGCCGGGACGGCGCGGCATGGGTGATATCGCCCGCTTTGGCGCGTATGCGACGGGGGGCGGCCTCGTCGACGAGGCGGGCGTGGCGGCGCCGGACCTCATCATCGGCAAGCTGATCGGCATTGAAAGCCTGGCCCTGTTCGGCAAGGCGCAAAGCGTGCTCAATATCTTTAACCAGGCCATCACCAGCGCGATTTCTCCCGTCGTGTTTCCCCTGTTCGCGGCCCGTGCGCGGGAAGGGGGCGGCCAAGGCGGGCAGGGCGGGGCGGAACGCGTGTATTTGCGTACGATCAGCTACATGACGGCGCTGGCCTGGCCGTTTTTTCTCTTCCTCGCCTGCATGGCTTTGCCCCTGGTCAAGGTGTTGTACGGCACGCAATGGCTAGCCTGTGTGCCCTTGATCCGCATCATGTGCCTGTCCTCGGCCGTGTATAGCATGTTCAGCATGGCCCGCTACCTGTTCGTGGCGACGGGCCAGCTGCATGCGCAGGTACGGCTCGATGCCTGGGCTGGCGCCATCAAAGTGGCGCTGCTGCTGTCGGCGGCACCGTTCGGGCTGGTGGCGGTGGCCTGGGCCGTGGTGCTCAGCAATGTGCTGCGCAGCTGGCTCAATTACGGCTGCCTGCGGCGCTTGAGCGCACTCGACTGGCGCATCCTGACGCGGGCCTTGCGCAAGAGCCTGCTGCTCTGCGGCCTTAGCGCCGTGGCGCCCATCGCTTCGCTGCTGTGGCTGCCTGCCGATACGCCGGCGTTGCTGGCGCTGGCAGGCACGGCGCTGGTCACCTTGCTGTGCTGGCTGGCCGGTCTGTTCCTGTTGAAGCATGAGCTCGCTGGCGAATTTCTGTTATTGCAACGCAAGCTGGCTGGCCGTTGGCTGGCCGTCAAATGCACGAAAGGATGACCATGCGTGTCGGTATCTTGTCCTACCCGATGCTGTTCCAGCGCGACGGCGGCTTGCAGATTCAGGTACGCGAAACCATTGCCGCGCTGAACCGGTTGCCCAAGCAGCCGGCGCGGCCCCTGGAGGTGCAACTGGTGGACGCCAACCATGAGCGGCTGGCCGATTTCGACGTGCTGCACGTGTTTTCGGCGAGCAATGGCACTTACCGCATCATGGAAATGGCCACTGAGCAAGGCGTGCCCGTGGTGCTGTCGCCGCTGATGGCGCCCAGCTGGAACCGCGCCAGCGCCTGGCGCGCGCGGCTGGCCGACCGCCTGGCCGGGCGTTTGACGGAATGGATGGTGCAAACGAGCTATGCGCAAACACGGCGTGCCTTGCAGCTGGCCGACGTGGTGATCGCCTTGGGCCAGGCCGAGCGCGACGCCATCGTGCAAGGCTTTGGCTTGGGGGGCGACGCCATCCACGTCTTGCCGAACGGGATCAACCCGCATTTCTTTACGGCCAATGGCGACCTGTTCCTGCGCGAGACGGGCATCGCCGGGCCGTTCGCGCTGATGGTGGGCAGCATTTCACCATATAAAAATCAGCTGGGCCTGGCCCAGGCGCTGATAGGCGCCGGCTTGCCGCTGGTGCTGATCGGCGCCGCGCCGCGCGAACAGCAGGCGTATCTGCAGCAGTTGCTGGACTTGCCGCACGTCAGCTGGCTCGGCGCGCTTGACCACGCCGACCCGCTGCTGGCCAGCGCCTACCATGCGGCAGCCGTGGCGGCCTTGCCCAGCCAGGGCGAGGTGTTTCCCTTGAGCGTGCTCGAAGCGCTGGCGGCAGGCACGCCCGTCGTCATGACGGCGCAAAGCGCGCTCGACTTGCCCGATTCCGCGTTTGCGCTGCGCAAGGTGCGCTGGGACGACGGCGCCGCGCAGCGCCAGGCCATCCTCGAACTGCTGGCGCAGCCGCCCGAGCGCTGCCGCGTGCAAGCGCTGGTGGAACGCTTTACGTGGGAACGGGTGGCGGCGCAGATCGTCGATTGTTACTACCAGGCGCAGTCGCTGCCTGCCAGGAGGCAACATGCAGTTTAACTCCTTCGCCTTTCTGTTCGGCTATCTGCCCATCGTGCTGGCCGGCTATTTTTTGCTGGACCGCTGGCACCGCGCAAGCGGGGGCCTGGCGCCCGGCTGGCACCCGTTGGCGCCAGCCGCTTGGCTGGCGCTGGCCTCGCTGTTCTTCTATGCCTGGTGGGACGTGCGCTACCTGCCGCTGCTGCTGGCGTCGATCTGCATCAATTACGGCGCCGGGCGGCTGATCGGCGCGCACGCGGGCGCGGCCCGCAAGCGCGTGCTGGTGGCGGCGCTGGCGCTGAACCTGGGGTTGCTCGCGTACTACAAATATGCGAATTTCTTCATCGACAGCGTGACCGCCGTCGCCGTGGCCACAGGCGCCGACGCCGCCAGGCTGCCGTGGCACGGCCTCGACATCATCCTGCCGATCGGCATCTCGTTCTTTACCTTCACGCAGATCGCCTTCCTCGTCGATTGCTACCGGGGCGAGGTGCGCGAATACCGTTTCATCCATTACGTGTTGTTCGTCAGTTACTTTCCCCACCTGATCGCCGGCCCCGTGCTGCACCACCGCGACATGATGCCGCAGTTCGCCGACCCGGCCAACGCCCATCCGCGCGCCGCCAATTTCGCCGTCGGCCTGTCGATTTTCACCATCGGGCTGGCAAAGAAGGTGCTGATCGCCGACAACCTGTCGCCGCTGGCCATCCCCGTCTTCGCGGCCGGCGCCCAGCCGACCCTGATCGAGGCGTGGATCGGCGTGCTGGCCTACACCTTCCAGCTGTATTTCGATTTTTCCGGCTATTCCGACATGGCCATCGGCCTGTCGCGCCTGTTTGGTGTGAAATTGCCGCTGAACTTCAACTCGCCGTACAAGGCGGCCAACATCGCCGACTTTTGGCGCCGCTGGCACATGACCTTGTCGCGTTTCCTGCGCGACTATTTATACATCCCGCTGGGCGGCAGCCGGCGCGGCGAAGTCATGCGTTGCCGCAACCTGATGCTGACCATGCTGCTGGGCGGCCTGTGGCATGGCGCCGGCTGGACCTTCGTCATCTGGGGCGGCTTGCACGGCCTGTACCTGGTGCTGCAGCAGGCGTGGCAACGGCTCTTCGGCGCGGCGCCGGGGTACTGCTGGCTGCGCTGGTGGCCGGGCGTCCTGACTTTTCTTGCCGTCATGCTGGCCTGGATCTTCTTCCGCGCGCCCGACGTGGCCACGGCCTGGGATATAACCGGTGCGCTGGTGGGCGCGAATGGCGTGAGCCTGCCGCGCGGCCTGGCCAGCCACGCGTCCAGCCTGGCGCAATGGGGCTGGCAACCCGCATTCGACGGCATCCGCTGGATCGAACTGGCCGGTCCCGGCTTGCCCGTGTTGCTGGCGGCGATGCTGCTGGCTTTCAAGGCGCCGAACACGCAAGAAATATTCTTTCTCTACGAGCCTGCCATTGAAAGAATCTTTCAGCCTGCGGGGCGCTGGGCGTTCAGCTGGCGGCCCACATCCCGCTGGAGCGTGGGCTTGGCCGCGCTGTTCGTCGCCTGCATCTTCGGCATGAACCGCGTCACCGAATTTCTTTACTTCCAGTTCTGAGCATGGACACCGCCGCCCGCCGCTACGTCATCGGTTTCTTCGCCTGCGTCTTCCTGGTGCTCGGCTCCGTCTCGCTCCTGAACTACCAGGTCGACCCCTATCTGCTGCACCAGTGGGACAGTCCTTTGGTGCAGCGCCCGCGCCAGCTGAACGAAAAGCTCGGCGCCTGGGCCAAGACCTATGCCGTGGCGCGCTACCGGCCCGCCATCATCTACATCGGCAATTCGCGCACGGAACTGGGCTTGCCGACGGGCGTGCGCGCCCTGTTCGACGGCAAGAGCATCTTCAACAGCGCGGTATCCGGCGCCTCGATCGGCGACGCCATCCGTCTGGCCGAGCATGCGGCCAGGGTCAGCCGCGTCGAGACCATGGTGTGGGGCATCGACGCGCCCACGTTTTCGCTGGAGATGGGGGCGGCGCGCGTGGAGGACAGCCTGACGGGCGCCCGGCACGGCTTTTTCGCCCGGCGCGCCCTCGTCAACCTGAAACGCGGCCTGACCCTGGACATGACGGAGGACAGCGTGCGCATCCTCACCGGCAATGCCGGCGATGTCTGCCGCTCGAACCTGGCCTTGTATGGGCAGCGCGACGAGACGTGCACCATCAAGGGGATAAGGCATTGGCTGGGAACGGCGGAAGCCATTCCCGTGCGGCTGCAGGAATTCAGCGATGGCCTGGGGCCGACGCCGCCCTCGACACCAGCGTTTGATGCCAGTATCGGCAAGCTGTGCCGGGGCGGCCTGCGCCTGCGCATGTACATCAACCCCACGCACGCATTGACCTTGTACGCGCTGCACTGGCGCGGCAAGTGGGATGCCATGCAGGCCTGGCAGCGCGGCCTGGTGTGGATCGTCGAGCGCCACCGCCGGCAGGGCTGCGACGTGCGCCTGGTTGATTTTTCCGGCTTTAACAGCGTCACGACGGAACCGACCCCGCTCGTCAGCGGCAAGCCCGACATGCATTATTACTGGGAAGTGTCGCATTACCGGGACAATGTGGGCCGCTTGATCCTGGCGCGCCTGTTTGGCGGCGGCACGCCGGCGCCCGCCGATTTCGGCGTGGAGCTGACGCCAGCCAACGTCGACGCCCACCAGGCGGCCATGCGCGCCGCGCGCGACCGCTATCGCGTGGAACATGCGCGCGAGGCGGCCTATACGCAGCAGGTGCTGGACGGGCCGCTGATCCGGCGCTGATGCATGACGCCACGTACGCCATTTCTCTACTTTCAAAGCTGACCATGGATACCAACGCCCGCCGCTATCTCGCCATCTTCTTTGCCTGCGCGCTGGCCGCGCTGGCCCTCGTTTCCACCGTCAATTACCACGTCGATCCGTACTTGCTGCACCAGTGGGACAGCCCGCTGCTGCAGCGATTGCGGCCGACGACGGAAAAACTCAGCGTGTGGGGCAAGACGTATGCCGTGGCGCGCTACCGGCCCGCCGTCGTCTACATCGGCAATTCGCGCACGGAAATGGGTTTGCCGGTGAACAGCATGCGTACTTTGTTCGATGGCAAGAGCGTTTTCAACAGCGCCGTCTCGGGCGCCTCGATCGGCGAGGCCATCCGCCTGGCCGAGCACGCGGCCAGGGTCAGCCAGGTCGACACCATGGTATGGGGCATCGACGCGCCTTCGTTTTCGCTGGAACTGGGCTCGGCCGGCGTGGAGCCGGGCTTGACGGACGGCGGCCCCGCGTTTTTCGCGCGGCGTGCCTTGCTCAACATCAAGCGCGGCCTGACTGTGGACATGACCCAGGACACATGGCGCATCCTCAGCGGCACCTATGACGGTGTGTGCCTGTCCAGCCTGGCCTTGCTGGGCCAGCGCGACCATGCTTGCATCACGGCCCGCAACCATGGCTGGGCCGGCACGGCGCGCGCCTTCAAGCCGCGCCTGCAGGAGTTTGGCGACGGCCAGGGGCCGACGGCGCCCGCGCTGCAGGCCTTCGAGGCCAGCGTCGGCAAGCTGTGCCGTGGCGGCACGCGCTTGCGCCTGTACATCAATCCCACGCACGCGCTCACGCTCGACGCCCTGTACTGGCGCGGCAAGTGGGACGCCATGGAAGCATGGCAGCGCGACCTGGCGCAGATGGCCGGACGCTACCGGCGCCAGGGCTGCGACGTGCGCCTGTATGATTTTTCCGGTTTCAACAGCATCACCAGCGAACCGATCCCGCAGGTGACGGGCGCGCGCGAGATGCGCTATTACTGGGAAGCGTCGCACTACCGCGACAATGTGGGCCGTTTCATCCTCGCGCGCCTGTTCGGCGGCGAGGTGCCGCCGCCGGCGGACTTCGGCGTCGAACTGACGGAAAGCAGCATCGCGGCCCACCAGGCGGCCACGCGGGCCGCGCGCGAGCGCTATCACGCGCAGCACGCGGAAGAAACGGCCTATCTGCGCCACGTGCTGACCTTGCCCCGCGAACCCAAATAGGGCGTCGTTGGAACCAGGCGTACGCCGCGGGGCAGGGCGCTTGCGCTATGATGATGTTTTGCCATCCAGCAAGTTCCAGGACACACCATGAAAATCGCCTTCTTTGCCAGCCAGCCCTACGACCGCCGCTTCTTCGATGAAGCCTTGCCGTCCCAGCCCGACGCGGCCGGCATCGAACTGGTCTACCACAGCGCCTTGCTGAGCCAGGAAACCGCGATCCTGGCGCAAGGCGCGCAGGCCGTCTGCGTCTTCGTCAACGACGTGCTCGACGCGCCAGTGCTGGAAGCGCTGCACGGCTACGGCGTGCGCGCCATCCTGCTGCGCTGCGCCGGCTACAACAACCTCGACCTGGAAGCGGCCCGGCGCCTGGGCCTGTTCGTTGCCCGCGTGCCCGCCTACTCGCCGGAAGCCGTGGCCGAATACACCTTGGCCCTGGTGCAGACGCTGAACCGCCACACGCACCGCGCGTATGCTCGTGTGCGCGAAGGCAATTTCTCGCTCGACGGCTTGCTGGGCGCCACCTTGCACGGCAAGACCGTGGGCATCGTCGGCACGGGCAAGATCGGCCTGGCCACGGCGCGCATTTTCAAGGGCTTCGGCTGCACGGTGCTGGGCCACGACCCGTATCCGGCGCCCGCGTTCGCGCAACTGGGCACGATGGTGGAGTTGCCGCAGCTGCTGGCCGAGTCCGACATCGTCTCGCTGCATTGCCCGTTGATGGAGAGCACGCGCCACATGATCAGCGAAGCAACCTTGCCGCTGATGAAGAAGGGCGCCATGCTGGTGAACACCTCGCGCGGCGGCCTGATCGACACGGGCGCCGTCATCGAGGCGCTCAAATCGCGCCAGCTGGGCTCCCTGGCCATCGACGTGTACGAGCAGGAAAGCAATCTGTTCTTCCAGGACCGCTCGTCCGACATCATCGACGACGACATTTTCCAGCGCCTGATGACCTTCCCGAACGTGCTGGTGACGGGCCACCAGGGCTTTTTCACCATCGAGGCGCTGCGCGAAATCGCCGCCATCACGTATCACAACCTGGCCTGCTTCCGCCAGGGCAATGCGTGCGAGAACAGCGTATTAGCTGCCTGAAGCCGGTTTTTTGGGCTTGGGCGGCGGCTTGGGTTTCGGCTGCGGCAAGGCGTCCGCCGTGCGCCGCACCAGTTGATATAGCCAGTCGCGCTCGTCCCACAGCCCGCCATCGATGAGGAAATACGGCTTGGCTTGCGGGTAGGGCGGCGCTTCCTGCAGCGTGCCCATGGTGCTGATCCAGGCGCGGCCCGCGTCCGTCGGCTTGATGAAGAGCTGGTCGTCTGCGACGATGGCGAACATCTTGCCGTCGCAATACAGGCCGTACTCGCCAAACATTTTTTTTGCGCTGATACCGCCCGCGCCCGCCATCTGGTCGAGCAAAAAATCCACCGTGCCTTGCTGTGATGCCATGTTGTTCTCCGTAGGAGGTAATAGTGTAGCGCACTGGCCAGGACAGGGTGGTGCGGCTACACTACAGCCATTGATTTTTTCGCATGAATTATTCTTCCATGACACCCCACCATATTATTCACCGTGGCATCACCATCGCCACCCTGACGGCTGACCAGGCCGTCGAAACCCATTGCGCACCGGGCCATACTGCCATCCGTGAGCAGGCTGACGGATGGTGGCTGTATTTTGTCGACGAGGACGGCAACGTCGACGGCTACGACAGCCCGTTCGCCAGCCACGCCGAAGCGTTGTGGGCGGCCAAGGCCGCAGCCGAGTTCAGCGCGCAATGAAGGCCAGTCCCTGGGCTTTCCTGGGCTTGCCGCAAGCGCCCGTGCCGGAAGCGGAGAGCGCGGAATACGGCGCTTGCCGCACCGAACTGCACGGCAAGCGCCTGGTCTTGCGCGTGGCCAAGACCACGCCGACGAAAACCGGCCAGTTCGTCACCGTCTGGAAGCGCCCCCATCCCGACGCCGACATCGCCCCGCTGGACGAAGCCGACCCCGTCGATGCCGTCATCATCGCCGTGGCCGATGCCGACGGCGACGGTGCGCGGCACGGCTTTTTCATCTTCCCGCGCAGCGTGCTGATCGAGCGCGGCGTGATGTCGCGCGCCGGCCAGGGCGGCAAACGCGCGCTGCGCGTGTATCCGCCCTGGTGCGCGCCGGAAGCGCCGCAGGCGCAGCGCACGCAGCGGTGGCAGGGGGAGTGGTTTGTGGCGCAGGAGGATGTATCCGGGATTGCTCGCTTGCTGAAAGGCTGAACCAGACCTTAATATTATCTAGTCGAATATTGATATATACATGCCATCGTTGCAGATATATACTCAATGTAGCGGCATGGAGTCCAATAAATGCCGGGGAATATGCTCTTTCTGAAAAATATAATATGAAGAAATTTAAAATATATGGTTTTTTCCTTGCTTTGGTATCGCTATGTGGCTGCTCTCCAGATCCCGGAAAAATTGCAGGGGAGTTGAATGCCTACGGAAACGAAGTCGCTGCTTCGTTCGAAGCAAAAATGAGTTATGACTCCTTGGTGCAGACCTTAGAAAAGCCCAGGCTCTCCTATGTGCTGAAATTTTCGACAGATGCCGTCGAATTCATGTCGGCGCCTGGCGCAGATGTCGACAGGGCGAAGTTCCTGGCAAATCTGGCGCGTACTGAGATTTGGCAGGCCAGGGTGTGCACTGAAAAAATAAAACAGTTAATGACCAAGCATAAAATGTTTCTTGTTTCATTTAATCTCACAAATACGTCAGGCGAGACACAGGCAATGGGTGTCTGCACGGCTAACTGAGCCTGCAAGGTGTTTTCATTAATAATCAAAAAATGGAGGATTTGTGGAAAATGTAACGAAATTAAAGAAGTTAATTGAGGTTGCATTAGTTATTATTCCACAAACCACGCCAGAGATATTAAAAAAAGTGATCTGCCTGGTCGATGCCATTACTACGCCAGAAAAGTCGGAAGTATGGAAAAAGCTGGGGGACAGCTTACTTGAGGAAGCGGAAAATACCAGCACATCAGATGTGGACTCATACTTTTTCCTTGTGGTTGGTAGTGGATGCGTAGGGCTGTCGATAGGCTTAAAGCGTGAGGAAAATCAGAAGGCATCACAAGCGTGAGCCTGTAACATGCACGTGTGCTCCTTTCAAGAGAACGCGATCATATTTACCGTTTCAGACCTGCTGCGGTTAGCAAATGGACCATCAACGCAAGGCGGACAACATCACGCAGCAAGCGGATTTAGCGGAGAATTGGCGATCTCACGCAGGAATGATATTAAACAGTCGCATGGCATCCGGCATTTCCGGTGCCGCTATAAGCTGGACAGGTCCGCCAACGGCCGTGAGATAAGACCTGGCGCGATCAAATACCACGACCGCCTTTTCGTTGGTGAAATGACGCGACATATACAGGAAGCCATCGACCTGGAGCGGATTGCGATACACGGCCAGCGCCCATTGTTGCGGCAGCGTGTAACTTGAGGTGCCGGTCAGGCCAGCATGTCCGGCCATCTGCTTGAGCAAATGGCCGGTCAGGTCAAACAGTCGCAAACTACCAATGAATTGATGTACCCACCGGCGATCAATCTCGGATTTGGCGATAGGAAATGCGCCCTTCACAGGCACTGCATCGTGCAACAGGGACTCGGCAAGAGCGACATCAAAGCTCGGCCCCAGATAGCAAGTGTTGTATTCGGGATGGCCTTTCTTGCAGCCAGGTGCATCAAACCGGTTCCCTCCGCTGGAGCCAAAATAGGGTTCGCCAGTCGCATGTCCCGAGATACGGTACAGGCTGGGCACCGGCAACCCGACGACGGGAAGCGTCGCGCTCGTTGCCAGCACCTTCGGAGGTGGTTTCAGCCTGGTCGCTGCCACATCATGCCTCCCTGAACGCTGTCGCTGCGGCGATGACGTCGGCAAATTTTCCTTTCCGTAAAGCATTGAGCGGACTGCTGCCGTTGAGCGACATCCGCGCAGTGGTGAAGAATTGCCACTTGCTGGACCCAGCCAGCTGTCCCAATTCCTTGTTCACTTTGCTGAGCTGGCGACGGTTCAAGGTGGGATCGGCGAAGAAGGCAGGGTACAGCTTCTTGCCGGAGACACTATCCATGGAAAACATTCGCTGTTCCGTCACGGCCTTGCTGATCGCCTGCCGCGTCACGCCTATTTGCTCGGCCAGTGTTCTTGAATCGACCAATTCGCCTTTCTTTTCCAGGCTCGCATATCTTTGCATTTCCTGGCGGGAAAACTGATCGAGGAATACCTGGTTTTCTGGCGGAATCGTGCTTATACCGGCTTGCATTGTATGTGTGCGCTGGAATCGCTGGATCAATTCCTGGAGATCTGCACTAGAAACCACAGGCACTCCCGGCAGCTGTCGCGGTACATACGCCGCATCCTTTTCACGCGCATGATGCGCTAGCTGTTTGGGGCGTCGTATCTTGACCAATACGTAGCCCTCGCCAAGGTCTATGCCTTTTGCGCCGATCTTTCGGAGCGAATCACCCAGGGCCTTGCTTGCGTCAGGCACTGTCATTCGATGCGCGCTCTTCGCTTTTGCCGGCTTTGAGACTTCCAACTTTGCCATGACACCCTCCAGTTACCATACCAGATTCTACTCCATAAGCTGATATCGACAACCAAAGCAACCTTATTCGGTGGCGTTTCGGCGTTAAGCCACCTTGCTCACCACATACCGGTACTTCCCCGACGCCTCCGCCGCGATTTCGTCGACTTCCTCGATGGCGATGTCGACCTGCGCGCCCAGCCTGGCCTGGAAAGCGGTGACGATGGCGCTGCGCGTGGCGTCGTCCAGGCGCGGCAGGCAGACGAGCAGCACGCGCGTGCGCAGCAGGCTTTCCTGGATGATCTTGAAACTGCGCACCTGCGGCAGTTCGCGCACGATATAGACGAGGGCCAGGCCGTGCATGACGGTGCCGTCGACGGCCGTGAGGAAATCCGTGCTGCGCCCTTCGATTTTCTGCAGCAGGGGCAGGCCGCGGCCGCAGGTGCACGGCTGCGTGCCCAGCGCGCCCACGTCGCCCGTGGCGTAGCGGATGAAGGGGTAGTCCTGCGTGGCCAGGTGCGTGACGACGATGTCGCCGGTGGCCCCCGGGGGCAGCGGCTGGCCCTGGCCATCAACAATTTCCACGATGATGTCTTCGGCCGTGATGTGCATGCCGCCGTCCGGGCATTCGTGGGCGATGAAGCCCGCGTCGCGCCCGCCGTAGCCGTTGGCGACGGGGCAGCCGAAGGCGGCGGCGATCTGCGCGCGCTGCTCGTCGTACAGGCGTTCGGCCGTGACGAAGGCCACTTTCACGCCCAGGCCGTCGAGCGGCAGGTCGCGCGCGCTGGCGTGGCTGGCGATGCGGCACAGGGCCGACGGATAGCCGAACAGCATGCGCGGGCGCCAGCGGCGCAATTGCTGCACGTAGCCGTCGAGGCGCGCGGGCGACATGGCAAACGCGGGCAGCAGGGTGGTGCGCAGCAGCGCGTCGCGCACGCGGCGCAGGCGATCCTGCGCATGCAGCTCGATGGGCGAGCCCCACAGCACGGCTTCGCGGTCGCCGATATCGACGCCCCACCAGCGCGTGGCGCGCCACTTGGCGGCGATGTCGTGGCTGACCCTGCGCCTGCCGAGGAAGAATTGCAGCGGTTCGCCGCTGGAGCCGCCCGTGGCGAACGGGCGCAGGCCCACGGCGCGGGCGGACTTGAAGCTGTCGCGCGCGCTGGAGATATCCGCCTTGCGCAGCAGCGGCAGGCGCGATAGATCGGCCAGTTGCCGCACCTGCTCGGGGTCGAAACCGCTGCGGGCGAACAGGGCGCGGTAGTAGGGCACGTGCGCGCCCGCGTGGCGCAGCAGCGCGCGCAGGCGCGCCAGCTGCCACTCTTGCAGCTGCTGGCCGCTCCACCACTGCGAGCGTTCCAGCCGGCGCAGCAGGCGCGCGCTGTGGTGGCCCTTGAGCCATTCATGCAGGGGAAACAGCCAGCGGGCGACGCAGCGCGTGTAGACGCCGGGGCGCAGCGCGGCGCGGATGCGGCGGTAATGGGCGGCCAGCCTGGGTGCGATACCGGGCCAGCCGAAGGCGGCGGCGTGCGCCAGGCCCGCCTCTGCCAGCGCGCGGGCGCGCGGCGGGTCGCGCAGCAGCGCCAGCATGGCCTGTGCCATGGCGGCCGGATCGCCGGGCGGCACCAGCAAGGCCGTCACGCCGTCCTGCAGCAGCGCGGGGATGCCGCCCACATTGGTGCTGACGACGGGGATGCCGCAAGCCAGCGCTTCGAGCACGGAATTGGGCATGTTGTCGGCCAGGCTGGGATTGAGGACGATGTCGCTGGCCTGGTACAGCGCCGGCATGGCGGCGTTGTCGACGGGGCCGGCGAAGCGTACGGCATCTTGCACGCCGAGCGATCTGGCCAGACGCGCCAGCGCCGCGCGCTGCGGCCCGCCCCCGGCCAGCACCAGGCGCGCCGCGGGAAAAGCCTCGCGCACGATGGCGAAGGCTCGCACGGCGCTGGCATTGTCGTACAGCTGTTCCAGATGGCGCGCCACGAGGATGCACGGGCCGGCGTCGCCAGGCGCATGCGGCGCGGCCGGCGCAAAGCGCTGCAAGTCCACCGCGTTCGGCACGATGTGGGCCGTATGGCCGTACTGCTCGAAGACGCCGGCCAGGTAGGCCGACGGCACGACGATGGCGCTGGCGCGGCGCAGGCTGAACGCCACCAGGCGCGGCGAACGGGTGAAAAAGGCCGCCGCTTCGCCGCCCCGGTAATTGAGCAGGGCGGGTTTGCCTTTCCAGCTGGCGATCCACAGCGCGGGGGCGGCCTGCAGGTGCCAGGACCAGCCGGAATTGGCCATGATGTGGAACAGGTCGACCGTATTGGCGGCGCGCCACAGGCGCCATAGCAGCAGTGGCAGGCGCAGCGCGGCGCGCAGGTAGCGGATGCGCGCCAGCCAGGGCGGCAGCACGGGGCCGTTGACGGTCAGCAGCTGCACTTGCGCGCCGTCCTCGCGCAGCAGGCGCGCCAGCTGCGCCGTTTGATTGGCCATGCCGCCGGCCGGCGGCGGCAGCGGGCCGACCAGCGCGATGCGCAGGCCCGTGAAGATCATGGCACGACTCCGGCCGCACTCGCCGCCACGCGCGCATACACGGGCGCATAGCGGCCCACGCTGGCGCTCCAGCTGCGCTCCGTCTCGACGAACGCGCGCGCCTGGCGCCGGAGCAGCGGCCAACTGGCCGGTGCCAGCAGCAGGTTCAATATTGTCTGCGCCAGCGCCCCGGCGTCGCCGGCGCGAAACAGCATGCCCGTCGCGCCATGCTCGATCAGTTCGCGGTGGCCGCCCACGTCGGACGCCACCACCAGGCGGCCCTGCGCCATCGCCTCCAGCGGTTTCAAGGGCGTCACCAGCTCCGTCAAACGCATCGGCAGGCGCGGATACACGCAAATGTCGACCAGCTGATAATAGCTGGCCACCTGCGCATGCGGCACTCTGCCCGCGAAGACCACGGCATGGTCTATGCCCAGCTGCGCCGCCAGCGCCCGCAGCGCCGCGTCCTGCGGCCCGCCGCCGGCCAGCAGCAGGCGCAATGCGGGCTGCGCCGCCAGCATGCGCGGCATGGCGCGCAGCAGCAGGGCCAGTCCCTCGTAGGCATAGAACGAGCCGATGAAGCCGATGACCAGATGGCCATGCAAGCCCAGTTTGTGCGCGAGCCAGAGGTCGTCGGGCGCGGTGATGCTGAAGGCCCCGGTATCGACGGCGTTCGGTATCACCGTGATTTTATGCGCGGACACGCCGCGCGCGCACAGTTCGCGCCGCAAGCCCTCGCAGATGGTGGTGACGGCGTCGGCGCGGCGCAGCGCATAGGTTTCCAGCGCCTGCGTGAGCCGGTAGCGCAGGCCGCCGGGCCGGCTGCTGCCATGGTCGGCGGCCGCGTCTTCCCAGAAGGCGCGCACTTCATACACGACGGGAATGCCCAGCGCGCGGCCCGCGTTGAGGGCGGCGATGGCGTTCAGCGCGGGCGAGTGCGCGTGCAGGATGTCGGGCTTGAGCCGTTGCGCCAGCCGGCGCAGTCGCACGGCCAGGCCGACGATGACGGCTACCTGCCGCAGCACGGGCAGGTTCGCCCACCAGCGTGCATCGGGCGCCGTGCGGTAGAAATGCCAGCCGTCGACCAGCTGCTGCGCGTCGTCGGACGGCCCCTGCTTGGCACTGGTGAGCTGCATGGTGAACCAGCCCAGCGCGCGCTGCTGCCGCAGGATGGCCAGGGTGCGGAACGTGTAGCCGCTGTGCAGGGGCAGCGAGTGGTCGAGGATGTGCAGGATGCGCATGGATTCACTCCATGGCCATGGCCGGCGCGGGTACCGCCGCCTTGCGGCCATCGACGGGCAGCACCTGGCGCAAAAAGGCTTCGAACATCAGCAGCGCCCACAGGGGCGCGCTGTAGTCGCGCCGGCCGCTCGCGTGCTGCTCGAGCAGCACGCGCACGTAATCCATGTCGAACAGGCCGCACTGCGCCAGCGTGGGACCGAGCAGCCGCTGCTGCAGGCGCTGGCGCAGCGGGCCGCGCAGCCAGTCGGCCAGCGGCACGGAAAAGCCCATCTTCTGGCGGTACAGCAGGGTGTCGGGCAGCAGCGGGCGCAGGGCTTTTTTCAGCAGGTATTTGCCTTCGCCGCGCCGCAGCTTGAATTGCGGCGGCAGGCCGGACATCCACGCCACCAGTTCATGGTCGAGCAGGGGCGAGCGCACTTCCAGCGCATGCGCCATGCTGGCCCGGTCGACTTTCGTGAGGATGTCGCCGGGCAGATAGGTTTTCAGGTCCAGGTACTGCACCTGCGACAGCGGATCCTGCGCGGGACTGGCCAGCGCGTGGCGGCGCAGCACTTCGACGGCGCGGTAGCCGTGCAGGCTGCGCCGCAGCTCGGGGCTGAACAGGCGCGCGCGCATGGCGTCGCCGAGCAGGCTGACGCCGTGAAAATACGCGTCCGTCGTGTCGCGCGCCAGGCCTTCGAAGGTGGTCTTGGCGCGCAGGAAGCGCGGCGCCCAGTCGGCCTTCGGATATAGCCGCCCCAGGGTGCCGAACAGCGACTGGCGCAAGCCGGCCGGCAGCAACGGGTCCATCGCCTTGCGCACTTTTTCCTCGCGCGTGTGCAGGCGGTAGCGCCGGTAGCCGGCCAGGCTTTCATCGCCGCCGTCGCCCGACAGGGCCACCGTGACCCGCTGGCGCGCCAGCTGGCACACCCTGTAGGTGGGCATGGCGGAACTGTCGGCGAACGGTTCGTCGTACAGATTGGCCAGCAGGTCGATCAGCTCGAAGTCGTCCTGCTCCACATGGCGCGCGTGGTGCGCCGTGCCGTAGCGGCGCGCCACGAGGTCGGCGTAGCGCGCCTCGTTGTACGCCGGGTCGCCGAACGAGATGGAGCAGGTGTTGACGGGCGTGGCGCTGGCCCCGGCCATCAGCGCCACGACGGCGCTCGAATCGACGCCGCCGGACAGGAATGCCCCGAGCGGCACTTCGGCCACCATGCGGATGCGCACGGCCTCGCGCAGGCGCGCCAGCAGTTCGTCGGCCGCCTGCGCCTCGCTGGCGGGCGGGTTCGGCGTGAACGGAATATCCCAATAGGATTGCGGCGCGGGCAGCGGCTGGCCGGCGCGGATGGAGAGGGTATGCCCGGGCGGCAGCTTGTGCGCGTGCTGGAAGATGCTGCGCGGTTCGGGTACGTAGCCGTAGGCGAAATACTCTTCCACGGCCAGCGGGTCGAGTTCACGCGGCATGGCCGGATGCGCGAGCAGGGCTTTGAGTTCGGAGCCGAACAGCAGGGTGCCGTCCTGCGCCTCGCCGTAGTACAACGGTTTGACGCCCAGGCGGTCGCGCGCCAGGAACAGCACATGGCGCCGGCGGTCCCACAGGGCGAAGGCGAACATGCCGCGCAGGCGCTGCACGCATTGCTCTCCCCATTGTTCCCAGGCGTGGACGATGACTTCCGTGTCGCTGCTGGTGCGGAAGGGGTGGCCGAACTGGCGCAATTCCGCCATCAGGGCGCGATAGTTATAGATTTCGCCATTGAAGACGATGGCGATGCTGCGGTCGGCGTTGAACAGCGGCTGCTGGCCGCTGGCCAGGTCGATCACGGACAGGCGCCGGTGCGCCAGGCCGAGGCCCGGCTCGCGGTGCAAGCCTCCCTCGTCCGGCCCACGGTGGCGCAGGCTGTGGTTCATGCGCGCCAGCAGCAGCACGTCGATGTCGCGCTGGCCCTGCAAATCAAAGATGCCGCTGATGCCGCACATGGAAGGCCTTTCAGGGATAAGTGGACAGGTGGGACGGCTGGCGCGCGCCCGTCAGCCGGTCGTACACGGCCAGGTAGGCGCCGGCCATGGCGGGCAGGCTGTGTTCGGCCAGCACCTGGCGCCGCCCGCGCGCGCCGTGACGCGGGCCCAGTTCCGGCATGCTGTAGTAGTCGAGCATGGCGTCAGCCAGCATCTGGGGCGAACCTGGCGGCACCAGCGTGCCGCTCCAACCCGACTGCACCAGTTCCGCATTGCCGCCCACCTGCGTGGCGACGACGGGCAGCCCCGTCGCCATCGCCTCGAGGATGGTGTTCGAGCTGCCTTCGGCCAGGGACGGCAGCACGAACAGGTCCATCGCGCGTAGCAGTTGCGTCACGTCGTCGCGCGCGCCGGGCAGCCAGGCCAGATGGGCCACGCCGGCCTGCTGCAGCAGCTCCAGGCACGCCTGGCGGCACGGCCCGTCGCCGACGATGATCAGGCGCAGACGCGCGCGGGCGCCCGGCTGGGCCAGCAGCAACAGGAAGGCCCGCACCAGCGAGGCGTGATCCTTGACGGCCGCCATGCGTCCCACGCTGCCGATGACGAAGGCGCCGTTGCACAGGAAACCGGGCGGGCCCACGGCGGCGGGCGGGCCCAGGCGCGGATGGAATTGCACGCTGTCGACGCCATTGCCGATGTGCGACACCTGCGCGGGCGCCGCGCCGATGGCGTCCACCAGCCAGTGTCCCAGGTCGGCGCTGACGGCGATGAAGTGCTGCACCAGCGGCAGCATCAATTTGCGCAGCAGCCGGTATTTGCGGCGGGTGCCATGCAGGTCGCTCATGTCGCGCCCGTGTTCGCCATGCACGCGCAGGCGCACGCCGGCCAGCCAGGCCAGCAGCTGCGCTTCGAGGCAGCCCAGGTTGCGCGTATGTACGAGTGCCGGCTGCAGCTGTTTCAGCACGCGGTACAGGCGCAGGTAGTGGCGCCAGTCCTTGCCTTCGCGCTTGTCCAGGCTGATCACGTCGACGCCAGGGGCAGTCAGGCGCTGGCGGAACGCGGTGGCGTTTTTCATGCAGACGATGGCGTGCCGGTAGCGCCCGGGCGGCAAATGGTTGATCAGGTTGACCAGGCCGTTTTCCAGCCCGCCCACGTCGAGCTGGTGGATCACGTGCACGATCAGGGGAGCGCCGCCGGCCGCTGCATCAGCCTGGCGCGTGCCGCCGGTATCGAAGTCAAGGGCCATGCGGCAGCTCCTGCAAGCGTTGTTCGATGACGGGCAAGGCCGCCCGCAGGAAGGCTTGCAGGCGCGCGCGCGGCGGCGGCGCCAGCTCGTCGTAGGCGACAAAGACGATGATGTCGGCGCCATCCTGGCGCCTGCCCAGCAGCTTGGCTTGCGCCAGCAGCAGTTTCACCAGCACGGGCCTGGCCGTGACGAAGCCGCCCTGGCGGTAGACGCGCCATACCAGCAGGCGTTCGCCCCCTTGCGCCAGCACGCTTTCGCGCACGGCCAGCTCGCCGCTGGCCAGGTTGACGTCTTGCACGCGCTGCGCCAGCGGCATCCAGCGGGGGCCATACGGCAAGGCCTGGTGGGTCAGCAGTTCGGCATCGCGCGCTTGGCGCGCATACCAGTGCAATTGCAGGCCCACCGGCGCGCTGTCGCCGTCCCGGCGCGCGTACGTGCCGGCAAATCGCGCGGGCGCGCCCGCATATGGCGCTTGCCACGCGGCTACCGCGTCTTGCAGGCGATGCCAGCCGGTCGGATCGGCCAAGGCCAACACGGTGGGGGGGGCGGTTGCCGCCGGGCCGTCGTCGCGGTGGCTGGCCAGGGCCAGTGCCGGCCACACGGCCGCCAGCAGCAGGCAGGCAATGCCGGCGCGCACGACGGCGCGCGGGCTGGCCGCGCTGGCGGCGCTCAGGGGTATGGGCTGAGCAGGCGGCGCGGTGCGTGGCGGCGGCAATTCGCGCCAGCGCGCGGCCAGCCAGAACAGCAGCAGCGCCACCAGGCCGAAGAACAGCCAGCCATAGATCAGGTGGTCGACGCCCACGGCCAGGCGCATGTCGCTCAGGTGGCCCAGCATCACGATCAGATAGGCGCGCACGCCATTGGCGAGGATGGGCACGAGCAGGGCGGCGGCCATGACGGCCAGGCGCCGCGGCGTGCTGTGACAGTTGACGTGCGCGAACAAGGCGCCCAGGGCCAGCGCGGCGATCAGGTAGCGCAAGCCGCTGCACGCTTCCACCACCGACCAGTTGCCGGTGGGCAGTGAAAAATTGCTGCCATCGCGAAACACGGGCACGCCCGACCATTGCAGCGCGGTGACGGTAAAGGCGGCCGTGAAGTCGATCAGCGGGTCGAGGAACACTTCGCCAAACGGCACGGCGAGAAACAGATAGGCCAGCGGAAACGCCAGCAGGCGCACGGCCGGCCATCCGAGGATGGCCAGCGCGCAGGCGGGCAACATGGCCGTGGCCGCATACTGTTCCACCACGGGCACGTTGGCGGCGTCGGCCAGCAGCCATGCCAGGCCCAGCGCGCCCAGCAGCAGCAAGCCCTGGCGCGACGGCTGGGGCGCCAGCGCAGCCAGGCGGGCGCGCTGACGCCAGGCCAGCCAGCAGCTGATGGGCACGATCAGGAAGCCGTGCGCGAAGGTTTGCGAGCGGGACCACAGTTCCACCATCGACCAGAAGGTGGGATGATACAGCAGCACGACGGCGGCCAGCGACAGCAGCAGGGCCGCCAGCGCGGCCTGGCGCCCGTCCTGCGGCAAGACGGCCGCCTCGGGCAAACGGGCCACCTGGTCGAGCTGCAAGCTCATGTGGACGGCTCCCGCACCGGCTGCAAGGGCGTGGCGGCGCCGCTGACCGCCGCATCGGCCTCGGCAGGCAGACCCAGCATGGCGCCCAGTCCGCGCAGATTGCGTTCCCAGTCGTATTCCTGCAGGACCAGCTGGCGCGCCGCCGCGCCGATGGCCGCGCCGCTGCCTTCGGCCGCACCATTCTGGACATTGCGCAGCACGCGCGCCGCATGGTGGATGAATTCGGCGTCGTCGCGCGCCAGCAGCAGTTCCAGGCCCGGCTGGGCGGCGATGCCTTCGAGCGCCTGCGGCGTGGCCAGCACGATCTTGCCCATCGCCATCGCTTCGAGCACCTTGTTCTGCACCCCGCGGGCGATGCGCAGCGGTGCCACGGCCAGCGCTGCGCCAGCCAGGTAGGGCCGGATATCGGGCACTTTGCCCGTCACCACCACGCCAGGCACCCTGGCCAGCGCCGTCACGGCGGGCACGGGCGCGCTGCCGACGATATAGAACTGCAGCTGGGGAAACTGGCGCCGCAGCGCGGGCCAGACGTGGCGCACGAACCATTGCACGGCGTCGATGTTCGGCCAGTAATCCATGGCGCCCGTAAACACCAGCGCCTGCACGCCGGGTGGATAGAGTGCGGGCTGGGCCGCCATGGGCGAGAAATACGCCGTGTCGACGCCGTTGTTGAAATACCCCGTCTTGCGCCGCGCCATCGGGGCGCACTGGCGGAACAGGGCCGCCTCGGCCGGCGAGACGAAGCTGGCGGCCGTGAACTGCTGGGCGATATGGCGTTCGTACTGCAGCAGCAGCTGCGCTTCGCGCCGGTACAGCAGCGACATGGGCCAGGGCTTGCTGTCGCTGTATTGGCGCCACTTGTCGGAATCGACATCGACGAAATCGATCACGCGGTGCAGGCCGCGGCCCGCGCTGCCGTCGATGTATTGCGCCATGGGTCCGGAAAAGGCCAGCGCGTGACGTACCTTGTTGCCCGATAACAAGCCGTCGACCCATTGCAGCAGGCGTGCATCGCGGTAGTACTGCACGCTCATGGCTTGCCTCGACAGCAGCGCCTGCATGGCGCGCCAGCGGGCCGGGCCGCGCCGCAAGTCGATGAAGCGCGTGCTGGCGCACAGGGCGGCCACGGTTTTCGCATGCTGCCAGTCGTCGTCATCGTCGATGAAGCAGCCCAGGTGCACGCGGAAATGCCGGCTCAGGTATTGCAGCATGTGCCACGAGCGTATCTTGTCGCCCTTGTTGGGCGGATACGGCAGACGGTGGGCGAGGAAGAGCAGTTCGCGCATGGTGAGTCTCCTTGCTTAGCCCAGTTGCCGCACGATGTGCGGTCCCAGCAGGTTGGCCAGCGGCAGCGGCAGGCGGCGCCAGGCGCGGATGAACAGCGCGTATTTCGGATTCAGCGGATTGACTAATGGCAAGGCCTTGGCGCGCACGAGCTGGCAGGCATAGGGCAGCGGCTGCGGCGTAAAACCCCAGTTCTTCTTGAAGTCGAAGGCGCCGGTGCCCAGCTTGCTGCGGCCGAAATCGAACAGGCGGTAGCCGCGCGCGCAGGCGCGGCGCATCGCTTCCCAGTACATGAAGTCGTTGGCGCCCGTGCTGCGCGCCAGGACGTTGCCGCCGCCGTAATACGGCAATACTTCGTCGCGGAAATAAAACAGCAGCACGCTCGCTTGCGGCTGCTGGCCTTGAT
Source organism: Janthinobacterium sp. BJB304 (assembly GCF_002735765.1). Lineage (NCBI taxonomy): Bacteria > Pseudomonadati > Pseudomonadota > Betaproteobacteria > Burkholderiales > Oxalobacteraceae > Janthinobacterium > Janthinobacterium sp. BJB304. The sequence continues at coordinate 220,495 of NZ_PDZN01000002.1, forward strand.
ACACGGTGAGGATCTCGCAGGCGTCGCCGAAGACCGTGCGCAGCAGGGCAAAATGGCGGCGCGCGAAGACGGGCGTGCCCAGCCGGTGCACGCTGGCCGCATAGATCGGGTAGAAACGGTCGATGTCATAGTCGATGGCGCTGTGCAGGCCGGCCGCTATGGCCTTGCGCACGACGGCGCGCTGCTTGCGGGGAATGGCCAGCAGATTCTGTTCGGCATCGGGGCTTAAAGGCCTGCGGAAGGTCGCGTACAGTGGCTGGTACAGCCAGGATGCACCCGCGTTTTCTTGCGCATTTTCGTGCACTTCGCGCCAGCGGTATTCCAGGTGCCCCACGCCGAGGCGCCGGGCCAGCGCCAGCGCGGCGCTGTCGAGCGCCTGGCGCACGGCCGCGCCGCCGCCGGCGATGCCGCCGTAGACGCAAAACGGCAGAGAGACGAGGGAGGAACCGAACAGGCGGCTGCGCAAATGGGCCAGCGGCAGCACGCCGGCGATGCGTCCTTCCTGTTCCGCGTACAGGAAATAGCTGTCGTGCTGAAAACCTTGCTCCATGACGGTTTGCCAGCCGGCCCGGTGAAAAAAGGTCGCCTCCGGGCACGTGTCGACAAAGGCATCCCAGCGCGCATGCTCGTGCCCCTGCAGGGACCGCACGGCGATGGCGGTGCTGGACTGTGCCGGAACGGGAGCAAGGCTGGCCTCGTGCATCATGTGCTTTCCAGAAAAATACGGTCCATGCGGTCCCAGGCAAAGTCGCGGGTCAGGCGCCCCAGCCGTGCTTCCATGCGCCCCAGGTTCAGGTAGTGGCGAAAGCGCGTCCTGGCGCTGAGGCCTGGCGGGCGCGGCTGGCCGGGATCGAGTTCCCAAGGATGAAAATAGAATATGCCAGCTTGCCCGTCGCGCGAATTGATGCGTCGCAAAAGCCAGCGCGACAGTGCATACGGCATCAATCTGAAATAACCGCCGCCGCCGGCCGGCAGGTTGCGCCCGTGCAGGCGTACCGTGCTGACGGGCAATTCCAGCACGCCATGCGGGCCGCGCGGGCGCCAGCCGTAGCGGGGCGCATCGGGCATGCCGTAATGGTCGTGGCGGATCGGGTAGATGCTGGAACTGTAGCGGTACCCGGCTTCCTGCAGCACGTCGAATGCCCACAGGTTGGCCGCGCCGATGGAAAAGCTGGGCGCCCGGTAGCCGCGCACGGCCAGCCCCGTCAACTGTTCCAGGATGGCCTTGCTGCGGCGCACATCGTCGGAGAACTGCGCGGCCGACTGCTCGCTGGCGCGCAGGTGCGCATAGCCGTGGCTGGCCACTTCGTGTCCGGCGTCTGCTACGCGGCGCAGCATGGCCGGATAGCGTTCGGCGATCCAGCCCAGGGTAAAAAAGGTGGCGTGGATGCCGCGGCTGTCCAGCAGCAGCAGGATGCGCTCGATGTTCGCCTCGACCCGGCATTCCAGGCGCGGCCAGTCGGCGCGCGCGATGTGCGGCGCAAAGGCGGAGACCTGGAAATAGTCTTCCACGTCGATGGTCAGCGCGTTGCGCAATATCAAAGAGGAAGGCGCCGTCATGGTTGTCCCCGGCGTGCCGCCAGCCAGGGCGCGATGACGGCCGCGATGCGCGTGGCCGCGCGCCCATCCCACAGCGGCGGAATGCGGCCGCGCTTGCCGCCCGTGTCCAGGATGGTGCTGGCCATCTCCAGGATGGCGGCCGGGTCCGTGCCGGCCAGGGTATTCGTGCCGTCGGTCACGGTAACGGGGCGCTCCGTGTTGGCGCGCAGGGTCAGGCAGGGCACGCCCAGGGCCGTGCTTTCTTCCTGGATGCCGCCCGAATCCGTCAGCACCAGGCGCGCCTCCTGCATCAGGCCCAGCATTTCCAGGTAGCCCAGCGGCGGCAGGCGGACGATGGCGTGCCGCGCCAGCAAGGGTTCCAGGCCCGCCAGGCGCAGGCCGGCCAGGGTACGCGGATGGATGGGAAACAGCAGCGGCAGGCGGACTGACAGTTGCCCCAGCGCCTGCAGCAGCACTGCGAGCTGGGCCGGATCATCGACGTTCGAGGGACGGTGCAAGGTCAACAGTCCATACGCGGGCGGGCAGGCGTGGCCGTGCGCGCGCAGGGTGGCGGCGGGCTCGGCTGCGCGCGGCAGCTGCTGCCGCAGGCTGTCGATCATGACGTTGCCCGTGAAATGGATGCGTTCGGGGGCGATGCCTTCGCGCAGCAGGTTGGCGCGCGCGCTTTCTTCGCTGGTGAGCAGCAGATCGGACAATTGATCCGTCAGCACGCGGTTGATTTCCTCGGGCATGCGACGGTCGCCGCTGCGCAGGCCCGCCTCGACATGGATCACGGGCGTGCCGCGCTTGGCCGCCACCAGCGCGCAGGCGAGGGTGGAATTGACGTCGCCCACCACCAGCACGGCATCGGGCGCCAGCGGCGGATGCGCGTCGAGCACGGCGTCGAAGCGGCGCATGATCTCGGCCGTCTGCTGCGCGTGGCTGCCGGAGCCGACGTCGAGGGCGATGTCGGGCGGGCGCAGGTCCAGGTCCGTAAACAATTGCCCATTCATGGCCGTGTCGTAATGCTGGCCTGTATGCAGCAAGGTCACGCGCACGGCGGGCGCCTGTCGCGCCAGGGCGGCCAGGATGGGCGCCATCTTCATCAGATTCGGGCGTGCGGCCACCACGCACAGCAGGTGCGCCGGCGCGGCGGACGCAAGAGAGGGGGCGGACATTGCGGGCTCCTTAGAATTGCATGTTGAGGGTGGCGCTGACGCCGTTTTCGCGGTAGTCGCCGCCCCGATTGCTGGCGTGCCGCGTATGCCGCACGTCGATGCTGGCCGTCATGTTCTGCTGCAGAATACGGGTGTAACCGGCCGTCACGGTGATGTTGTTGTCGCGCCGGGGCACGCTCAGCGAGCGCACGCTGGCGTAGCCGGCATTGACATTCACGCTGGTGCGCGAACTGGCTTGCCAGCTCCAGCCCAGGTTGCCGCCGATCTGGCGCGTGCGGTCTTCGCTGCCGAATTCCACGCCGGGCAGCAAGCCGCTGTCGATGCCGCTGGCCGTTTGCGCCGTGCGGTCGACGGCCGTGATGCCGGCGATCATCGTGCTTTTCGCCGTGGCGCGCGCCATCGTCAGCTTCAGCTGCTTTTGCAGGAAATAGCGGTGGCTGAAGTAATTGATGGCGCCCCGTTCCGGCCCCAGGCTGTTGGCATAGCGCAGGAAGGCATCGATGCGCAGGCGCCGGTCGCGCGCGTTGGGAAAGATGCCGCGCCACAATTGATCAAGCAACTGGCCCGCGTCGCGGTTTCCCAGGCGCGAAAACTGCGTCGGCATGGTGGTGATGTTTTCGCTGTAGTTCAGTTGCCAGTTGGTATGGCGCTGCAGGAAATTGGCGTCCAGGCTGTAGGTGGTGCCAAAAAAGCGCTTGCCCGTGCTGAAGGCGATGCTGGTGCGCGGCGACGGCGTCCACACGCTGCCCAGCGACCAGAAGCGGCCCTCAGGCGCCTTGCCGCTGGTAGAGATATAACCTTCCTTTTCCATGCCGCCGCTGGCCGTGGCCGACCATTTGCTGTTGAACGGATAGCGCAGGCCCACGCTGCTGCGCTGCATGCGTACGGGCGCCAACTTGCTGTCCTGGGTGCGGCGTACGTCGTGGCTGGCGTTCCAGGTCCAGCCGTTGCCGCGCGGCTCGCCGCTGAGCAGCAATTCCATTTCATCGCTGTGTACGGACAGCAGGTCGTCGCCGCTATCGACCGTGTTGCGCGTGTAGCGCAGCTCGGCCGTGGCCAGGCCGCGGAAACGGTGGCGCAGGTAGGGGCTGATGCCTGTGGTGCGCACGGTGCTGGTATTGTCCGTGTCGGGCAGGTCGTCGATCAGCTGCGGGCCGAACGGTGAGATGTTGCGCCGGCTTACGCTGGCGTCCGCATTAATGAAGAACCAGTCCTTGACCAGTTCGGCGTCGGCCGAGGCGTGCAGTTCGTGGTTGTCCGTATCGGCGCGCTGTCCCGACAGGTATTTATGCCAGCTGTAGTCGAGGTGCACGCGCAGGCGGGGACCCGTGCCGATGAGGGCGATGGCGGGCGTGATTTCCGTAATGAAGTCCGATTGCGCCTGGCCCGGCGGCGCGCGCAAGGCGTTGTCCGTATAGCTTTCGCGCAGGCGCAGCGATGGTTTCACCAGCCAGTCGACGGCGCCGGCCGGCAGGGGCAGCAGCAGGGATAGCAAGGGCAGCAGCAGCGGCGGCGGTAGCGAAACCCCGCGGCTAATCGTAATAGCCATAACCGTAGTAGTCGTTGCCGGGGAACGATTTGGTCTTGTTGTAGATTAAATGAATGTGTTCGCACGACTCGATCTGGCGCAGCGCCTCCTTGACGGCGTGCTGTGTCGTTGTTTCCGCCTCGACCACCATCACCACTTGTCCCATCTGCCCCACCAGCGCGTGCGCTTCGCTGGTGATCAGCAAGGGCGGCGAATCGAAGACGACGATGCGGTCGCCATAGCGGCTGGCGATTTCGGCCAGCAGCCGGCTCATGGCCCGGCTGGCCAGCAATTCCGTCGCGTGCTTGTTGCTGCGCCCGGCGGGCAGGATGCTCAGATTGGCCACATTGGTTTTCAGGATCACGTCGGCCATCGCCAGTTGCGGGTCGAGCAGCACGTCCATCAGCCCCGGTTCCGGCGGCAGGCCCAGCACTTTCAGCACGGACGGGCGCGCCACGTCGGCATCGACCAGCAGCACCGTCATGTCCATTTCCATGGCGATGCTCATGGCCAGGTTGATGGCGCAATAGGTCTTGCCTTCGCCGGGCATGGCGCTGGTGACGACGATCAGGTTGCCGTGGCGGATGGCCTCGGCGCCGCTGGCGCGCGCCTGGCGCAGCAGCGGGCGCTTGATGATGCGAAAATCCTCGGCCACCGAACTGCGCCCGCCATCGTGCGTGAGCATGCCTTGCTCGGCCAGCCGGTCCAGGTTCAAGGTCCGGTACTGGGACGACCGGGCCGCCTGCGCGCCATCCACGCCATAGGGCACGCTGGCCTCGGCCACGCCGAGGATCGTGGGTTCCTGCTTGCCGCTGTCCTTGCTGCTCATCGTCGCTCCCTTGGTGGCTCTAGAATTTCAGCAGCGCGGCCGTCATGACCCCGCCGTACAGCAGGAACAGGCTGCCCAGGCAGGCGCCGAAGCCATAGCGGGCGCGGCGGCGGCGTACCTGCTGCAGCGGCGTCCAGTTCATCGATACCGTGCCCAGCACGTTCAAGCCCGTCGCATCGCGCAGTTCCGAGGGACTGAGGAAAGTGGGGCGCACCTGGCTGATCAGCAGGGCCGTGGCGACGCCGGCCACCAGCGCCGCGCCCAGGGCCGCACTGAACAGCAGCGGGCGGTTCGGGCCGACGGGCGCATATTGCACCGTGGGCGGGTCGATGATCTTGAATGCCATCATTTCGGTGGTGGAACTGAGTTCGCCCGACAGCTTGGCCGCTTCGCGCCGGCCGATCAGCTTTTCATAGTTTTCCTTGTTGATGATGTAGTCGCGGTTGAGCTGCGCCAGCTGCGATTCCACCTCGGGTACGGCATTGCTCTGCGCCAGCAGCCGTTCGTTGCGCGCCGTGTATTCCTGCACGCGGGCGCGGATGGCGGCCACCTTGGCGTCCGCGTCCGTCAGCGCCACCTTCAATTGCTGCAGCATGGGGCTGTAGTTCTTGCCCGGGTCGCCGGACGCCGTTTTCAGCTTGCTTTCCTCGATCTTGCGCTCTTCCAGCTGGGCCACCAGGCGCTTCGAGGCGATGATGTCGGGGTGCAATTCCGTAAATTGCATGCGCAGGTTGTCGAGGTTCTTGTTGAGCGAGGCGATGCGTTCGTCGAGTTCGGGATTCGTGATGGACGATGCGTTCGGCTCCATGTCGAGCACGGGCTCGTCGCCCTCGATCTGGCTCTGGATGGCCTTGCGCGCCTGTTCCGCCTCGACCAGTTCCAGCTTGGCATTGTTCAGGCTATCGGACGACATCAGCAACTGGCTGCCATAGTCGATGCCCTGGCGTGGCAGCAGCAGGTTGTTGCGGATCTTGAATTCCTTCACCAGGTTTTCCGCCGCGCTCAGCTTGTCCTCGTAATTCTTGATCTGCTCGTCGATGAATTGCACCGCCTTCTGCGAATCGCCTTTTTTGCCCTGGAAACTGCCTTCGACAAAGATGGTCAGCAGGCTTTGCACGACGTCGCGCACGAGCTTGGGATCGCGTCCGCTGTAGCTGATGGTGTAGATGTCATAGGCATTGGTGCCCGTGATCTTGATGCGGCTCATCAACTCGTCCAGCTGGGCCTCGTGCTCGCGCACGGTCTTCGAGTCCAGGTCGAGGTCGGCCATGCGCATGACCCGCTCCACGTTCGGGCGGCTGAGCAGGGTGCGGCTCATGATGGCCACCTGCTGTTCCGTGTTCGGCACGCTGGTCATGCCGGCCATCAGCGGTTTGAGGATGGTTTGCGTATCGACAAACACGCGCGCCGACGTCTGGTAGTCATCGGGCAGGGTGATCACCTTGATGAAGCCGCCGATGGCCACCAGCCACGCCACCAGCACCGCATGCCAGCGGTACTTCCAGATGCCTTTCAAGCCGGAAAGCAGTTGCTGTATCAATTCTTCCATGTCGCTTCCTTCAGGTGACGGTGCTGCACGGCAGATGGGTTGGCGGCGCGGACAACGACGACATCTTGCAAGAAATGCTTGTCTGTTGAGTAAGCAAAGTATAGGGCGGCTGCGGAGCAAGATTTCCCAAGATGATTGCTTCTTGATACGCCTCAAGGTTCACTTGCCGGGTTTTAATAATCATAGGAAGTTCGCGGCCCAGGCTGGTTCTGCGGGGCTGCCCATGGACGCGCATCGACTCGAAGAGGCTCCGCATGAATCCATTTCGCCGTGTATTTCTCTGCAACACGCTGGTCCTGGCCGGCGCCGCCAGCCTGCTGGGCGCCTGCCGCACCCGCTATCCGCTGGCGCCTTCCGACGACAGCGCTCCCATGCACGATTACCTGATCGGTCCGGGCGACTCCGTCAACATCATCGTCTGGCGCAATCCGGAAGTGTCGCTGACGGTGGCCGTGCGGCCGGACGGCAAGATCACCACGCCGCTGGTCGAGGATCTGGCCGCCAGCGGCAAGACGTCGACCCAGCTGGCGCGCGACATCGAGCAAGCCTTGAGCAAGTTCATCCAGCAGCCCGTGGTGACGGTCATCGTCACCAATTTCTCGGGGCCATATGGCGAGCAGATCCGGGTGATCGGCGAGGCGGCCAAGCCGCAGGCGCTGCCGTACCGGCAGGGCATGTCGCTGATGGACGTGCTCATCGCCGTGGGGGGCATCACCGACTTCGCTGCTGGCAACAAAGCCAGCATCATCCGCATGCGCGAAGGCAACCAGCAGCAGCTGGCGGTGCGGCTCGACGATTTGCTGAAGGAGGGCGATATTTCCGCCAATGTCATGATGCGGCCGGGCGACGTTTTACTGATCCCGGAGAGCTTTTTTTAGCAGCGGCCTCGGCAGTGTCAAAACAGCACTTATATTTGTCATTTTGTACTTTTCGGCAAATTTCAGCGTGTTATTTTGCTATCTAAAGACAGATTTCTTCTGTTTTTTTAGCTAAAGGTGGGAACTTCTCCCGTTTTTCTCTTGTCACAAGGCATTGGCTTCAGTCCGTCTCGACGGCTGCCGATGAACGTGAGGACAAGATGAGCTTTGAAGATGAACCCATTATTTCCTTCGACACGCCAGGTACGTTCAGCGACCTGGTGGTGGGCGAGGGGCAGATCGACCCGGCCATGGAGCATGAGCTCGACCTGCAGCGCTTTCATATCCGCATGGCCAATTCGCGTGGCCGGCGCGAAGCGGCCAGCTTGCTGATCCGCAAGATGTACGGCTGGCGCGGCTATGCCGTCGATCCCGGCACGGCCCATGCGCTCAATAAAATCACACTGTTTGCGGAAACGGCCGGCACCACCGTCGGCACCATGACCTTGTGCCTTGACAATGACGAGACGGGCTTGCCCGCCGATGAAAACTTCCGCGACAAGCTCGACGTCCTGCGCGAGCAGGGCCGGCGCCTGTGCGAACCGTCGCGCCTGGCCATCGACAAGGGGGTGAGCAAGCGCGTGTTTGCGGCGCTGATTCATATTTCTTATATCTATGCCCACAATATTCACGGCTTTACGGATTACGTGATCGAAGTCAACCCGCGCCACGTGGTGTTTTACAAGCGCATGCTGGGTTTCCAGGACTTCGGCGGCGAGCGCGAGTGCACGCGCGTGGGGGCGCCGGCCGTGCTGCTACGGCTGGACCTCGATTACATGGGGGCCCAGATCCGCAAATACGGTGGCCTGATGGAACAGCATGGGGGTGAACGGTCGTTTTACCCCTTTTTTTTTCCGACATGGGATGAGCCCGGTATTACAGACCGGCTGAGGCAGGGGCGCAACTGAGGTTTATTTGTTTTTCAGCAAGATCGCCTGCATGTAGCCGCCCGGAATCGCGTAGGTGATGCCGCTCGGCGCGCTGATGGCGGCCTCCTTCAGGCCCTTGACGTACACCATGTTGACGATGCCGTAGACGAGACCGGTCTCGGGATCGAACAGCGGGCTGCCGCTGCTGCCCGGATACGCCGTCGCGTCCAGCTGGAACACGGTGTAAGGCGCTTTTTGCAGCTGCGCCAGGCGCCGGACGTCGAGGCGCTGCGCGTTTTCGCTGGGCATGACCACCGGCGTCAGCGATGACACGGTGGCGCGGTGCGTCACGTGGTGCAAACCGAGCAAGGTCCCGAGCGGAAAGCCCGTGAAGGCCAGGGCCTGGCCCTCGCGCACCGTGGCCGCGTCACCCAGCGCCAGGGCAGGCAGGGGCGCGCCCGCCAGGCGCAGCAAGGCCAGGTCGTGTTCCGTGTCCAGCGCCTGGACCTTGGCGGGGCGAAATTGCGCTGCCTCGCCCTGGCCCGTGAGTATGCCGATGACTTCGTTCGGATTGGCGTCGAGCAGTTTCTGGATCACATGGGCGCAAGTGAGCACGCTCAAGCCGTCGCCGGCGACGAAGCCCGTGCCGATGAAATTCATCGGCGGCGTGCGCGTCTTTTGCAGGCTGCCCACGCCGACGATCGATGGTTTGATGCGCGCGATGGTTTGCGCCAGCGGAGCATCGGCGCGGCAAGGCGCGCTGGCCAAGGCAAGGCAAAACAGGAGGGCGGAAAAGCATGTCAACGGCAGGGCTTTCATGGCGGCGCGCTTTCAAGGGCAGGAGGTGGCGGGGAGTGGGCCGGTCTCAGCAGCGCGCACAGCAGCATCAGATAGCACAGCAGGGCGATGCGCGGCACGTCGAGCAGGCTGTCGAACAGGCCGACGACGAGGAAACCCAGCAGGGCGGCGGCGCAGGCCAGCGCGCCGGAATCGCCGCCCCTGGCCTGGCGCAGCAGGCGCCGGCCGGCCACGGCCAGCAGGGCCAGCATGGACAGGGCGCCGCACCAGCCCGTTTCCACCAGCAGATGCAGCGCCATGCTCTTGATGTGCCACGGCAAGTGATGGTGGTCGCTGCTGAAAAACCAGTAATTATTCGCCTGCGTAAAGCGCCCGTTGGCGATCAATTCCTCGCCGCCGGGCGCGCGCAGGCTCAGATTGTCGACTTCCAGCACGGACGAGTCAGCCACCCCGCTGGCCGCCAGTTCCAGCTGCACGGGCGGGCGCAGCAGCCAGGCGCCCGCGCCCAGCCAGGCGCTGTCGAACGGCACTTCGTCATGCTGCCAGGCCGCCGCGGGGCTGCCGGGCGGATGAGGGCGCAGGCGCAGCGGAACATTCACGCAGCCTTGTGCATACAGCAATTGCCGCTGGCACAGGCGCACCTGCAGCACGGGCATGGGGCCCGTTCGGCGCACGTCGAGCGCCAGGGTGTAGCGCGTGGCGGGCTGCACGGGCAGGCGTTGCAGCAGCCGCAGCAGCTCGCCATAACCGGCGCTGTAGCCGGGACTGGCCAGGCGCACATACCGGTTTCCCCCTTCCTCGGCATACGCGATGCTGGCCGGTACCTCGCGCTGGGGATTGTGCCAGTAATATGTAGCGGGAAAGCTGCCGCTACCCGTGCCGAACAGGCGGCTGGCCAGGTCGGACGGCTGCATGGCCAGCGCTTGCCGCCAATGACGCAAGCGGCCTTGCATGTCGAAGGCCGTGGTGGCGAAACGTTCGGTGGCGTAATAGCTGGCCGACACGGGGATGGCCAGCAGCAGCAGGATGCCGGCCGCGCCCGCGATGCTCAGGCTGGCGCGGTCCAGCCGCCACAGGGGCGGGCGCAAGCGTCCGTTGCCCAGCATCAGCATGGCCAGCAGCACGACGAGGCCGGCCGGCAGCAGGGCGGCAGCACCGGCCCAGTGCCAGCCTATCCAGGCGAGATTGCATGCCAGCATGGTCCACGCCATCATCGCCAGGCCCAGCCTGACTGGTCCTTTGGCGGCGCCAGCGCCGGGCCACAGCACGGCCGCCAGCAGCACGGCCGCCAGCAGAAACAGGAAATACGGGCCTTTCAGCCAGCCGGCCGCGTGCTGGCCCGCCGGCTCCGGCCACCAGGCGGCCAGCAAGCCCTGCAGGCACAACGCACACAGCAGGCTAGCCGGCGCCAGACGCCATGGCAAGGGCCGTGCCGCCAGCACGAAGCTGGCCGCGAGCAGGACGACGGCGGCGAGCAAGCCCCGGTAGCCGGCCAGGCTGAACATGTACACGAGCAGGACGGTGCCCAGCCCGGCCAGCAGCAGCCGCAGCAGCACACCGCGCACGGGCGGGCGGCCAGGCGGACGCCGCGCCTCGCCGTGCGCCGTGCGCACGGTCTGCCAGAATCCCAGCAGCATGGCCGCCGCCAGGGCCGCGTACAGGCCGCGTGAAAACGTGGCGAACGCCGCGTGCAAGGCCAGGGCCAGCAGCAGCAAGGCCAGCGCCGCCTGCCAGCGGCTGCGGGCGCGCGCCAGCCACAGTGCGGCAAACGGCAGGCTCAGCGCCAGGTAGCCGTCGAGCGCGGCGCCGCCCGTGTGCATGGCGGAAAACGGCGCCGTGATGCGGTAGTCGCTCGACAGGTTCGTCAGGCCGGGAAACACGGCCCGTTCCCACAGCGCGAACAGCGACACCATGGCCAGTCCGGCCAGCATGCCCGGCAGCGCGTAGCGGCGCAGGGCGGAAGCATTCCCGTCGCGCAGCAGCAGCGGCAGCAGCAGCATGCTCCAGGCCCAGGCCTTGCCCAGCCGCAGGCTGTTGTAGGGACTCAAGTAATTATCCCAGGCGTTCAGGTCAAGCGGCGCCAGCGGCAGTACGCCGCGCAGCAGCGCCGCCAGCCAGGCCAGGCTGCACAGCAGCAAACAGACGCGGGCGGCGGGCGGGAGCGTGGCCGCGGCGCGCTGGATGGGGCCGCCCAGGCGCCAGTAGCCGCAGGCCACCGTCAGCAACAGCAGCACGTCGATTTCTTCGAGGAAGAACCAGCCCGTCCACGGCGCCAGGTCCAGCACGGGCAGCAGGGCGGGCACGCAGAACAGCCAGCAGGCGGGGCGCCAGCACAGCAGCAGGAAATACGCGGGCAGCAGCGCTGCAAACAGCAGGCCGGGCCAGCCGTGACCCAGCGGATAGTGGCGCAAGGCCAGCGCGCAGGCCACGCCCGCCAGCAGGGCCAGCGGACGCGCTGCCAGGCCGGCCACGGCAGCTTGCACAGCCATGGCCTACAGCTGGGTCAGCAAGGCCTGTGCCTCGGCCCGCTGCGGAAAGTCCTTGTTGGCGGCAAGCAATTGTTCCAGTTGCTTGCGCGCACCGCCCTTGTCCCCTGATTTCGCCAGGGCCGCGCCCAGGTGGTACTGCACTTCGGGCGACTTCGGCGCCAGCCCCGCCGCCTGGCGCAGCAGAGCCGTGGCGCGCTTGACGTCGCCTTGCTGCAGCACGATCCAGCCCAGGGTGTCGAGCACGGCGGGATTGTCGGGCGCCAGCTTGAGCGCCTGCTCGGCCGTCGCTTGCGCGCGCGGATCTTTTTCCTGCTGATACGCCCAGGCCAGGTCGTTCAGCGCCACGACATTGCCCGTGTCCTTGGCGACGACATACTGGAAGTGCTCGATGGCGGCGCGGTATTGTTTGGCCGCCAGGTACGTGCCCGCCAGGTACGTGCGCGTCGGCAAGTCTTCCGGATGCTCCTTGAGCCAGGTGGCCATGCGCGCATCGGCTTCGCGCGTCTGGCCCGACGCCTGCAAGGCGCGGTACAGCTGCACCTGCAAGGGGCCGATGGGGCTGATGTCGAACGCGTGCTGGTACAGCTTGACGGCTTGCTGCGGCAGCTTTTGCTCCATCAGCACGTCGCCTTCGAGCTTGTAGCCGGCCGCCAGCTTCGGCTGCTGTTCCTGCACTTGCCGCGCCACGGCCAGCGCCTCGCGCTGGCGGTTCAGGTTCAACAGCAGGGCCACTTCGACCACGCGCGCTTCGAGCAGGGTCGGGTCAAGCGCCCGCGCCCGCTTGACGGCTTGCAGCGCGTTATGATGGTCGCCCAGCGCCAGGTGCAGGCTGGCGATGCGCATCTGCAAGGGAGCGGACGTCGTTTGCAGGCTGGCCAGCTTGTTGTAGCTGTTGAGCGCGGCCGGCGCCTGGCCCGCGCTGTACTCGACCTGGGCGCGCAGGGCCAGCGCATCGGCGTCGCCCGGATGGCCCGTCTGCAAGGTGCGCGCCAGTTCCAGCGCCTTGTCGGGCGCGCCCGTCTTCAGGTAAAAATTACTTAATAGCAGGGCCGGCGTGACGGCGTCGGGATTGTCGCGGTGGCTCCGCTCGAGCCAGCGCCGCGCCTCGTCCGTCTTGCCCTGCGATGCGGCCAGCTTGGCCAGCGCCGCGCACAGGTCGGCATTTTTCGGCGCCTTCGCCAGCGCCTTCTCGAAGCGCTGTTTCGCCTGCTCCGGCTTTTTCTCGGCCAGGTCGATCTGCGCCAGGTTGTTCAGGGCAGGCAAGTACACGGGGTCCATGCTCAATGCTTGCTCGAAACTGGCGCGCGCGGCGGGCAGATCGCGCAGGGCCAGGTAGACGCCGCCTTTCAGGTTCAGCAGCAGGGGATTCGTGCCTTTCTGCTGCTGTTCCATCATCTTGACGCTGGCCAGGGCCTTGTCGTTCTGCTTGTTGCGCAGCAAGGTCATCACCAGCATGCTGCCCGCCTGCGGCGTACTCTTGTCGAGCATGCTGGCGCGTTCCAGTTCATTGATGGCGCGGCTGTTCTCGCCCATGCCCAGGCGGCTGATGCCCAAGGCCGCATGCAGTCTGGCCGTGTCCGGCGCCAGGGTGCTGGCTTTTTCGAAATATGCCGTCGCCTTGTCGTACTGGCGCGCGCGCAAGTGGACTTCGCCGGCCAGCGACAGCAATTCCACGTCGTCGGGGAAGGCGGTCAGCATCGGTTGCAGCAAGCCGATGGCGGCGTCGGTCTTGCCGCGCATCAGTTCGATCGAGGCCATCATCTTGACGGCGTACAGGTGCTGGGGATACACGGTCAGGAAGCGGCGCAGATAGCTTTCCGCCAGTTGCGGCGAACCGAGCGCCAGTTGCACGGCGCCGGCCAGCAGGATGGACGGCATGTGATCGGGCGCCGCCTTGAGCACCAGCTGCAAGCCCTGCAAGGCCGCCTTGTTCTTGCCCTGGCGAAAATCGAGCAAGGCCTGTGCCTGCAGCAGACCCAGGCTGTTGGGCGCCGTCTTGCGCGCCGTGGCCAGCTGGGCCGCCGCTTCCGGATAGCGGTTGTCGATGATGTCGAGGTTGGCCAGGTCGATGTGCGCCTGGGTATTGTCCGGTTTGATTTTGAGGATCTGCATATAGGCTTGCCGCGCCGCGCCGTTCTTGCCTTGCAGGCGTAGCAGGTCGCCCTGCAGGCGCAAGGCGTCGAGGTTGGCGGGCGCGCTTTTCAGGGCTTGCGCCAGCAGCAGTTCGGCCGCCGGTACCTGCTGCTCCAGCGCCGACAGCCGCGCCAGTCCCAGCAGGGCCTCGACCTGGTCGGGATGGGCTTCGAGCAGGCGCGCAAACAGGGCGCGCGCCTCGTCCTGGCGGCCCAGGGCCAGCAAGGCGTCGCCGCGCAGGGACAGCACGCTGGCGGGCTGCGCCGCATCGTCGGGGATCTCGGCCAGCACCTTGTCGAACTGGCCCAGCATCAGCCAGGTCTTGCCCAGCAGTGGCATCACTTGCTGCGGCGCCAGGCCCAGCGATTTTGCCTTGCGCAATTCTTTCTCGGCCGACAGCGCTTCACCCGTGTCGATATAGATGCTGCCCAGCAGCAAGCGCGCGGCCGCATTGTCCGGTTCCTTCTGCAGCAGGTTTTTCAACTGGATGATGGCGGCCCGCGCTTCGCCTTTCTGCCGGTACTGCTGCGCGTCGGCCAGCAGGCTTTCGCTGCTCTGCGTGCCGTGGCAAGCCGTCAGCAGGGGCAGCAGCAGGGCACAGCACAGCGCGGCGGCCGGCAGGCCAGGGAAAGGGCGGGACAGGGAAAGGGCCATGGAAATCTCCGGTAGCGGCGTGCGTGGACGATTAGCCGATTCGCGATGGGCGATGGGCGATGGGCATGGCCTAGCTTAAAAAGATGGCAGCCGGTCTCCTTGATTGCGCTCAACAAGCCGCCGATTGTCCGCGCGCATGCTTGCCGGCATCCCGGTTTTCTTGTTCTCGCTCAAGAATGGACAGACCGGCAACCGTAGAATTTCCCGGACGGTGATGCGCAGGCCGCAACCATTCGGAGCACATGCATATGGACAGCAATGTGAATAGCAATATCAATAGCAAGGCGGGCGTGGTGGCGGTGGTGGGACTCGGCTACGTGGGCTTGCAGCTGGCCGTGGCGTTTGGCACACGCCAGCGCACGATCGGCTTTGACTTGTCGGCGCGCAAGGTGGAAAGCTACCGTCGCCACATCGACCCGACGGGCGAAGTCAGCCATGAACAGTTGCTGGCCGCGCAATGGCTGAGCGTGGGCTGCGACCCGGCCGAGCTGCAACTGGCCGATTTCATCGTCGTGGCCGTGCCCACGCCCGTCGACAGCGCGCACAATCCCGATTTTTCCGCCCTGGCCGGCGCCAGCGCGGCCGTCGGGCGCCACATGCGGCGCGGCGCCATCGTCATCTACGAATCGACCGTGTATCCGGGCGCCACCGAGGACATCTGCATTCCCATCCTCGAACAGCATTCGGGCCTGCGCTGGAAGGAAGACTTTCATGTGGGCTTTTCGCCCGAGCGCATCAACCCCGGCGACAGGGATCACACCCTGCACAGCATCCGCAAAGTGGTCTCGGGCGATGACGCCACGACACTGGACCAGGTGGCCGCCCTGTACGAAGGCGTGGTCGGGGCGGGCGTGCACCGGGCGTCGAGCATCAAGGTGGCCGAGGCGGCCAAGGTCATCGAAAACACGCAGCGCGACCTGAACATCGCGCTGATGAATGAGCTGGCCATCATCTTCGACCGCATCGGCATCGACACCCTGGAAGTGCTGCAGGCGGCCGGCACGAAATGGAATTTTTTACCATTTCGTCCCGGCCTCGTGGGCGGCCACTGCATCGGCGTCGACCCATACTATTTGACGCACAAGGCGGAAATGCTCGGTTACCACCCGCACGTGATCCTGGCGGGGCGCCGCATCAACGACGGCATGGCCAAGTTCGTGGCGGAAAAGACCATCAAGGAAATGGTGCGCGCCGGCTTCAAATTGAAAGGGGCGCACGTCAACGTGCTGGGCCTGACCTTCAAGGAAAACTGCCCGGACCTGCGCAACTCGAAAGTGGTCGACATGATCCATGAACTGCAATCGTACGGCGTGCAGGTGCACGTGCACGACCCCGTCGCCGATGGCCGCGAAGCGCTGGAAGAATACGGTTTGACCTTGGAAAGCTGGGAACAGCTGCCGCGGGCCGAGGCCATCATCAGCGCCGTCTCGCACCAGGCCCTGCTGGCCCGCCCGCTGGCCGACTTCCAGGCCAAGGTGCTGGAAAACGGCTGCTTCATCGACATCAAATCGCATTTCGACCCCCGTCCGCTGGAGGACGGCGGCCTTCTCGTGTGGCGGCTGTGATGGCGGCCGATGCCTTCGAACGGGCCGCAAACGCGGCGCAAGGCGGCCTGGCTGCCGGCGCGTACGCGCAAGCCTGCGCGCAACTGCTGCAAACGCCGCGCCGCTGGCTGGTGACGGGCGTGGCCGGCTTCATCGGTTCGCACCTGCTGGAAACCCTGCTGCAACTTGGACAGGAAGTGCGCGGCCTCGACAACTTCATGACGGGCCATCGCCACAACCTGGAACAGGTGCGCGCCAGCGTGGGCGAGCAGGCGTGGCGCCGCTTCACCTTCGTTGAAGGCGATATCCGCGACCTGCAGGCGTGCGCGCGCGCGTGCGGCGTGCCGGTACAGGCCGCCAGCGGTGGTAATGGCGATGGCGAGGCGGACGGCGGGACAGATGCGGCCGATGGTGCCAGCGGCGCTGGCGGCAGCCTGGCCGGGCGCGGCCGGGCTGATACGGGCGGCGCTGTCGACTACGTGCTGCACCAGGCGGCGCTCGGTTCCGTCTCGCGTTCGCTGGAAGACCCGCTGCTGTGCCACGCCGTCAATGTCAGCGGCTTTCTGAACATGCTGGCCGCCGCGCGCGAGGCGGGCGTGCGGCGCTTCGTGTATGCCGCGTCCAGCGCCACGTATGGCGACCATCCGGCCTTGCCGAAAGTGGAACAGCACATCGGCGCGCCCCTGTCGCCGTATGCCCTGAGCAAATACGTCAACGAACTGTACGCGCAGGTGTACGCGCGCTGTTACGCCGTGCAGACGGTGGGCTTGCGCTACTTCAATGTCTTCGGTCCGCGCCAGGACCCGCTGGGCGCCTACGCGGCCGTCATTCCCCGCTGGATCGCCGCCATGCTGGACAATCAGGCCGTGCGAATCCATGGCGACGGCGCCACCAGCCGCGACTTCTGCTTCGTGCACAATGCCGTGCAAGCCAATATCCTCGCCGCCACGCGCACCGACCCGGCCGCCGTCAACCAGGTCTACAACGTGGCCGTTAACGCCCGTACCAGCCTGACCCAATTGCACGCCACCATGCAGCAGATGCTGCTTGCCGTCCGCCCGCAGCACGTGCCGCAGGCACCGCACTACGGCGAGTTTCGCGCCGGCGACGTGCGCCATTCGCAGGCGGACATCGCCAAGGCGGGCCGCCTGCTCGGCTATGTCCCCACGCACAATCTGGCGCAAGGCTTGCGGCAGACCATCGCCTGGTATGTGGCGCAGGCAGGCCGCGCATGAGAACCTGGCCCGCCAAGTGGTCGGAGGCACAAGCTGTGCCAGGTACACTCCGATATCCGTCTGATCGGCGGGCTTTTAGCGTTGCACGGGCGGTGCTGTCGGCGTTGTTGCTGACGCCGTCGGCGCGGGCGGCTCCGGCACGCCATCGGCCTTGCTGCGCAAAACCCGGGGCGTGCCGCGGAAATCGGCCGTATGCAGGGTCACGGGGCGGCGCCAGATGCGGGCGATGTACGCCAGCACCTGTTCCGCCCGCTCCAGGTCGAGGCCGCGCCCATCGCGCTGGTGATCGTGGCGCAGCACCAGGCTGCCGTCGTCGTTGAGCAGCGTGACGGCGATGCACGGCGCGCCATAGTTGTATTTGGGCGCCAGGATGGCTTCGCGGATGGCCGCCAAGTCGCGGCTGGCCAGGCGCGTTTCGCCATCGCGGTGGCTTTCATGCACGAACAGGCCCAGGCGGTCAGCCAGTTCGCCGTCCAGATAATTGCGTATGAAACTGCAGTCGTCGTCGTCGCGGCAAATCTGGCGCGCCCGCGCCAGTCCTTCACGCTCGATGATGTGTTCCCACATGCAAAATCCCAAATGATAGGGATTGACGGCCAGCGCCTGCTGGTGCTCGCCCGCGTAAGGGCGCACGACGTCCGAATGGGACTTGATGGCGGACAGGTACAAGGCCGGCGGCAGGAAGTCGGCTTCGCGCAGCAGCCGCGCATGCCAGTACGAGGCCCAGCCTTCGTTCATGATCTGGCAGGCGTACACGGGATAAAAATAAAACGACTCTTCGCGCACGGCCAGGAAAATGTCGCGCTCCCAGTCCGCCAGTTCCGGCCCATGTTGTGCGATAAACCAGAGTAAATCGTATTCGGGCTGCGGCGGCAGGAGCGGGCGCTGCGCCAGCCTTGCCCGGGCCGCCTCGTGCGCCGCCAGCGCGGCCGCTTCGCCGGGCAAGCGCCGGTAGCGTTGTACAAAAGGATCTTCCGCGCCGGCCCTGGCTTGCGTGCCGGCCACGCCGGCTGGCGCCGCTGCCGCCGCATACGGCGGCCGGTGCAGTTCGGCGTGCACGTCCACGTGCTGCTCGAGCGCCAGTGCCGCGTCGAGCACGGCTTCCACCTGCTCTTGCCCATGGCGTTGCAGCGCCAGTTCGAGACGCTGCGCCCGCGCCGCGCTTTGTTCCAGGATGTGCTGGCCCGCCATGGCGCCGAAACGTAGGAACAGGGCATTGCGGCTGGCAAAGTCGGCGTGGCCCAGCACGTGCGCTGTGACGAGGGTGTTTTCCGCCACGGAATTGTGTTCGGCCATGTAGGCATGGCATGGGTCGCCGGGAAACATGACTTCGAACATATGCGAGTTGCCCATCTTTTGATGCACGAGCTGGTGGATGTAGCGCACGCCGAACGACCAGTGGCGCATGCGTA
The DNA here is from genome assembly GCF_002735765.1 of Janthinobacterium sp. BJB304. Classification (NCBI taxonomy): domain Bacteria; kingdom Pseudomonadati; phylum Pseudomonadota; class Betaproteobacteria; order Burkholderiales; family Oxalobacteraceae; genus Janthinobacterium; species Janthinobacterium sp. BJB304. Next base: position 239,169 of record NZ_PDZN01000002.1, read on the forward strand.
CGGGCAAGCCATAGATGGCGATCTCGGCCATGAAGCTGTCCGGCACCAGCTCGAACTCGACGGGGGCAAATTCCAGCCCCAGTTTCCGCGCCAGCGCTTCGATGCGCGCCGCGTAGGCGTCCAGGCCGGCTATGTTTGCCGTGCCGCCATGATGCTGGGCGCCATGCCGCGTCATGCCGCGTCCTCCGTCTCGGCCGCTTCGTGCTGGAAAAAGGTGCGGATGGCCGCCCAGATATCGTCATTCCTGCTCAGGATGCTGCTGTGCAGGGGCAAGCCCCGGCGTTCCTGCTCGGCGCACAGGCTGTGCATTTCCGTTTCCAGGCTGCGCGGTACGCCGGGCACGGTTTCCACATAGCCCATGTAGTTGAGCAGGGCGGTCAGTTCACCGAGGGCCAGGCTGGCCGCCGCCCGGTCTTCGCTGAAATTCTCGCCATCGGAGGCATAGAACAGGTAGGCGTTGTAGCGGCCCGGCGCATAGTGTTCCTGCAGCAGTTCGCGGCTCAGGCGAAAGGCGGTGGACGCCATGGTGCCGCCCATGCCGTTGACCTGGAAGAACTCGGCTTCGGAAAATTCCCAGGCCCGCGTCGTATGGGCGATAAAACGTGTTTCCACGCGCGCATACCTGCGGCGCAAGCCCTGCAAGGCAAAGAAAAAGAAGGATTTGGCCAGCTTGCGCTCGGCCTGCGCCATGCTGGCCGACACGTCGAGCACGAAAAACACGACGGCGTTCGCGCTGGGCCGTGGCTGTAGCAGCACCTGGCGGTAACGCAAGTCGTCATTGGTGAACGGCACGGGCCGCGCCTGCAAGGCGCGCCGCTTGATGGCTTCCTTGACGGTGCGCCGGCGGTCCAGCCGCGAACGGGCGCCATGACGGTCCAGTCCGCTACGCACGAGCCGCACCTCGTCGATGACGCCCAGGTGGCGCGGTTTCAGGTCCGGCAACTCGAAGGTCTCCCACAGCCAGTCGAGAATGTCGTCGATAGGAAACTCCAGCAACAGGCGCACGGCGCCCTCGCCATTGCCGCCTTCGCCTTGCGCCCCGGCCCCGTCCGTGGCGGGGCGCGCCGCGCGCAGGAGATCGCCGGGCTGGCCGTCGCCCTGTCCCGCGCCCACGCTGTTGCGCGCGGGCGCCAGACGGAAGCGCGCATGTTCGAGCAGACGCAGGGGCACTTGCACCGTGCGCTGCTGCGGTCCGCCGATCAGGTCCGGCGTGGCGATCAGCTCGGGCAAGTGGGCCTGCACGGCGTCGCGCACTTTCTGGTTGTGGCGCAGCCAGTCGCGCGCGCCGCGCGAGAACAGCCCGTACCAGGGCTGGGCCAGGTCGGGCGCGGCGGCTCCCGCAGGACCATCCTGCTTGCCTTTGCCTGGCGAGGTCGTGGCGGACATGGCTATTCCTGTGCCAGCAAGGTGGTCACGTAGTTGAGCGCTTCGCGCGCGCTGTGGGCGTCGTAGCCGTATTCGTCGACCAGGCGCTGCTCGACGGCGGAAATCCTGGCCCGCACGTCGTCATCGGGGCGCTTGGCCGAGCCGACCAGACGCAGCACGTCGCGCCGCTGTTCGAACAGATATTGCTGGATGGCGTCGTGCAGTTGCGCATGGCTGCCCAGGCCGAACGCCTCGCCCCGCTTGAAGGCGCTCATGGCCTTGCGCACCACTTCTTGGCGGAACGACTGCTTGCCCGAGTCGCTGATGTGGATTTTTTCTTCCACGGCACGCAGGAAGCGTTCGTCGGGACGGCGTTCTTCGCTGGTGATGGGGTCGCGGATCTGGCGGTTGTCGAGCATGGCTTCGACTTCATCGAGATATTTGTTCAGCAAGTCTTGCGCCTCTTGCTCGAACGACACGAACAGGGCCTTGTGCACGTCGGCCTTGACCCAGCGGTTATAAAAATCCTTGCGCGTGAGTACCAGGTAATCGACCCACTTGCGCTTGCGCCGCGGTTCGATGCGCGCATCGCTTTCGATGCCGTCTTTCAGGGCCAGCAGCACGTCCATGGTGGACAGGCTGTTGCGCTGGGCGGAAATGATGGCGTGCGACAGGGCATTGATGACGAAACGGGGCGACACGCCCGCCAGGCCTTCGTCGGGTGCCTTGTCGCGTTCGCGCAGGCGGCGGATGTCGGCATGCTGCAAGTCGTCGACGTCTTCGTTGGCGTACACGCGCAGTTTCTTGACCAGTTCCGCTTCCTTGTCGTCGCCCTCGGGCAAGCGGCTCAGGATGGCGAACACGGCCGCCGCATGCAGCACGTGCGGATCGAGGTGCACGTCGCGGAAGGCGGGCGCTGCCGCCTGGATCAACTTGCGGTAAATGCGCGCTTCTTCGCGGTAATTGAGCGTGTACGGCACTTGCACGATGACCATGCGGTCGAGCAGCGCCTCGTTTTCGCTTTCTTGCATGAACTTGCGAAATTCCGCCAGATTCGTGTGCGCGACGATGGTTTCATCGAGGTAAATCAAGGGGAAGCGCGATACCTTGACATTCTTTTCCTGCGTCAGGGTCAGCAGCAGGTAGAGAAATTCCCGCTTGACCTTGAGGATTTCGATCATTTCCAGCATGCCGCGGCTGGCCGCATACACGGCGCCGGACCAGGACCAGGCGCGCGGATCGCCTTCGTCGCCGTACTGCGCCACTTTCGACAGGTCGACGGAGCCCACGAGGTCGGCCAGGTCGGCCGTCGTGGGATCGTGCGGCGCATACGTGCCGATGCCGCAGCGGCCCGCCTCGGACAGGTGGATGCGCTCGACGGGCATGCGCAGGAAGTCGCCCCCGTACTGTTCTTCCAGGCGGGCGCGGCAATGGGGACACAGTTCGCCGTGCAGTTCGGCATCATAGCTGGCGCGAAAGTCGGCGCGCATGCTGTGCGGCACCAGATGCAGCGGCGATTCGTGCACGGGACAGCCGGCGATGCCATATAGCGCGCCTTCGCTGCTGTGGCTGTATTCTTCCAGCCCCCGCTTGAGCAGGATCACCATGGTCGACTTGCCGCCCGATGGCGGGCCCAGCAGCAACAGCATGCGCCGGCCCACTTCGGAGCCGGCGGCGGCCGCCTTGAAGTAGGCGGCGACCCGGTCGATCGCCTCGTCGATGCCGAACAGCTCGTCGTCGAACAGGCGGCAGCGGAAGCGCCCGCTGTCGTCGGTCTGGCCGTTCCAGCGCATCATGTCCCACAGATACTGGTGCGCGCTGCGCGTCAGCAGGCCGGCGCGGCCGGGCAGGATTTGTTCCATGAAGTCGGCAAAACTGCCACGCCAGGGACTGATGCGGTGTTTTTCCGCCCAGGCCGCCATGCCGTGCACGAAACCCGCATGCTGGCCTTGCTCGCCCGCAGGCGCGTCGTCATCGGATTGGTGTGGCCTACCAGGAATCGTCATTATTTCCCCATCCATACCGTTGCTGCCGTGTGCAGGCCCAGTTCCAGCCTGCCAGTCAAGTATACGACGCTGCCTCTGCCCGCACGACTGATCTCGCTCAACCTTGACGAGGGAACTATTTTTATCCTCGCCGCGCCCATTGAGACAGGGCAGCCATGCGTCAGCGCGGTTCAATCCAGATCAATACTGGCCTGCGCGGCACGTCCACACTGGTCTTGCGACGATCCACGAGGAGAACATAATGATAGGTAACGAGAATGGTTTCAGCGCCCCGCCTGGCGGCAGCGGCAGGGGACAAAGCGCGGACGATGAAGAGGCCGTCGGTCAGTTTGCCGCCCCCGGCGAAGACGACAATACGATCGAGAGCGCGTCCGTCTCGGAGGTACCCGACGCCCTGAGCGGCGTCAGCATGGAATTGCTGGAAATCAAGCGCAGCATCGAAGACGGCATGCGCCAGGGTATTTCCCAGGCGGGCGGCGTGCGCGCGGCCGACGCCTTCAGCGACGGCGGCAATATCCAGGGCGTGTCCATCGGCCTGGGCGAGGGCGCCAGCGACAGCTCGTCCGGCGAGCCGGGCTTGCCGGCCCTGACCCTGTACGTGGCCGAACCCACCTCCGTCGACCGCGCCAAGGCCGCCATCGTGGGGGCCATGGGCGTGCGCGCCGTGGCCAGCGACAATGTCCCCGTGAATATCGTCGTCACGGGCGTGATCGATGCGCAACCGCACCGTTTCCGCTTGCGCCCGGCGCCGGGCGGCGTGTCGGTCGGGCATTTCCGCATCACGGCCGGCACCATCGGCTGCCTGGCCGTGGGGCGCAGCGCGCCGCGCAGCGGCCGCTTGATGATCCTGAGCAATAATCACGTGCTGGCCAATTCCAACGGCGGCGTGTTCAACGACTGCATCGTGCAGCCTGGTCCCATCGACGGGGGACGTTGTCCGCAAGACCAGGTGGCCGTGCTCGAGCGTTTCGTGCCCATCAATTTCAGCAGCGGCGTCAATTACGTCGATTGCGCCACCGGCTGGGCCTGGCCGGACCGCGTGCGGTCCGAACTGGTCTACCTGAGCGGAGGCGTGCCCGCCTACTTCCGTATCAGCAATGCGCTGGTGGCCCCCGCGTTGGGCATGATGGTCGGCAAGTCCGGCCGCACGACGCAATTGACGCAGGGCCGCATCACGGGCCTGGGCGCCACCATCAACGTCAATTACGGCGGCGGCAGGATCGCGCTGTTCCAGGACCAGATCGCCATCACGGGCGTGAGCGGGGCGTTCAGCGCGGGCGGCGATTCCGGTTCGTCCATCTGGACCTGGAACCAGCAGCGCAATCCCGTCGGCTTGCTGTTTGCGGGCGGTAACAACATCACGTTTGCCAACCAGATGCGGCGCGTGGTGGCGGCGCTCGACATCAATTTGTACACCTGAGTACGCTGCCAGATGCCGCCTTGCATAACGCTGCTTTTTGCACGATGATGATTGTATGAGAGGCCGCAGCCATGCATGGTTGTGCCCGGCGAACGGCGCTGCAGCGCCGGATGGCCGGGTGTATCATGGAATGCCTCAGGAGGGTTGTCATGTCAAACAGTAAATTCGTACCATCGCCATATGCCGTCTTCGAAGACGCTGCCATGCCGTACTTACCGGATGAAATTCCTGGACAGGGCATGGGGCAGTACACCCCGGCCGCGCCCCACGGCCGCCTGGAAGCGGCAAAGCGGCGCAACGAGCGGGCGCTGATGGCCATCGACGGCGTGGAAGGCGTCAGCGTGGGACACACGGCCGTGGGCAAGGACGCGCTCGTCGTGTATTTGCGCGACTCGTCCGTCAAGCGGCGCGTGCCGTCGCAGGTCGAGGGCTATCCGGTGGAAACGAGCGTCACTGGCCAGATCGATATCCGGCGCTGGTAGGCAGGCCTGGCCGCCTGGCCGCGGATCGTTGCGGCGGAAGGCCTGTTGCCAGGCCTTCCGGGTTCCTTTCCGCCTGCCTTACTTGCTCAGGCGGCTGATCGCTTCGGCCACGCCCGCGCCATAGGCGGGGTCGCACAGCGTGCAGTTGCCGATGTGGCGTTGCTTGACTTGCTCCGAGGCGCCCGAGATGGCGCGCGCCGTGTTGTCGAACAAGGCTTGCTGCTGCGCCGGCGTCATCAGCTGGAACAGGGCGCGCGGCTGCGAATAGTAATCCTCGTCGACCCTGTGGTTCCAGTGGTCGGCCGCGCCTTCGATGCTCAATGGCGGTTCGCGGAAGTCGGGCTGCTCGGCCCATTCCTGCTCGCTGTTCGGCTCATAGCCCAACGTTCCCCCCTGGTTGCCATCGACGCGCATCTGGCCGTCGCGGTGGTAGCTGTGGAACGGGCATTTCGGCGCGTTGACAGGGATATGGCTGTGGTTGACGCCGAGGCGGTAGCGCTGCGCGTCGCCATACGAAAACAGGCGGCCTTGCAGCATCTTGTCCGGCGAAAAGCTGATGCCGGGCACCACGTTGGCCGGGTTGAAGGCCGCCTGTTCCACTTCCGCGAAATGGTTGTCGGCATTGCGGTTCAGTTCCAGCACTCCCACCTCGATCAGCGGATAGTCGCCGTGCGGCCACACTTTCGACAGGTCGAAGGGGTTGAGGTGATACGTGCCTGCCTCTTTCTCCGGCATGATCTGCACGTACAGGGTCCAGCGGGGGAAATCCTTGTTTTCGATGCTTTCATACAGGTCGCGGTGCGAGCTTTCGCGGTCCTTGCCGACCAGTTCCTCGGCTTGCGCGTCGGTCAGGTTTTGTATGCCTTGCTGGGTTTTAAAGGTGAACTTGACCCAGAATCGCTCGTTTTGCGCATTCAGGAAGCTGAAGGTATGGCTGCCGAAGCCGTGCATGTGGCGGAAACTGCGCGGCAAGCCCCGGTCGCTCATCACCACCGTGACCTGGTGCAGCGCTTCGGGCAGCGAAGTCCAGAAATCCCAGTTGCTGTTGGCGCTGCGCAAGCCCGTGCGCGGGTCGCGCTTGATAGCATGGTTCAGATCGGGAAATTTCAATGGGTCGCGCATGAAAAACACGGGCGTGTTGTTGCCGACCAGGTCCCAGTTGCCTTCTTCCGTATAAAACTTCAGGGCGAAGCCGCGGATATCGCGTTCCGCATCGGCCGCACCCCGTTCGCCGGCCACCGTGGAAAAGCGCGCGAACATCGGCGTTTGCTTGCCCACCGCGCCAAAAATCTTGGCCCGCGTGTAGCGCGTGATGTCGTGCGTGACGGTAAACGTGCCGTGCGCGCCCGATCCCTTGGCATGCATGCGGCGCTCAGGAATGACTTCGCGGTCGAAGTGGGCCAGCTTTTCCAGGAACCAGACATCTTGCAACAGGGCGGGGCCGCGGGGGCCGGCCGTCTGGATGTTCTGGTTGTCGACGACAGGCGCGCCAAAGGCGGTGGTCAGCTTTTTCATTGGACTCTTTCTTTCATGGCTAGGCAGAGCAATGGACGCACCGGCGCTACTCAAACACTGGCTGGGTTGAATGCACACTCACCGGGGCTGGTCCAGAGTAAAATTTCTAAAATGCAAATTAGTGTAAACCTTTTCTTGCAGGGCGGCATGTCACGCCGCCTGGGCAAGCTCAGGCGGTGCACTTGTATCATAAGCGCTGAATGGCTTGCGCTCCCGCACGCTTGCAAGTTGCCAGTATATAAAGGCAGGCGACGATCACGCCACTGGCCTTTTGCCCAGTTCTTAAAACTTGTTCCAGTTGTTATGCCGGTGCTCCGTCGCTTCCTTCATCAGGTGGCCGGCGCGCAGGGCGTCGTCCGCCTGCAGCGTCATGGCCAGTTCCTGGAGGGCGGGCGGGTATTCGTGGTGGGCCGCTTCTTCCAGCAATTCACGGCCCTTGGCCAGGTCGCGCGGCACGCCGCGGCCTTCGCGGTAGGCGTTGTACAGCAGGAACATGGCGTGTGGATTGCCCAGTTCGCTGGACTTGGCCAGCCAGTGCGCCGCTATGACGGGATCTTGCGGCACGCCTTCGCCATTCGCCGCCAGCAAGCCCAGCATCAGGGCCGCCTTCGCATGGCCTTGCTGCGCCGCTTGCCGGTACCACAGCCACGCTTGGGCCGGCGTGGCCGCGCGCAGCATCTGGCCCAGCTCGAACGCCGCTTCCGTGTCGCCGGCGCGGGCCGCCTGTTCGAACAGACTCAGCGTCTCGGCGCGGCGCTCGGGGCGGGGCTGGTAAATCAGCGCCAGTTCGCGCTCGGCGACGGGCATGTCCTTGCCGGCCCAGCTGCGTACCTTGCGTTCGGCCTGGTGGTCGCCCGCCTGGCGCGCGAGCATGGCCACGGCTTCGATTTCCGCCGCCGTGGGTGGTGGCGACGACTGGCAGGCGGCCAGGACGGTAGCCAGCACGACGGCGGGAAGGGAGAGTGCGTGTTTCATCTGGATGACCTTTCATCAAAACAGGCCGGAACTGCCGCAGTCCCGGCCCATGGACCTTATTTGCTCAGGTCGATGCGGTACTTGGCGAAACCGCTGGCGTCGAGTCCGCCTTCGGCCGCCACGCTGGCGATGCCGCTGCCCTGCGCCAATGCCAGGTGGCCCGGCGCCGAGCGCAGGATGACGGGGCCGGCCGTGGCCGTCTTGACGAAGCTCCAGCTGCGCGCGCTGCCATTGGCCGCCAGGGTCACCTTGCCGCCCTTGGTGCTGAGCGACGCCAGGTAGTTGCTGACCACGGCCTGGTTCGCATCGGGCGACTTGATGATGGTCTTGCTGCCGTCAATGCCCGGCACGGCACCGCCGCCGCCGGCGCGGTAATCGTTGGTGGCGACGATGAAATCATCGCCATCGGCCACGGGCGCGCCCTTGTACGTGAGGTTGACGATGCGGCTGCCCGGTTTTTTCGTCACGTCGATCTGATACGTGAGGGCATTGTTTTCCGCGTAGAACACGTCATAGTTGTAGATCGTGCCATACGACGGCACCAGGTCCTGCTCCGCCGTGGCGCTCGGGTCGATCTGGGCGAATTGCCTGGCCGACGTTTCCAGCCAGGCCTTCAAGTCCGCGCCCTTGATCTTCACGGCTTGCAAGTTGTTATTGCTATATAAATACAGGTCGCCCGGATTGCGCACCTGCAAGCCAACCGGCGCGGCGGGCGTCGCGCCCGCGGCCACGTCCGTGAAGTCCGACGGCCCGTTGCGGCCCGCCTTGAATGGCGCGCTGCACGAGATGACGGGGATATTCTTGTAGCTGGACAAGGTCGCATCCGTGCTGGTGGCGATGAAGTTCTTCACGTAATCGAGCTGTGCCTGGTTGACCAGCTGGATGGCGCTGACGTCGCCCACCAGCGCGAAGTAGGCCGACATCTCGAAATCCGTGCTGATGCCCAGCGGCTGCTTGGCGTAGGCGATGGTGGCCGCATGCTCGGTGGCTACCAGCGGGGCGATGGCCGGGTCGGCTTTCACGAGGGTCGTGCCGTCCGTGTACTTGAAGCCGCGCGATTCCACCGTCGTCTTGGCCGGCTGCACCACCCACTTGCCGCCCTGATAGACCATCGTCAGCTTGATGATGCCCAGACGGCGGCCCCAGCTTTGCGCCATGACGGTGGGCACGCCGTTCACAAAGCCGTTGACGGCGTCGATCTTCGCGCTGGCGGGGAAGGCGGCAAACGAGGCGTCCAGCGCGGCCGCGCCCGACTCTTTGCCTTTCGGGAAGATCAAATGCGAGTGGCCGATCATCAGCGCGTCGATGCCCGTGCTGGTCAAGTGATAGCTGCCGTTTTCCATCTTCGGGCTGTAGGCGCTGGTGTCCAGGCCGCCATGGGACAGGGCCACGACGAGGTCGGCGCCCTTGTTGCGCAATTCCGGCACATACTGTTTCGCCGCTTCCTGCACGCCCGTCACGCTGACTTTGCCGGCGAGCACTTTCTGGTCCCATTCGAGGATTTGCGGCGGCACAAAGCTCAGCACGCCCACATTGATTTTCACGGTCAGCTTGCTGCCGTCGGGCGCCGTGGCGGCGAAATCGCGGCGCAGCAGGGCGTAGGGCTGGAAGATGGGCTTGCCGCTGCTCACGCCGACGACATTGCTCAGCACGGAAGGGAAGGCGGGCGCGCCGCAGGTGCCCGTGGGCTTGGCCACGCCCGGTATGCCGAAATCCGTGTTGGTGATCTGGCTCAGGTAGGGCAAGCCATAGTTGAATTCATGGTTGCCCATGCCGCCCGCATCGTATTTCAGCGCGTTCATGGCCTTGTGCACGGCTAGCGTGCTGCTGCAAGGAACGGGCGCGGCCACGGCCTGCAGGTCGGCCAGCAAGGTGCCCTGGATGACGTCGCCATCGTCGAGCAGCACATTGTTCGGATTTTCCGCGCGCGCCGCCTGGATCAGGGTCGACGTGCGCTCCAGGCCCAGGCTCGTGTCTTCGGCCAGCGCGTAATAGTTGTAGCTCAAGACGTTCGAGTGGATATCGGTCGTTTCCAGCAATGCCACGGTGACCGTCGTGCCCTCGGGAATGGCTGGCGCCGTATTCGAACTGCCGTTGCAACCGACGAGACCCGCACTTGCCAGCGCCGCCAGCATGACCCAATTTGTTTTCATTACCGCCCTCGGAAAGATTCAAAGGACGCGACTGTAACGCCGCCATATGACGCGGCGATGACAGTCGTGCAAGGCGCATGGAGACAGGGTCGCGCGCGATGGCGCGCCTGCCTGTCAATGTGCAGGCAGTTTTTTCAGCACTTCATTGCTGAAGTAAGGCTCGTCTTCCACCCAGAAAATATAGTCGAGGTCCAGGTAGTTGCGGGCAAAATCGAGCAAGTCTTCGACTGAATTCTTTTTCCCGGTACGGGGATTGATCTGGCGCAGGTTGCCGTCCTGTACGGCCATGCCCTTGACCAGGTTCGCCGGATAGTCCTTGATAAAACCGTAACTCTGGCCCATATGGCTTTTCCGATACGGCATCAGGTCAGGACCGCCGACGCCCATCCGCAGCGCTTGCGCTTGCGCAAACAGGCCGCGCATATAGCCCTTGTCGGTCCACGGCAGCCATTCACCGGGCAGGAAATTCAGATACACCATGGTGGTGGTGTGGGGAAAAGCCGCGGCCAGTACCTGCATGTTGTCCTTGATGGCATCGACATATTGTTGCGGCTTGAAATCATCGGGGAACGTCGTATTTCCCTTGCCGTCCTCCACGCCAATGTCGATCGAGCTTTCGCTGAAATTGATGCCTTCGATTTTCCCGTCAAATTCCTTGCCCAACGCCTGGATCAAGCGTTGATAACGCTCGCGTACCGGCGCTTCCCACATTTTTGGCGACCAGCCATATTCATCATCGGTGGCCGCTTTATGCGGGTCGCGTTCCGGTGCGGAAAGCATGCTCTGCTTGATGATGCCGCCCCGGTAGCGAGGATCGCTGAGCAAATACGCCGGCACATTGTGGCGCGGCGTGAATGATTTTTCCTGCAATTGTATCCACAGCTTTTTTCCGATTGAGTCGAGATAGGCGATGTCGTGGCGGATCGGCGCAAAATCGTAACGGTCCTGTTCCGGTTCCAGGCTGCGCCAGGTGTACACGATTTGAGCACCGCTGAAGCGCGGATCGCTTAATGCCTTATCCGCGCGGATGTTTTCCCCATGCGGTTCACGGTGATTTAAGTAAATATAGTGCTTGATCGGGTGCTTTATTTCCGCGGCAATCGCACTGCCCATCATCAAAATAACTAATGCAAAAAACGTTGTATGGCTGCGTAAGATCATCGATTCCTTGGGCACTGTGAGAATTTAGCCGTTCAGTCGCCAGGCGCTTGCTTCGATAGCAGAGCCGGTGCGATTCCACTATAGCACCTTGAGGAGCGTGGCCTGGACTGCGCGGCGTGTTCAGGATGGCAGGTGACGATTAGCATGCTCAATGCAAGTAAGTTGCATTATAATTCGCAAATGCAATTGAACTGCATTTGCTTCCACCATCACGCACCCACCAATTCGAAGGATTCCCCATGCCCCAGCGCAAACTCCCCGTCACCGTCCTGTCCGGCTTTCTCGGCGCCGGCAAGACCACCTTGCTCAACCACATACTGCGCAACCGCGAAGGCAAGCGCGTGGCCGTCATCGTCAACGACATGAGCGAAGTCAATATCGACGCTTCGCTGGTGAAAGACAGCGCCGAGGCCGCCGGCGCGGCACTGTCGCGCACGGAAGAAAAACTCGTGGAAATGTCGAACGGCTGCATCTGCTGCACCCTACGCGACGATTTGCTGCTGGAAGTGCGGCGCCTGGCGGCCGAAGACCGCTTCGATTACTTATTGATCGAATCGACGGGCGTGGGCGAACCGATGCCCGTGGCCGCCACTTTCGACTTCGAGGACGAGCACGGCGACAGCCTGAATGACGTGGCGCGCATCGACTGCATGGTCACCGTCGTCGACTGCGCCAACCTGCTGGCGGATTTTCATAGCGAAGACAGCCTGGAGCAGCGCGGCGAGATCGCGGGCGAGGGCGACGACCGCCAGCTGGCCAACCTGCTCACGGAACAGATCGAGTTTGCCAACGTCATCGTCCTCAACAAGGTCGACATGGTGGCGGCGGAAGAGCGCCTGCGCGTGCTGGCTATTTTAAAAGCGCTCAATCCCGGCGCGCGCATCATCGAAACCAACCAGTCCATCGTGCCGCTCGACGCCATCCTGGGCACGCACTTGTTCGACCTGGAGCAGGCAGCCGCCATGCCGGGCTGGGCGCAGGAGTTGGCGGGCAGCCACACGCCGGAGACGGAAACCTACGGCATCGGCAGCTTCGTCTACCGGGCGAAGGAACCGTTCCACGCGCAGCGCTTGCACGATTTCATCTCGCAGCCGATACCGGGCGTGGTGCGCAGCAAGGGATATTTCTGGCTGGCCAGCCGCCCCGAGTGGGTGGCCAGCCTGTCCGGCGCGGGCAAGCTGATGAATATCGAGCCCGTGGGCCTGTGGTGGGCGTCTGTGCCGAAGGAGCGCTGGCCCACGGACGCCGCCTCGCTGGCGGAAGTCAAGGCGGGCTGGAGCGAAACGTACGGCGACCGCTACCAGGAGCTCGTCTTCATCGGCCAGGACATGGACCAGGCGGCCATCGAGGCGGACTTAAGGAAATGTCAACTCAACACCACGGAAACGCGCCAGGGCATGGCCGCCTGGCGCAAGCTGCCCGACCCGTTTCCCCAATGGCAACGAATGGAAGAACTTGAAGACTAACTTGAACAGGAACACACTATGACAGAACTGATCCCCGTCACCATCATCACGGGCTTTCTCGGCAGCGGGAAAACCACCTTGCTCAAGCGCATATTGCAGGGCGATCACGGCGTGCGCATCGCCGTGATCGAAAATGAATTCGCCGCCGAAAGCATCGACCATGGCTTGCTGGTGCAGGACAGCGACGAGCAGATCGTGGAAATGAACAATGGCTGCATCTGCTGCAGCGTGCGGGGCGACCTGATCCGCATCCTGGGAGAATTGCACGCCAGGCGCGTGGCCGGGACGATCGATTTCGACCACGTCATCATCGAAACGACGGGCCTGGCCGCGCCGGGTCCCGTGGCGCAAACCTTTTTTGCGGAACCCTCCGTCAGCGAGTGCTATATGCTGGACGCCATTTTGACGGTGGTCGATGCGCGCCATGCGCAGCAGCAATTGACGGCGCACAAGGAAGCACAGGAACAGGTGGGCTTTGCCGACCGCATCCTGCTGTCGAAGACGGACCTGGTCGGCAAGGATGAACTGGCCGCGCTGCGCCAGCGGCTGGCCGCCATCAATGGCCGCGCCAGCATACAGAAAGTGCGCTTCGGCAATGTGCCCTTGCGCGACATCCTGAACATCCGCGGTTTCAATCTGAACGCCATCGTCGAACTGGAGCCGGATTTCCTCGGAGAACTGGGCCACCGCCATGGGGACGGCGTGCAATCGTTCGTCTACCACCAGGCCCAGCCCCTCGATCTGCTCCAGGTGGAAAACTTTCTCGATGCCGTGGTGCAGCTGTTCGGCGCACAGCTGATGCGCTACAAGGGCATTTTGTATGTTGCCGACTTGCCATGCCGCGCCGTGTTCCAGGGCGTGCACATGCTGATGGGCTCGGAATTGGGCGCACCGTGGCGCGACGATGAGCCGCGCGCCAGCAAGATCATTTTTATCGGCCGCGACTTGCCGCAGGAGATGCTGATCCGGGGCCTGGACCGCTGCGTGGTCAAGGCGGATAGTCCTGTCGGGGTGGCCGCATGAGCGTGGAAGCGGGCTTGCCCGCCCTGGCGCTGATCTTTCTGCTTGGCATGCGGCATGGCCTGGAACCGGACCACCTGGCCGCCGTCGATGGCCTCACCTTGCGCAGCCAGGCGGCCCACCCGCGCTGGACGCCGTGGATGGGGGCGCTGTTTGCCCTCGGCCATGGCGTCTGCGTGCTGGCCATCGTGGCCGCTACCGCCCTGGCATCCAGGCAATTCGCTCCTTCGGAAAGCGTGTTCGGCTGGCTGGAATGGCTGCCCATCGTCTTGCTGCTGGTGATAGCCGCCCTGAATACGCGCAGCCTGCTGGCCGGCGCGCAACTGGCCGAGGTGCGCGGCCGGCTGCTGCCAGGCTGGCTGCGGGGCGCGTCCGGGCCGCTGGGCGCCATCCTCGTCGGCATGCTGTTCGCGCTCGTGTTCGATACGGCCCTGCAGGCGGCAGCCTGGGGCTATGCGGCCGTGGCGCTGGGCGGCATGGGGCCGGCCTTGCTGACGGGGACGGTGTTTGCCGTCGGCATGGGCGTGACGGATACCTTCGATGGCTGGGTTACGGCAAAGGTCATGCGCACCGGCAAGCTTGATGTCGTGCGGGCGTTCCGGCGCCGCCTGGGCTGGCCCATCGTCGCCATCTGCGTGGCGATGGCCGCTTACATGGCCGCCGGCAAGCTCGATCCTGCCTGGTCGCTGCCGGAAAGCTGGACGGCGGCGCTGGGCGCGGCCATGCTGCTGCTGATGGCGGCCCTGTACGGCTGGACCTTGCTGGGCTTGCGCCGCGTGCGTGCGTAAGGGAAGGGCGTGGGTATAATGGGAAAAAACTGCCGAGTCCTCCCATGCCCGCACCCGATATCGTTATCCGCCTGCTGACGCCAGCCGACACCACCGCCTTTTGCGCGCTGCGCCTGCGCGCCATCCTCGATTCGCCCAGCTCGTTTTCGGCGTCGCGCGAGGATGAACTGGCGCGCACGCCGGAGGAACACGTGCAGCGCATCGCCGGCGGCACCCTGCAGCGCGGCTTTGGCGCCTTCGATGGCGATCGTCTCGTGGGTTTTGCCGGCTTGCGGCGCGAATCGCTGCGCCAGTTGTCGCACAAGGCCGTGCTATGGGGCGTGTTTGTCGATGTGACGCAGCGGGGCCATGGCGTGGCGCGGCGTCTGGTGAACGCCTGCATCGAACTGGCCGAGACGGACCCTGCCATCATGCAAGTGCACTTGAGCGTGAATGCGGAAAACAATGCCGCCCTGCGGCTGTATGAGTCCTTGGGATTTATCGCGTATGGCACGGAGCCGCGCTCGATGCGTGTGGGCGACCTGTTTTATGACGAGCATCACCTGGCCTTGCTGCTCAAGTGATGTCAGAAGAGTCTTACTTGCAGCGCGGGCACAGGCCCTTGATCAGGTAATCGACTTCGCCGCCGCTGAAACCTTCAGGCAAGAGCACGGGCGGCGGCAGCTTGACTTCGTTGAAGCAGGTGACGTTCGCGCATTTGGTGCACTGAAAGTGCGCGTGTTCGTGCGCCTGGTGGCCGGCACCGGCGCTGAAGCGCCACACCTGGTCGGCGCCCGCGATGCGGTGCACCAGTTCATTTTCCGTCAGCCATTCCAGCACCCGGTACAGGGTGACGGAATCGATATCGCTGTCCTGCGACAGCGCTTGCTGGATTTCATGGTGGGTCAGCGAACGGCTTTGCGCCATTAAAAAGTCGAGCACCTTCACGCGCGTCTTGGTGACGCGGGCGTTGGTGTTGCGGATCAGCGATTCGGCGTGCGGTGTAGAAGATGATGTCAACATGATAAGCCTGCTTGCGGGGGATCGGCTGGCGGCGTCATCGCCGTGCCCGTTGCCACCCTATGGGCCGTATCTTAGCATGCGTGCCGCACCGGATGGAACGGCGTCATGGTTTGAACGTCCAATAGCGGCCGGCGGCCGTATCGACGGGCTCGAGAAAGCGCTGGTCGGCGCGCGCATGGTTGCGTATCAGATAAAACATGTCGGACAGGGCCGAGCGTTTTTCCGCAAAGTAGGAGTGCTTCATGAAGCTCGTGTCGACCCCGGTGGCGTCGATGGTTTCCACGCCCGCGACGATCAGCATGCCGGTGCCGCTGTCGCCCGCGCGCGCGTAGCCGTGCACGGCTTTCGAGGCGGCCAGCGCCAGGTCTTGCGAAGAGGCATATAAAGTGACGGGGTTGCGCGCGCCGGCCAGTTTGGGCGCGATATCCTGTTTGAAGATGGCGGCGTCGATGTCGGGCGCGGACAGGATGATTTCCGTGATCTTTTGCGCCAGCTGCGGTTGCGCGGCCAGCAAGTCGGCCACGGCGCGCGCCAGGCCCCGGCTGCCCATGCTGTGGCCCACCAGATAGACTTGCGCCGCCTCCGTGCTGGCGAGAAAGTCGGCCAGGAAGGCCGTGATGTGGGACGTGCTCCATTCGATATTGTTTTCATCGATGGTGTAGCTGGCCACTTCACCGCGCGACGGCCAGCTGTAGAACACGGGCGCGCCGTCGAAACCGAGGTCGTAGGCCATTTGTCCCGTGCGCCGCGCCGCATCCTCGAAACTCACGTTGTACCCGTGCACGAAGATAAAGGCGCTCTTGCCGGCCGACGCGCGGATCTGGGTTTTCAGTGCGGCAAAGAAGTTGTCGCGGTCCTGCACGTCGGCCGACAGCACCACCACATGCTTGGCCGGGTCGTCGCGAAATTCCAGGCGCCACAGCGACGGCGATTCCAGCTGGCCCATGCGGTGATCGCGCGGGATGCTGATGTCGCAGCTGCCATAGCTGAGCGGGCCATTGCCTCCCATGACATTGCGTTCGCCGCTGAAACGCTGGGCCGGCGGCTTGCCCACGTCGCGCTGGCGGTCCGTGGCGAAATACACTTTGACCACCGCGTAGTTCGACACGACGGCGCTTTTGTCGGCGGGGGCGGGCGCCGTTTGCGTCGCAGGCGCTGCCGGCGGCAGGGCTACGGGCGGACGCAGCGCATCGAGCAAGCCTTGCGCGGCGAACAGGGTTTCCATGTCATCGGGTACTTTCGCCGCGGAGAGGGCGGCCGACAGGGCCAGTTGCAGCTGGGTATTGGCGGGTTCGGCCTCCAGCGCGGCGATGGCGGCCAGGATGGCGGCGGCGCCGTCGAACTTGGCGACGGCCAGCTTCAGGCGCTGATAGTGGCTGGCGACGGCTTCCGGCGCGTGGCCGGGCGCGCCATGTTCGATGGCCGCCACGACGGCGGAAGTAATCAACTCCATGCGCTACCTGCCTCTCTGATCAATATGAATTAAATATCAACTCATATTGCCATAAAAGCACGCGGAAAGCGACTTGTCCAGCACCGCGCATACGTGGCACGAGGCGGATCAACTACGCCGCCGGGAATAGGCATTGCTATTTCCCCGCAGGGCTGATAGCCTCATATTGGTATCAAAAAAACAAATAATCGTTTTGCAATCAAACTGGTTTGCGAAAGGTGCTCATTATGTCTTTTTCGTGGAATGGACGCTGCATACTGCGGCGTATCGACGAGAATGATCCAGACTTCCACCGCATCCATAAACACAGTGCGGACCCTGCATCCATCACCACGGCGGACAATGTGTTTACCAGCGCACCCGTCTTGGCAGCCAAAAGCCGCTACGACGCCGAACGGGTAGAGGGGCGCGAAGCGTGGGAAGTCGCGCTGGCGGGCAGTCCAAATGTGCTTATGGGAGTATTTGTGCTGCGGAGCCGGCCATGAGGCGGCCTTGTGTAGTCGCTTGCGCCGCGATGCTGCTGGCAGGGTGTGTGTCCCCCAAATTAACCCGGCATTACGGGAGCATGGAAAAGCTTGCGTCAACGGGGGATCCGGCATCGAAGGAGCCGAACCTGACGCTTTCCATGTTTCTGGCGCAACCTAAAAAAGCGGAACAGGAGCCGCTGATTACCCGCCTGTCGGAGCGTGCCCAGGCTGAGCTCATCCGCACTGTTGCCGCAACCCTGCCTGCCGGCAGCAAGAGCGATGCCTTGCTGTCCGCCCTGGAATCCCCTGCGGCGCCAGCCCCAGCCGCTTGTGGCTGGGCTGACGCCACGTCGCTCAGCCGACGTGTAACTATCACGGTGCTCGGCGATCTTTTCCACCCGGCGGACAGGATCGACAAGCTGCAGTTTGACCTGGTACTGGGCAATGCTTCTGATCCGGCAGGGCAACGCGCCACCTTCGTTTCGTGGGACCGGTTTGATTCAGTGTACGGCTCGTATGACTTGGGCTCTGCCAAATACACCCAGTCCAGAAAACTGGACCTGGGCAGGACTGGCACCGATACCGCCAAATTGGCAGCGGATGCGGGCAGCGCGGTCAAGGTGCTCGATGTAGGCTACGAGGCAAGCAACTCGCTTGAGGAAAACATGAAGTATTCCATGCGCCGCCTGAGCGTTGGAGGGGCGCTCAACGACAATAAGGCAACGCTAGTCCAAGAAGGCGGGCCGTATATCAATTTGCTGGGCAGCTCGTCAGCCACTTTCTCCATCAAACTTACCAAGAATGAAGGGCCACTGCCGGTACAATCGTTCAGCATGAAAGATGGTAACAAGACCGCGCCAGATGGCGTGGTGGTGGTGAGCTGCAATGCCAGTTTCCCAGCATCGAAGTCGAAGCTGGTTGCCAATATCAGTGGCAAGGCGGTGCTGAGAACCGTTAGCGAGAATCATGCCACGTTGAGCGAAGGCGACGACGCAGTTGTCGTCAAGATACATGATTTCGATGGCCCGCCACTGACACTAGCGGACACACCCGAACTGGAAGTCAATTATTACGGCTTGGCTTCGTGCCAGCCGCGCGCTGGAAAGGAAGAGTGTCAACGCCTGTTTATCGAAAATGTGACCGAGGGCAAGGTAACGGACGAGGTGCTGGTGGCATCCGTGGAGGCGGCAACAACATTGCGTGCCTGGCTCCTTGCCAACGTCAAGCCGGGTAAGCCACTGCACGCCATCGGCGGCCAGCGCGTCGGCATGTCTCTGTCAAGAAATTATGGGGGCGAGGAGGACGGCTTCAGCTTGCTCACTGCCGAGACCGTAAAGTCCTTGCGCGTCATGCTATCGGGCGGAAATCTGCTGTCCCAGCCGCCCAAGCAGGCACACTAAGCGCCGCAGCGCTTGGCCGCGACAGGTCAATGCTGCTTGTCGTCGCTGAACTGCTGCGCCAAGGATTGCAGAGGGGCCACCGTCAGGCCGCCGCGGCTCACGTGTTCGGGGATGGCCACGCGCACGGGCTTGCTATTCATGTTGCTTGACGACAGCACGTTCGTGGTGGTCTCGGGCGCCGCATTCCACACGGGATCGACGATGCCTTCGAACACATGTTTCAATTGCTCGCCCCAGGTGTCGCGGATCATGCGGAAATACTGGTTCTTTTCATCGATGGTGACGAAGCGCGTGACGGCCAGGCTGCCCGTCTCGTAGACGAGCAGATCGAGCGGCAAGCCGACGGAAATGTTCGAGCGCAGGGTGGAATCCATGGAGATCAGCGCACACTTGGCCGCTTCGTCCAGGCGCGTATGCGGGTTGATGACCCGGTCGATGATGGGCTTGCCGTATTTGGCTTCGCCGATCTGGAAATACGTGTTTTCATCGTGCGATTCGATGAAATTGCCGGCCGAATACACCTGGAACAGCCGGCAGCGCTCGGCGCCTATCTGGCCGCCCACAATGATGCTGACGTTGAAATCGATGCCGCAGTCGGCCAGGGCCTTCGCTTCGCGCAGGTGCACGGTGCGCACGGCTTCGCCCACGATGCGCGCCGCGTCGTACATGCTGGCCACGTTCCAGATGCTGCGTCCGTCCGCATCCACGTGTTCGGAGACGATCTGGCGGATCGCCTGCGAGATCGACAAATTACCCGCCGTCATCAGGACCAGCATGCGGTCGCCCGGGTTCTCGAACACGCTCATCTTGCGGAAGGTGCCCACCTGGTCCACGCCGGCGTTGGTGCGGGAGTCGGACAGGAAGACCAGGCCTTCGTTCAGGCGCATGCCTATGCAATAAGTCATCGTCGTAAATCAAATCCAAAGGGGAGCATTCTACACCAGCCGGGGCTTGAGTATCGGCCGCAAGCCCCGGCCAGCCTCATTCCTGCACGTTTATACGGGCACGATCTGCACATCCACGTGCAGCGTTTCCGTGCCGCCGCCCTGGCGCACGCCGCGCACGGGCGCCGCCGAATCGTAGTCGCGCCCGATGGCCAGGCGGCAATACGCATCCGTCATCAGCCGCGCGTGGGTCACGTCGATGCTGACCCAGCCTGCGAAATCCGTGTCTTCCGTCCAGGCGTCGACCCAGGCGTGGCTGGCCGCGTGGCCCGTCGTGCCCGGGTCGATGTAGCCGGACACATAGCGGGCCGGGATGCCCCAGGCGTGGCAACAGGCGAGGAACAGATGGGCGTGGTCCTGGCACACGCCGCGCCCCAGGGCCAGGGCGTCGCCGGCCGTGGTGGTGACCATGGTGGCGCCGCTTTCATAGGCCACCTTGCCGACGATGTGCTCGGCCAGGCGCAGCAAATGGCCCGTGCCGGCCGTCACGCGGCGGTCCGGCAGGCTGGCGGCCGCCAGCGCCACAATGGCGGGGTTGGCCTGCGTCAGCGGCGTCGGCATGGTAAACAACAGCGGCGACAAGGTGTCGACCAGGTTCAGCCGTCCCTTGTGCGGGTAGATGGTTTCCACCACGCCCTGGGCGACCAGGCTCAGCGACTGATGGCTGCCGTTAATGGTCAGCATGTGCGACAGGTTGCCGTAGGCATCCGTATAGGCGTGGCACTGGCCCGGCGTGCTGATTTGCCAGGACAGGGCGCGCTGCTGCGGTTCGATACGCGGCGTCAGGTGCAGCTGCTGGATGGTGTAGGCCAGCGGCGCACTGTAGGCGTAGTGGGTAGCGTGGCGGATGGTGAGCTGCATCAGGCCGCCAAGGGAACGAGGAAGTCGCGGCTGACCCGGTTGCCCAGCTCATAGATGTTTTCCAGAAACTCCGTCAAGGTATGGTGCAATCCCGCCTTCATGATGTCGTCGATATGGCCGAATTTCAGCTCCGCATGCAATTTGCCGGCAAAACGCTCCGTATCGGCCGACACGTCGTTGCGGATATGTTTCAGATTTTCCACCACGTCATCCATGCAGGCAAGCAGGGAACGCGGCATGTCGCCGCGCAGCATCAGCAATTCCGCCACGCGCGCCGGCGTGATGACGTCGCGGTAGACCTTGCGGTAGATTTCGAAGCCGGAAACGGAGCGCAGCAGGGCCGCCCAGTAGTAAAAGTCGCGCTGGTTGACGTCTTTCGAGGTGTCGCGCGCGCCGTGGAACTTCACGTCGAGGATGCGCGCCGTGTTGTCGGCCCGCTCCAGGAAAGTGCCGAGGCGAATGAAGTAGATGGCTTCGTCCTTGAGCATGGTGCCCAGGGTTACGCCGCGCGACAGGTGCGAGCGGTACTTGACCCATTCGAAGAAGGCGCTGGGGTCCGTTTCCAGCAGATTGCTTTTCAGGCGCTTCTGCATGTCGAGCCAGGTGGCGTTCTGGATTTCCCACACTTCCGTCGTCAACGTCCCCCGCACGGCGCGGGCGTTTTCGCGCGCGCCCGTCAGGCAGGCCAGGATGGACGAGGGGTTGTTCGGGTCGCGCACCATGAAGTCGAGCACGTCGCGCGTGTGGAAGCGGCCATATTTGTGGTCGTACGCGCTTTGCAGCTCGGAAATGCCCAGGGTGGCGCGCCAGCCTTGCTCCGCGTCCTGCTCGGACTGGGGCAGCATGGACGTCTGCATGTTGACGTCGAGCATGCGCGCCGTGTTTTCCGCCCGCTCCGTGTAGCGGGCCATCCAGAACAAATGATCGGCGGTGCGGCTCAGCATGTTTTCTCTCCTGCAAAAGCTGCTTTTTCTTCTGATAATGTGGCTTCCAGTACCCAGGTATCCTTGGTGCCGCCCCCCTGCGATGAATTGACCACCAGCGAGCCTTCGCCCAGCGCCACGCGGGTCAGGCCGCCCGGCACCATGGAAATGGTCTTGCCCGACAGCACGAACGGGCGCAGATCGATGTGGCGCGGCGCGATGCCGGCCTCGACATACGTGGGGCAGGCGGACAGGGCCAAGGTCGGCTGGGCGATGTAGCCGTCCGGATTGGCCAGCAGGCGCTGGCGGAAATCCTCGATCTGCGCCAGACTCGACGCCGGCCCCACCAGCATGCCGTAGCCGCCCGCGCCATGCACTTCCTTGACCACCAGTTTCGGCAAATTCGCCAGCACGTAGGACAGGTCGGCCGCCTTGCGGCACTGGTAGGTCGGTACGTTGTTGAGGATCGGTTCCTGCGACAGGTAAAACTTGATCATGTCGGGCACGAAAGGGTAGATCGACTTGTCGTCAGCCACGCCCGTGCCGATGGCGTTGGCCAGGGTGACTCTTCCCGCGCGGTAGACGGACAGCAGGCCCGGCACGCCCAGCGACGAATCGGAGCGGAAGGCCAGCGGGTCGAGGAAATCGTCGTCGACGCGGCGATAAATGACGTCGACGCGCTTGGGCCCGCGCGTGGTGCGCATGTAGACGGAATTGTCGTTGACAAACAAATCCTTGCCCTCGACCAGTTCCACGCCCATCTGCTGGGCCAGGAACGCATGCTCGAAGTAGGCGGAGTTGTACATGCCCGGCGTCATGACGACGACCGTCGGGTCATCGACGCCCATCGGCGCGACGGAACGCAAGTTGTCGAGCAACATGTCCGGGTAGTGGTCGACGGGGGCGATGCGGTTGCGGGCGAACAGTTCCGGGAACAGCCGCATCATCATCTTGCGGTCTTCCAGCATGTAGGACACGCCGGACGGCACGCGCAGATTGTCTTCCAGTACATAGAATTCGCCCTGGCCCGCGCGCACGATGTCGACGCCGGCGATGTGCGCATAGATGTCGGAAGCGACGGCAATGCCCTGCATTTCCGGGCGGTATTGGGCATTCTTGTAGATTTGCTCGGCGGGAATAATGCCCGCCTTGATGATGTTTTGCTCATGATAAATATCATGGATAAACATGTTCAATGCTTGCACGCGCTGGACCAGGCCCGTCTGCATCTGCGCCCATTCGGCGGCGGGGATGATGCGGGGGATGGTGTCGAACGGAATCAGACGTTCCGTGCCGGCATCGTCGCCATAGACGGCGAACGTGATGCCGACGCGGCGGAACGTCAGGTCGGCTTCGGCCCGCTTGCGGGCGATGGTCTCGGGCGATTGCTGTGCCAGCCAGTTGCTGAATTCACGATAGTGTTCACGTACCTTGCTGTCCGTACCCACGTCATTTGCAGTCATTTCATTGAAAAAATTTGCCATGTTGTGATTTCCCTTGAGCCGTGTCTACGTATAGCTCAGCAGGAAGCGTGCCAACAGGGCGGGCGTGAACAGGTGTAAAGATGACCACTTTTGTGGCGCAAATCAGTCATCTGCACCGCTTTGGTGCGCTAGCTGTCACTCTTGGGGAAGTCTGCGGGCGGGACGAAGGGACGGCAATCGACGGGCACGTCGAAGATGAAGCTGGTGCCCGTTTCGGCCGCGCTGTCGACGGCGATGCTGCCGCCATGGCTTTCGGCCACGCTCTGCACGAAGGGCAGGCCGATGCCCCAGCCTGGCGCGGGGCAGTTGTTCTCGCGGCGCAGATAGTCGAAGATGCGTTCCGCCTGTTCCGGCGCGATGGGTCGTCCGCTATTGTGGACGGTGAGGATCAGGCGTTCGTGCACCGCTTCCACGTGCACGCTGATGGGCGCGTCGTCGCCGTATTTGAGGGCATTGCCGAGCAGGTTTTCCAGCGCGCGGCGCAGCGAATTCTCGCACCACCAGCCGACGACGGATTGCCCGCTGACCTGGCATTTGTCGGGCCGCTGCAGGTTGACCTGGCTAGCCACGGCGTGCACCAGCGGCAGTACGTCGAACTGGCTCAGCACCAGCGGCAACTGCTGCCCCTGATGATAGCTGAGGCCATCGAGCAATTCCTCGATCATGCTGTCGAGCCGCTTGCTGTGCTCGGCAATCTTGTGCGCCAGCAATACCACCCGTTCCGGGTCCGCCGGCCTGAGCAGCAGCTGGGCGCTGGTGCTGATGACGGCCAGGGGATTGCGCATATCGTGCGACAGGCCGGCCGCCATGCGGCGCCGGAAGCTTTCGTGCATGCTGGTAAATTCGCGTATCGATTCGCGGATGCCCGAGTCGATCGATTCGTTGATCACTTGCCAGTCCTTGCTGCGCAGGGTGATGCCGGACTCATGCGCGACTTCGGCAAAGCAGTCGCGGAAGATCTGGTATTCCTGGATGACCTGTTCCGGCCCGTAATTGGTCATGCGCGCCCGTTCATTGCCATGTACGGCGGGCACGTTGCTGTTGCTGGTGGCATTCTCGCGCGGGTGGCCCGGGGTAAGGGCCTCGGCCAGGTTGTCGAAAAAGGCCGGCAAGGTATTGATGAGTATGGGCGTGAGCAACTGGTCGGCGCCGCGCACGCTGGTGCGCACGCGCTGTTCCCAGGCGCTGAGGACGGCGTCGCGCATGGCGAAGATGCGCTGCGCGCGCTGAAGTGGATGGCGCACGCCCGCCTGGCGACCCGCCTGATGATCCGTGGCAATATTCACCTGAACTCCCTGACAGGAATGACTATGCTCATAATAGTATGCGCCTAATCCGCCGCCGGGGAAACGCTTTATTGTCCAGTATCGGCCTGGCGCACGGCCGCATACAGGCGGGAAAGCGAGGCTGACCACTCGGTCAGCGAAAAGTTCTGTGGGTCATCATGACCGTTCGCAAACCCTGTATCGAGCACGGCGTGGAAGGCGGGAATCAGCCACGTTCCCTTGCGCACGCTGGCGGCGATATACAGCAGGGCCAGGCGGTCGTATTGGGCCGGCGTAAAGCCGGGATCGGGCGCCAGGCCATCGTTGCCCTTGCCGCCGCCGGGCACGGAGTTGCGCGGCTGCACCAGTTCCACGTGCAGGAACAGGCCCGTCAGCGAAGGCTTGTCCTTTTCCAGCTTGCTGGCATAGCTGGCCGTGCCAAAGTCGCGCACGGCCAATGAATCGCCGAGGCGGTTCACGTAGACATGGCCTTTCGGACCGCCGCCCAGCGCCGGATTGCGCAAGCTGAAGTCGTTGAAATCCCAGCTGGCGTCGTTGATGTGATCGGGAATAGTTTCTAACAAGAAATTCGGGTAGCTGGTGTCGTGGATGACGAAATAGCGGGCCATGGGCGCGGCCAGCCGGCCCACGGCGCGCGACAGCGGTGCATCGACGGCGCCGCCCGCGTCCGCCTCGGCGATGCCTTGTTCCGCCAGCCAGGCGCGCAGGGCGACGGGGGCGATGCCCGTGCGCTGGCCGACGTGGGCGGCAAGAAAGGCCGGCAGCGGCGCACTGTCGCCCAGGCGCGCATACAGTTTCACGGGGCGCAACAGACACGTGGCTTGCGCCCGCGCATCGCCCTTGAAGCCGCTTTTCCAGGCGGCGTAAGGGCAGGCGGCCTGCTTTTGGGCAGCGGCGGGCAGGGACAGGCAGAGCAATAACAGGAGGGCAGGGAGTTTCATGCGGGCATTGTCGCCCAAATCCGGCCGTTGGCACAGGCGCGCACGCGAAGCTGCCCGGGGAAGGGGCAGCTTCGCGTCGGTCCGGTTAAAACGCCACGCTGCCCGATACGACGAAGGTGCGCGGCGCGGCCAGCACGAGGCTGCCCGCATCGAAGGAAGACACTGCGGAAGCCCAGTAGCTGCGGTCGGCCACGTTGTCGATGCGCGCGCGCAAGGTCACGTCATGGCCCGCCACCTGCGTCAGGTAGCGCGCGCCGATGTCGACGCGGGTCCAGGACGGCAACTGTTTGCTGTTGGCCAGATCCGCATACTGCGTCGAGGTGTAGACGGTGCGGGCATTCAGGCTCAAGCCCGGCGCGCCGGGCACGTCCCATTCGCCGCCCACGCTGAGCTGTGTTTTTGGCGCGCCGATGGCGTTCTTGCCATTGTTGGCCGGCTTGTCCGTCTTGCGCTGTTCCGTATCGAGCCAGGTCAGGCCGCCCAGCAGGCGCACGCCCGCCATCGGCGTGCCGAAGACGGACAGTTCCAGGCCCTGGTTGCGCTGTTCGCCCGACAAGGTGGCGCGCGAGCCGACCACGGCCGGCAAGGGCTTGGCGGTCGAGAACAGCGCGGCGCTCATGCCCAGCCTGCCGCCGTCGTACTTGATGCCGATTTCCTTCTGCTTCGACTTGTACGGCGCGAAGACTTCGCCATGGTTGCTGACCAGCTGGTTATCCTTGCCATCGAAGTAGGTGCCGCTGGCCACGGGCCCCTTGACCAGCGCCTCGATATAGTTGGCGTAGACCGACACGTTCTTGCCGGCCTTGTAGACGATGCCGGCCACGGGCGTCGTGGCGCTCTTGTCATAGCTGGAATATTGCACGGCCGTGCCATAGGCATACGCCGCGTCGCGGATCTGCTGGCGGCGCAGGCCCACGGTCAGCAGCAGCCGGTCGTCGAGGAAGGCCATGGTATCGGCCACGGCGTAGCTGTTGAGGATAGTCTTTTGTGTCAGGCGCGGGTCGTTCATCACGCCGCCCGAGTTCGCGGGCAGGGTGGGCGGCATGGCCACGTCCAGCGGATGGTAGATATTCGTCGGCAAGCCTGCATAGTCGCTGATCGCATACGCATTTTTCGCCTCGTTCCAGTGACCGGACCAGCTGGCCACCAGGGTGTGCCGGACGGCGCCGGTATGGAGCTTGCCGCGCACGCCCAGTTCGCCCGTGCGGATTTCCTGCTTGCGGGCATTGTCGAAGCGGTACACGCTGGCATCGCCATTGAGCGCGCTCAACGTCGGTTGGGCCAGGCTGTTCGCTTCCTTCGTCGAGCGGCTGCCGAACGCGGCCCAGGCCACGACATCCTTGGCAAGGTCGACCTCGGCGCGCGCCGTGCCGAACACGTCATGCTCCTTCGAATAGCTCCATGGCTGGGCAAAGTTCTTCGACGCATCGGGCGCGCCTGGCAAGGCCGTCAGGCTGCCCGTGTTGATGGAAGGGCGCGGCGCCGTCAAATCGAAATTCTGGTAGCCGGCGTCGGCCGACAGCCGGTAGTTGCGGCCCCGATAGTCGAGGCCCACCGAGAACATGCCCACGTCATGGTCTTCGCGCTGGATGCCGGTCTCGCCCTGGCGCTTGGCGGCGTTCACGCGCACGCCGAATTCCTGGTGCTCGCCAAAGCGGCGCGCCACGTCGATGGCCGCGTAGGCATGGCCGCCCGATTCCACGCCCACGGTCAATTCCGTCAGCGGCGTGTTGCCGGCGCGTTTGGGCATCAGATTGATGGCGCCGCCGATGCCGCTGCCGCCCGGCGCCGCGCCGTTGAGGAAGGCGCTGGCGCCGCGGAACACTTCCACGCGCTCGAGTAATTCCGGCGAGACATATTGACGGGGCAGGACGCCGTACAGGCCGTTGTACGCCACGTCGTCCGAATCGAGGGCGAAGCCGCGGATCACATACACTTCCTGGAAATTGCCATAGCCGCGCGACATGCGCACGGCCGGATCGCTCTGCAGCAAGTCGCCCACGCTGCGCGCTTGCTGGTCGGCAATGAATTGCTGCGTGTAACTGGTGCTGCCGAATGGCGAGTCCATCATGTCCACGGACCCGAGGATGCCCATGCGCCCGCCGCGTGCCACCTGGCCGCCCGCATACGCCTTCGACAGTCCTTGCGCCGACGCATCGGCCGAGGCATTGACGACTACCGTGGGCATGGTTTGCGCGTCGCCGGCCGGCACGGTTTGCGCGTGGGCGGCGGCGCTGGCCAGCAGGAAGGCGGCCAGGGCGAACGGGGTAGGGACGAGGCGGAAGGTGCGCATGGTATTGTTTGGATATTAATGAGAATGATTATCATTATATTCCAGCACAGCGCAGCGCGTGGGAAAGTGTGAGAAAGCGATGAAAAAGTCGTTATTTGTGCAACATCCGATACCCCAGGGTGCCGGAATCTGGCGAGAAAAGGCGCGCCAGGCGATACCTTGTGGATTTATTAATGCCTATGGTCAAGTTTCGCTAAAATAAGCCATCGCGCCCGGCGCCCACAGGAAACCGCATGCCATTGCACCGCCATCTACAGTCCGCTTCCATGCGCCTACGGGGCGGCTTGAGCTTCAAAGGCGCGGCCGTCGCCCTGATCCTGGCCATGCATGCGCTGGGCCTGTATTTCCTCCTGCTGCCGGCACGGCAGCTCAAGCAATATACGGAAGTGGCCTTCATGACCTTGCTGCCGCCCCGGCCCACGCCGCCGGCGCCGCCGATGGCCATGCCGCCACCCATGCCGATTCCCGTGCCGCGCGCGCGGGCTCAGGTTCCGTCCGTCGTGCCTGACATGCCGCCCGTGACAGCAGAAGCCATCACCATGCCCGCCGAGGAATTGTCCGCCGCGCCCCCGAACTCGCCAGCTGGCCCCGATTTGCGCACGCGCGCCCGGCTGGCCGCGGGCGCGGCCGACAAGGCCTTGCGCGGCGAACTCAAGCAACAACAGCCTTGGCTGGCCGCGGCCGACCTCAAAGGCGACAGCGCGTTCCAGAAACAGGTCGCCTCCGCCTGGCGCGGCGGCCCCGTCATCCGCGTAGAGGAATACCTGACGGCCGATGGGCGTCCCGCCACGCGCGTCGTCAACCCCGGCGGTGCCACGTGCTTTGGCATGGATGCGAACCCGGGCGCGGGCGCCGACCCGTTCAAGACGGGCGGCAAGATCAAACGCGTGCCTTGCCCTGGTTGAGCCGGATTGAATGCTATGTAGGTCAGATTAGCGCAGCGTAATCTGACAGTCTGCGTGGCAGCGCTTGTCGGCTTGCGCCCTGCGGGCTAAGCCGACCTACGGCGGAATCGGGCAGCCCGACGCAGGCAAAGACCGCTCGGCATGCAGTTGTAGGTCAGATTAGCGCAGCGTAATCTGACAGGCTGCGTGGCGGTGCTTGTCGGCTTGCGCCCGGTGGGCTAAGCCGACCTACGATGGAATCGGGTGGCTCCCCGCAGGAAAAGACCGCGCGGCGCGCAGTTGTAGGTCAGATTAGCGCAGCGTAATCTGACAGGCTGCGTGGCAGCGCTTGTCGGCTTGCGCCCTGCGGGCTAAGCCGACCTACGGCGGAATCGGGTAGCCCGACGCAGGCAAAGACCGCTCGGCATGCAGTTGTAGGTCAGATTAGCGCAGCGTAATCTGACAGGCTGCGTGGCGGTGCTTGTCGGCTTGCGCCCGGTGGGCTAAGCCGACCTGCGATGGAATCGGGTAGCCCGACGCAGGCAAAGACCGCTCAGCGCGCAGGGTTTTAGGGGCGGTATTAGGGTATGCCATCCCCGGCTGGGTCTCAAATATGCTAAGTTGCGTCTGCAAATCTTGTCGACACGACCCAGGACGCCCATGCCACCCGAACTCCTCATCCTCGCCCCCAGTCCCTCGGCTGCCGTCAACGCGCAGCTGGAACAGCAATATACCTGCCACCATGCCTGGCAAGTGCCGGCGGATGAACGCCACGCCTGGCTGGCCGAGCGGGCGCCGGCCATCCGCGCCGTCGTCACGACGGGCGCGCTGGGCTTGAACGCGGCCGACATGGGCTTGCTGCCCGCATTGGAAATCGTCGCCGTCAATGGCGTGGGCCTCGATGGCGTGGCGCTCGACGTGGCGCGCGAGCGCGGCATTGCCGTTACCACCACGCCGAACGTGCTGACGGACGACGTGGCCGACATGGCGCTGGCCTTGCTGCTGGCCAGCGCGCGGCATGTCGTGGCACTCGACCGTTTCATGCGCGATGGGGGCTGGGAACGCCGCGAGGCCATCGCCCCCGCATCTACCCTGCGCGGCAAGACGGCCGGCATCTTCGGTTTCGGCCAGATCGGGCAAGCCATCGCACTGCGCCTGGCCGCCTTCGGCATTCATGTGCGCTACTTCCAGCCGCGCGCCATTGCAGGCACCAGCGTGCCGCGCGCGGAGTCCTTGCTGGCCCTGGCGCAGGAAAGCGATTATTTGATCGTCTGCGCGCCGGGCACGCCGGCCACGCGCAAGATCATCGACCGCACCGTGCTCGACGCGCTGGGGCCGCAAGGCACCCTGATCAATATCGCCCGTGGCGCCCTGATCGACGAAGACGCCCTGATCGGCGCCTTGCAGGATGGCCACCTGGGCGCGGCCGGCCTCGACGTGTTTGCGGACGAACCGCGCGTGCCAAACGCCTTGCGCGCCTTGCCCAACGTCGTGCTCACGCCGCACGTGGGCAGCCTGACCGTGGAAACACGCCATGCGATGGGGCAACTGGTTGTCGATAACCTGGCCGCGCATTTCGCCGGCTTGCCCTTGTTGACGCCAGTAAAGTTATAAATACCCACCCGGGACGTACCGTTTTAATCAAGCATGAATGAAAGAGTCGCTATGGAATTAAGTAAATCGCTGTTGCGCACGCGGGGCGGGCTGGACAGCGGCAAGGTGGGCATGATCGAGCTGTTCTTCGATCTCGTGTTCGTGTTTGCGGTAACGCAACTGTCGCACGGCTTGCTGGCGCACCTGAGCGCCATGGGCTGGCTGCAGACGGGCTTGCTGCTGATGGCCGTCTGGTGGGTGTGGATCTTCACCTCGTGGATCACCAACTGGCTCGACCCCGAGCGCATCCCCGTGCGCATCAGCCTGTTTGCGCTGATGCTGGGCGGGCTGATCATGTCGGCCTCGATACCGGAAGCGTTCGGCACGCGGGGCCTGGGCTTTGCGGGCGCCTATGTCGCCATGCAGGTGGGCCGGCCCCTGTTCGCCTGGTGGGCCGTGCGCCATGAAGCGCTGGCGCGCCGCCGCAATTTCCAGCGCATCGCCCTGTGGGCCGTGCTGTCCGGCATCTTCTGGATCGCCGGCGGCATCGCGTCGCCCGAGCAGCGCATCTTCTGGTGGGCCGCGGCCCTGCTGATCGACCTGGCCGGACCATGGATGCTGTTCGGCATGCCGGGCCTGGGCCGCTCGACGACGGCCGACTGGGACGTCGATGGCAGCCACATGGCCGAACGCTGCGGCCTGTTCGTCATCATCGCCCTCGGCGAATCCTTGCTGGTGACGGGCGCCACGTTCGCGGGCCTGGAATGGACGGCCGGCAACTGGCTGAGCTTCTTGTCTGCCCTGGTCGGCAGCATCGCCATGTGGTGGATTTATTTCGACACGGGCGCCGAAGCGGGCCACCACCGCATCGCCCACTCGAAGGACCCGGGGCGCATCGCCCGCAAGGCTTACACGTATATCCACGTGCTGATCGTGGGCGGCGTGATCGTCAGTGCCGTGGCCGATGAACTGGCCCTCGTGCATCCGGATGAAGCAAGCTTCGCCGGCATCAGCGCCTTGCTGGGCGGCCCGATCCTGTATCTGCTGGGCAATGCGCTATTTAAATGGGTCAGCAGCGACCGCACCGCGCCGCCGCTGTCGCATCTGCTGGGCATTTTGATCATCCTGGCGCTGATCCCGATGGCCTACGGCCGCCTGTATTCGCCCTTGATCCTGGCCTGCATCACGAGCTGCGTGCTGGTACTGGTGGCCGTGTGGGAGCACATGGCGCTGCACCGCCCGCCGCCGGAGATCGATCCCTGATGCCGGCGTGACCTTATCCGGCCGGCGCGATGTCGTCCGGATCGCTGCGCGCATCGAGTTGCAGCTGCAAGAACGCCAGGTCCAGCCAGGCGCCGAACTTGGTGCCCACCTGGCGCATCAAACCGACTTCCTCGAAGCCCAGCTGCTTGTGCAGGGCGATCGAGCCGGCATTGCCCGCCTCGATGCCCGCCACCATCACGTGCTTGCCCAGGCCGCGCGCCCGCATAATCAGTTCCCCCATCAAGGCCTTGCCGACCCCGGCGCCACGGCTGTCGGCGCGCACATACACGGAATGCTCGACCGTATGGCGGAAACCCTCGAACGGGCGCCAGTCGCCGAACGAGGCGTAGCCAGCCACCTTTTCCTCTGCATCGATGGCGACGAGCACGGGATAGCCGGCCCGCTCGCGATCGGCCAGCCAGGCGGCGCGATTGGCCGCATCGACTGTCCGTTCATTCCAGATGGCCAGGGTATGGCTGACGGCATCGTTGTAGATGGCCGTGATGGCCTCGATATCGCCCGCGTGGGCATCGCGTATGCGCATGTTGATCTCCTTGCTAGTAGTCTACTATAATGGACAAATAATAGTGTGCCGCCCACGCCTTGTCCAATAAAATCCGAATGGAACCCGATATATGTCCACTAAACCAGACGAATTGAACCAGCGCATCGGGGCCCGGGTGCGCCTCGAGCGGGAAAGCCTGGGCTGGTCGCTGACGGACCTGGCGGCCCGCTCGGGCGTGTCTCGCGCGATGGTGCACAAGGTGGAGCGCGGCGATTGCAGCCCCACGGCCACCTTGCTGGCGCGCCTGTCGGGCGCCTTCAGCCTGAGCATGTCCGAACTGATCGCCCGCGCGGAAATGCGCGAGGGACGCTTGCTGCGCAAGCTTGAGCAGCCCGTGTGGGTCGACCCGCAGAGCGGCTATGTGCGGCGCCACGTGTCGCCCGCGTCCGACATGCCGCTCGACCTCGTGCACATTACCTTGCCGCCGGGCGCCGTGGTGGCCATGCCGGCCGCCGCCTACGTGGCGCGGCGCCAGCTGATCTGGTCACTCAGCGGCAGCCTCGTCTTCATCGAGGGCGAGACCCGCCACGTGCTGGACGAGGGCGACTGCCTGGAACTGGGGCCGCCGGCCGACTGCGTGTTCCGCAATGAAACGGCCAGCGCTTGCACCTACGCCGTGGCCGTCCTGAAGGCCTGAGGCTAAGCCAGCGCCGCCGAGCGCAGCTGGGCGATGAAGGCGCGCGCGGCGGGCGCCTGTTCGTGGCGGCGAAACGCCACGGCGATTTCCGAGCTGATCTGCGGCGCCGCCAGTTCGCGGAACACCACGCCGGGCAATTGCACGCTGGCCATCACGGAGTGGGGCACGATGGCGCAGCCCACGCCCAGCGACACTTCCGTCAGCACGGCCACCAGGCTGCCGGGGCGCGACACTACCTGCGCCGCAAAGCCGCCGCGCCGGCTCACCTCCAATGTCCCCAATTCCTGTTCCGGCACGATGAAGGCCTGCTGCGCCAGCACGGCCGGTGCCGCCACCTCCAGCCGGGCGAGCGGGCTGTCGGCCGGCACGGCCAGCACGAAGCGGTCGCGCAGCAAGACCACGCTGTCCAGTCCGTCCGGCAAGTGCAGCGGCGGGCGCACGAAGGCCAGGTCGACTCTGCCCTGGTCCAGCAAGCCGGGCAGGGCATCCATCGCGTATTCGCGCGCGCCGATGCGGATGCCGGGGTGGCTGGCGCGAAACTGCGCAAACTGTCCCTGCAGCACGCCGGCATAGGCGGCCGAAGCCACGTAGCCGATTTCCAGCCGTCCCAGTTCGCCCCGTCCCGCCCGGCGCGCCACGTCCTGCGCCTGCGCCAGCTGCTCCAGCGCGCGCGCCGCTTCCAGCACGAACAGTTCTCCGGCCGCCGTCAGGGACACGGCGCGCTTGCTGCGCTGGAACAGGCGCGTGCCCAGCAACTGCTCCGTTTCCTGCACCTGCTTGGTCAGCGCGGGCGGCGAAATGCCGAGTTCCGCCGCCGCCCGCGCGAAGTGCAGGCTGTGCGCGACGGCCAGCACGCAGCGGAAATGCCGCAATTCCATGTCTTTGTCTGTATTCACCATGGGTAAATTATAAGGCGCTTGTCTTATAACAGGAAATAACATCAGCCTGCTTAAAATACAGGCATGAAGAATACCAACTGGACCCTCTATACCTGCTCGGGCGTGTGCGCGCTGATCATGCTCGACACCAACGTCGTCGCCGTCTCGCTGCCGTCGATCGCCCGCTCGCTCAACGCCAGCTTCGTCGATGTGGAATGGGTGGTCAGCGCCTACATGCTGGCGTTCGCTTCGTTTTTGTTGCCGGCCGGCAGCATCGCCGACCGCCTGGGACGGCGCAAAGTGATGCTGTATGGCCTCTCCGTGTTCGCGCTGGCGTCCTTGCTGTGCGGCCTGGCGTGGACGCCGTTCGTGCTCAACGTGGCGCGCGCCGTCAAGGGACTCGGTGCCGCGCTGCTGCTGACGTCCGCGCTGGCCGTCATCGGCCACACCTTTCATGCGGAAAAGGAGAGGGCGCGCGCCTGGTCCGTGTGGGGCGCCGCCATGGGCGTGGCCATGACGGTGGCGCCGTTGTTGGGCGGCCTCGTTACGAGCGTCATCAACTGGCGCTGGATTTTCTACCTGAACCTGCCCGTCGTCGCCATATTGATGTGGCTGGTAGGCAGGCACGTGGACGAATCGAAGGACGCTTCCAACGCCAGTTTTGATCCATTGGGCGCACTGCTGTTTTCCGCCGGCCTGTTCTGCATCATCTGGGGCTTGATCGACGCCAGCGTGGCGGGCTGGTCCAGCCATGCCACCATGCTGCGCTTTGCGGCCGGCGCGGCGCTGCTGGTAGTGTTCGTGCTGGTGGAACGGCGCCAGCGCGCGCCCATGGTCGATTTGAGCCTGTTTGGCCGGCGCGTGTTCGTCGGCGCCGTGCTGGGCATGTTCGGCTATGCCATCGCCGCGCAAGTGATGATGACGTTTTTGCCGCTGTACCTGCAGAACGCCTTCGGCTTTTCCGCAGTCCTGGCCGGCTGCGCCATGCTGCCGTTCGCCGTCGCCATGGTGGTGCTGTCAAGGCTGGCGCCGCGCGCCATGCGGGTGCTGGACGACCGCGGCATCCTCGTGACGGGTCTGCTGATCGTCGCCTTGGGCAACGTCGCCACGGCCCTGGCCGCCGCCAGCCTGCAATACGGCTGGGTGGCGGCCGGCATGGTCGTCACGGGCGCGGGAGCGGGCTTGCTGAACGGCACGACCCAGAAGGCCATCCTCGCCTGCATTCCGCGCGAGCGCACGGGCATGGGTTCCGGCATCAGCACCACCACGCGCTTTGTCGGCATCGTGCTGGCCGTCGGCGCGCTGGGCGCCGTGCTGGCCATGCGTACGGCCGCCTCGTTCGAGCAACTGGCGTGGCTGCACGGCTTGAAAGCCTCGCCCGAGATGATCGGGCGCATCGTTGCCGGCAACGCGGCCGACGCCTTTGGCCAGCTGCCGCCCGCGCTGCAAGCCGTGGCGCAGGAAGCGGCGCGCCATGCCTTCATCGACGGCTTTGCCAGCGTGCTGTATCTGGCTGGCGGGCTGGCGGCCGTGGCGGCGGCGCTGGTGTTCGTGCTGGCCAGTCCGCTGGAAAAAGTGTAACTCTTCAGTAATATGCGCGTGCACCGCCCGCACTTGTAATATGATGCCATCGAGAAATACATGGCAATCATATAACACGATCAATCAAGAGCGTCGAACAGAACCGTAGCGAGCGGCAGTGAGTTGTGGCTGAGAAGCGGAGCTGTGCGAATGCACAGTGAGCATCGGAAGCCGCAAATCGCGACGCGCAGTAGGTTATGTTCGGTGCGGAGAGTCGCATGCGCAGAAAACGCATTATCGTGACCAGCGTGCTGGTCGCCGTCATCGGCGTGGCCGCCCCCCTGAGCCTGGCCTTCTATCTGTCGTCCGTGCGCGCCGAGCAGGGCGAGCAGGAACGCCTGCGCCTGCTGGCCGGCTACGCGCTCGAGCGCGCCCACCGGTCCATCGCGTCGGCCGGCGCCGCCCTGCGCAGCGCCGATGCGCTGGACCTGGCACCGTGCTCGGAGGCGCATATCCAGCAGTTGCGTCGCATCACCATCACCACGCGCAGCATCGACGATATCGGCTACGTGGAAAACGGCTTGCTCAAATGCACGTCCACGGGCATCGAAGAAGCGCGCATCGCCGTCACCCCCGCCGGTTTCACGCTGGCCAACGGCATGGGCATCGATTTCAACCTGCGGCCCGTCGTCAGCGGCGGCAAGCGCATGGTGGGGCTGTCCCACCGCGCCTACAAGGTGCTGATCGATCCCGTGCGCTTTTCCGACGTCATCGTCGACAGCGATATCCAGATGGCCGTGGCCATCGGCAAGCAGGGCGTGCTCGACACCTTGCACCATCCCGACCCCGCGCTGGTGCAAAGCCTGCTCGCCGGGCTGCCGGCGGCCGTCAACGCCGCGCCCGACGGCCACATCCATGCGACGCTGTACCGCGATGGCTTGACGGCCGTCATGATCGAGCCGCGCAGCAAGCTCAACGACAGGCTGCGCCGCGAACAGCTGCTGCTCCTGCCGCTGGGCCTGCTGATGGCGGCCTTCATCGTCGGCATCGTCATCTGGCTGTCGCGCCGGCGCCTGTCCTTGCGCGGCGAACTGGAAACGGCGGTCGAGCGGCGCGAATTCTTTGTCCATTATCAACCGATCATCGCGCTCGACACGGGCGTGTGCGTGGGCGCCGAGGCGCTGATACGCTGGCGCCGTCCCGACGGCAGCATGATACGGCCCGACCTGTTCATCCCCGTGGCCGAGGAAAGCGACCTCATCTTGCCCATCACGGACCAGGTGATCGCCTGCGTCATCGCCGACATGCGCGCCGCGCTGCTGGCCGACCGCGAACTGCACATCGCCATCAACCTGTGCGCCAGCGATATCGAAACGGGCCGGGTGCTCGACGTGCTCGAACGCGCGCTGGCCGGCACGGGCATCGAGGCGCAGCAAATCTGGCTGGAGGCGACGGAGCGGGGCTTCATCAACGTGGAAGCGGCCCGCGCAACTATCGAAAAAGCCAGGGCACGGGGCCACGCCGTGGCCATCGACGACTTCGGCACCGGTTATTCCAGCCTGTCGAGCCTGCAAAACCTGCCGCTCGACGCCTTGAAAATCGACAAATCCTTCGTCGACACCATCGGCACGGATGCGGCCACCAGCAGCGTCACGCCGCACATCATCGACATGGCCCGCACCCTGAACATGCTGATCGTGGCCGAAGGCATCGAAACGCAGCAGCAAGCCGATTATTTGCTGGAACGCAAGGTCGAATTCGGCCAGGGCTGGCTGTTTGCGAAAGCGTTGCCGGCCTTGGACTTCCTCGCCTTTTACGCAAGCCGCCGCCTGCCATCGCCCACATGAAACAGCCACATTTTCCCTATCCATTGCAGCCGCTGCGCGTGCCGGGCGGCTGGCACATCACCGTCAACACCCTGTTCGAGGTCGAGCCTGGCCCGGATACCATGCAATGGTTCAGCAGCGCATTGCTGCTGTGGGGCAGTTGCCGCGACAGCGGTTACTGCTTCAATTCGCATTTTGAACCGGAAGACGATCCGCAGGGTGAGTTCGTGCTGGAGATGGGCAAGGTGGCATACGACCGCCACGGCAAGATCGTCCAGGGTAGCGACGCTTTCCTCGGCGAATTTCGCACGCGCAGCAAGGCGCAATTCGTCGCCCGGGTCGAGCAATTCATGCAAGACCCGGCAGCGTAGGTTTTACTGCTTGCGCGGCAACACCACGTCCTGCCCGCCTTGCGTGAGCACGGCGCCGGCGATCTTGCCCGCGGCATCGCGCGTAAAGGCCAGGTCCGCCTCGATGGCGCGGAAGAAAAATTGATCTTTCGCGCTGGCAAACAAGGGGGCTGAGCCGACGCCCGTGCCTGCCGCTTCCAGTCCCTGCTTGCCCAGGGTTACCGTCAACGTGAAATCCTTGTCCAATGGATACTCGCCCACGTACTCGGCCAGCGCGGCGCGCGGCAATTCGATGGCGGCCAGCGGCTTTTTCAGCGGCGGCAAGGGCGTGCCGGGCAGCAGGGCGGACAAGCCCAGCGCGTCGATATCGCGCGCTGCGTTCGTCAACACCACCACGCCCCGCTTGCCGTCCGTCGTGAACGCCGCATAGCTGGTGTAGCCGCCCGTCTGGCCGCTGTGCCAGGCGTAGCTTTGACCCTGCCGCTGCTCCAGCAGCCATGCCAGGCCGATTTTCGTCTCGCTGTCCGGTGCCAGCTGCCGCTGCGGCTTGAGCGCCAGCGCATACGGGCGCAGCGGCTTGAACATGTACGCTTGCAGGTAGGCAACCATGTCGCGCGCGCTCGAATATACGCCGCCGGCTGGCGCCACCACGTTCAAATCCCAGGCGAGTGTCGGCTCGCCCGACAGCAAATGACCGGGCGCCAGGCGCGCCAGCATGCCGTGCGTGGGCTTGTTCGAGGTCGAGCGCATGCCCAGCGGTACCGCGATGCGCTTTTGCAGCAGCGCTTCATAGCTGGTACCGGCCTGTGCGGCCAGGGCCGTGCCCAGCACGGCATAGCCGATGTTCGAGTAGTCAAATTTGGTGCCCGGCGCGCGAGGCAACTGGTAGGCGGCGAGAAATTGCCGCTGCTTCGCTTCCGTGTAGTCCGCATACGGATTGGCGGGGTCCTTGGGCGCGAAATTGTCGGGCAGGCGCGGCAGCGAGGAATAATGCGTGGCCAGGTCGAGCAGGCTGATCTGCTTGCCGTCGAAGGCCGGCATGGTGTACCCAGGCAATATTGCCGTCACCGGCGCGTCGAGTTTGACCTTGCCTTCGACGACGGCGTCGGCCAGCAGCAAGGCCGTCATGGTCTTGGTGACGGAACCGATCTGGTAGACGGTGTCGGCGCCCGGCTTGGTATTCTTGCCTGCATGCACGCTGCCAAAGCCGTAGACGGCGCTGGTCTTGCCGTCGATCACGGCGATGACGATGCTGGGGAGCATGCCCGTGCGCGTAAGTTCCTCGGCGCGCTGGCGCACGGCGTCGTCCAGGACGGGCGCGGCCAGGGCGGCGCCGCCGAGCAGGCAAAGGGGAAGAAGGGCGAAAGTGGGTGTCATGGGAAACCTTGTCCAGGGTGGGCCGAATGCACGCCGGCACCTGGATAAGGTGGCTGGTATGCCCTGGGAAGCATACGGCGCCAACATGAAGGGCGCCTGAGTTTTATGCCACTTTTGCCGCTTTGCTAAGGTTTGCGCTTGCCCGGCATGGCCTGGCCGTTCTGGTGCAGGACGACGCCCGTGATGGCACCCTGGGCGTCGCGCTGGAATACCAGTTGCGCTTCGACCACCTTGTAAAAGAAGGTGTCTTTCGCGCTGGCATACACGGGCGCTTCGCCCTGGCCCGTGGCGCCCACCAGCAAGCCGTCGGGACCCTGGCGCACGCTGAGGACAAACGTGGGCGCCAGCGCATACTGGCCCGCATATTGGGCCAGTTCGGCCGGGGCGATGGCGATTTCCTTCGGCGCCGGGGCATTTGGCGGCGGCAGGCTGCCGGGCAGCAGCACGCCCACGCCCAGCCCATCGACGTTGCGCGCCGTGCTGCTCAGTACCACCACGCCCCGCTTGCCGTCCAGGGTGTAGCCGGCAAAGCTGGCATAGCCGCCCGTCTGCCCGTTATGCCAGGCGAAAGGCTGGCCCTTGACCTGGTCAAGCATCCACGCCAGGCCGATCTTTTTCACGCCGTCGCCATCGCCTTCGCCGGCGAGTACCCGGCGCGGCTGCACGGCCAGTTGCTGTGCGGGACTGGTCGCCCGCATGTACGATTGCATGTAGGCAATCATGTCGCGCGCGCTGGAACGCACAGCGCCAGCCCCCGCGATGGCCTGGAAATCCCAGTTCGCGGCCGGCTTGCCATCGGCCAGGTGGCCCGGCGCCAGGCGCGCATGCAGGGCCGGCGTCGTCACTGCCGAGCTGCTGGCCATGCCCAGTGGACGGAAAATGCGCGCTTGCAGCAGTTCTTCGTAAGACATATTGGCTTGCGTGGCCAGGGCCGTGCCCAGCAAGCCATACGCGAGGTTCGAGTATTCATACGCGGCGCCCGGCGCGCGCGCCAGCGCATGGCCGGCCAAAAAAGTGCGCAACTGGCCTTCGGCATAGTCGGCGTAGGGATTGCGCATGTCCGCCGGCGCCAGGTTGGCGGGCAGGCGGGGCAAGCCGGAAAAGTGCGTGGCCAGCTGGCCCACGGTAATTTTCTGGCCCGCCAGCGCGGGGATGGCGTAGGCGGGCAGCAGTTCGGCCACCGGCTGATCCAGTTGCGCCTTGCCCGCCACGACGGCGTCCGCCAGCAGCAAGCCCGTCATGGTTTTCGTCACGGAGCCGATTTCATACACGGTGTCGGCATCGGGCACGCCCTTGTCGCCGGGTCGCGCGCGGCCGAAGCCGTACACGGCGCTGTCCTTGCCGTCGATCACGGCGATGACCAGGCTTGCATGCTTGCCGTCACGCACCAATGTTTCCGCCCGTTCCCGCATGGCAGCGTCGAGGGTGGGCGCGGCCACGGCGGCGGCGCCGGACAGGGACAGGAGGGGCAGCAGCAGGGTGCGTAAACGTGGAGGCATCGTCGATTCCGTCAGGAAAGTGATTGATGGGAATACAGCATAACAGCATCACTGGCAAGATAGCCGTTTTGGCAAGATGGTGCGGCGATCATGGCCGCCAGCTGCGCGCGCATGTCGGCGGCCATGCCGAGCAGCAATTCGCCGCGCCGGCGCGCTTCGGCGCGTTTCTTCGATGGCACCCCGGCCAGATCCGGCACGCGGTAAGCAGCGCAGGGCAAGTGATAATTGCCGTCGCGCATGCGCAAGGCATGCAATTCCTGCCACGCCAGGTCGTAATCGGCGGCGATATGGCGCCGCCGGCGCGCATTCAGGGCGATGCGGTTGTCGTTGCTGATCAAGAACAGGTTGGTGCAGGCAAAAAAATCGCCGAAATCGCGCAAGGCCGTCACCATCAGGTTTTTCGGACGGCAGCCGTGCAGCGCCCGCGTGGCGTCCTTGACGGCCAGCTTGCCCGCTTCCGAGCGCAAGCCTTGCAGTGCGCCCAGCTGCAGCGAGACGCCATCGGCGCGCGGCACGAACAAAAAGCTGGCCAGGTACAGGGGCAGGCCGTCGCGCGTCAGCCGCAGGCACAGTTCGCCCTCGCGGTAGCTGTCGTGGATGGCCGTCAGCTGCAAACGGTATTGCGCCCCGTCCTTGCCGTCGAACGCGGCCAGCACCACGGGTTCGCGCGCGGCCCGTTCGACCAGCGCACGCGCACCCGCCTGCCACAGGAAGCGGTAATGTCCTTCCAGCAAGGCCAGGCGATCCGCGCAACCGAGCCGGCGCGACGCGTATGGGCGGTAAATCTTGAAGCGCAGGCAGGGATGCAGCTGCGCCAGCGAGCTCAAGCCCGGCATGCTGCCGATGAAGGCTTGCCAGCGCGTGCGCTGGCGGGGAAAGAAGAGGGCGCCCAGGGCCGCTTTCAGGCGGTGGCCGCTGGAGGAATATAGTGGCACTGCGGGTGGCGTGGCGGGCGGCACGGCGGCGCCGTGGTGCAAGGTCAAAGCGATGTCATTCATGGTTCTGCCGAAAAATGGCAGGCGCTGCACAATGAGAGCCTTGCCAATTTGAATGCTACGCGGGCCAGGTGAATTTCATATTAAGAAGCTATTCCCACGGTATCTAGAGGATGGAAACTAAACATTTGCCTTTTGGCAATGTGGCCGGTTATGCTCGCGTCACTGTGACCCGATGAAATGATTGCCCCCATGAAACTCCGCCATTTGCTTGCCATCCCCATGCTGCTCGCCGCGCAGGCCGCCCATGCCCAGGACCGCACGGCCGATCCTCTGGCGCCGCTGGCGCAATGCATCAACCGCAGCGAGTTCCAGTTCAAAACGCAGGACCGCTTGCCGGCCAGCGCGACCACGCGCGTCGTCAAGATGGCGGCGGGGGAGCGCCGGGTCTCGACGGCCGATGGCTACCGGCTGATGCTGTTCCGCAAGAGCAGCTTGCCCCTCGCGAATCTGAAGATCGAACGCAGCGCCGCAGACCAGTTTGCCGCCGACCGCGAGACCATCGTGGCGCAAATGCAGGAGATGTCGGCCAGCAGCAAGCCGCCGCATCAGGTGCCGCTGAAAACGGACGCGCGCCAGGGCGTGGAAGTGCTAGGATTGAATAACGCCAGCATCGCGGAGACACCGGGCATTATCAGTTTCTATACGCTGCTGCATGCCGCCAGCGGCACGGTCGCCAGCGCCTACGTGCTGAACCAGCCGGCCGACCCGCGCGACTTTGCCACGGACGCCCAATACCAGGCCTTGCGCGACCAATTCATTGCTTCGCTTGCCAACTGCATGGCCGATCCTGCGCAGTAAGACAAGCGCACAGGAAGGAGACGTGAACCATGAAAAAAGCCGCTGCAAGCGCGCCGCCCGCCGGGGAAGCGGCAATCACCGAATCGCCCGCCCGCCAGATCGACGCGAAAATCGCCTCGCTGGCGGACTGGCGCGGCAAAACCCTGGCCGCCGTGCGCGCACTGATCCACCAGGCGGACCCGGAGGTGGTCGAAGAAGTCAAATGGCGCGGCGTGCCCGTCTGGTCGCATGCGGGCATGATTTGCACGGGCGAAACGTATAAACTGGCCGTGAAACTCACCTTCGCCAAGGGCGCCGCCTTGCCCGATCCGGCCGGCCTGTTCAATTCCAGCCTGGACGGCAACACGCGCCGGGCCATCGACATCCACGAAGGCGAGCATCTCGATGCCGCGGCGTTCAAGGCGTTGATACGCGCCGCCGTGGCCGCAAATATGGCGCCAAAACCAAAACGGACGAATACTTGAGACATTATCTGTATATCTGGCACGACCCGGCCGAGCGCATGCTGGTCGCTTCCGGCATCGAATTCAACGATGTCATCCCCGCGCTCCTGGACGCGGACGGCATCGTGCTGCGCAAGGGCAGCGCCGGGACGCCCAGGAAACCTGCCGGCTACCAGACCCTGGCGCGGCAGCAATTGCCAGCGCTGGCGCATGAAGATATCCATGCCTGGGGCAGCCACGCCTGGGCCGATTGGCAGGGCGCGCCGCCGGCCCCCGGCGATGCGGACGTGGCCGCGATGCTTGACCATCGTGGTGCGCTCACGCCGCCTGCCGCCTTGCGCAGCCGCTTTCTCGCCTTTGCCCACGACGACGGCTGGTACCTGAAACTGTTGTATGCGGCATGGGACGATGTGGCGCAGCTTCTCGCCGGCGCCATCGCGCCAACCTTGGGCGAGCTCGACATGGACGCGCTGCAACAGGGAAGCGACGGCTATTGGCTGCAGGACGGCGCGGTCCAGGCCGAGCTGAAAACCTACAATATCGACAGCGTGCTGAATCGCCGTTTGTAGCCCATGAAAACGCCACAAGAAAAGAAACACCTCAGTTACGCCAAAGACCGCCGCAATAATTATGGCGAAAACAGTAAATCCTCGCGCAAGGCGATTCACGCCGCCAAGGCACGGGCGAATCGCATGGAGAGACATACGCAAGAGCAACTATTGGCGTCCACTCTGAAAGCGGACGACGCCGAGCAGTTGGCAGCGGTCGAGAATCGCGTGCGTGCCACGCTGCCCAGGCGATGGCGCAAGTTTCCCGATACGGCGCTCGGCCTGGTGCTGGCGCGCCGCCGGCCTGCTTGATACTGCCGGCACGGCTTGGCCTCGGCGGCATCCAGGAAAAGATGTAAAAAGTGGCGCGCAGCGCGGCTTTGCCGCAGCAGTGGCACCAGGGCAGCCTGGATGGCGTCCTCGAGCGCATCCTGGCGGACGTTGATGCCACGGTGTCCGCGATGGCTGTCCAGTGCGGCTGGTGCCCGTTTGAAATTGCAGCTCCCGGCGGCGGAAGATGTCTCATTGCTCAGTTGCCAGCGCCAGCAGCGTCGCGTTGATTGGCATCAAGGTGAAATGCTGTGCGTACTCGTCCCCGTCGGCCGTCATCTGGCAGGCGAAATACCGGGGCAAGCCTTGAGCGCTGGCCAGGCCCGTCCCGCGACCGTCATAGAGATCCCATACCATGTAGACAAGCTCAAACAGCGCGTTTCTCCTGGCTATCCATGAGCAGGGCCAGCTTGGCCGCCATACCGGCACTGTCGCGCAGCAAGGTATCGCGTTCCAGCGTCAGCGCTTCGGCGCGCTGCTGCGCTGCCTGGCTATTTTCCGTCAGCATGTCGAGCTGTCTGTCCTGCGCGGCCAGCGCCACCTTGGCGTCGTTCAGCGCCAGCATGGCCGTGTCCAGCTTGGCCAGCAGGGCGTCGGCCGAGGCGGCAGCCTGCAAGTATTGAAACTCGAACTGGTCGCGCTCGGGACGCACGGTGGCCAGCGCCTCGCGGTCGGCGGCCGCTTCATCAGCCAGGCGCGTGTGTTCGGCCTGCAGCTGCGCCAAACGCATGTCCTGCTGCACCAGGGTCGCCTGCTGGCCTTGCAGGCGCTGCTGCAGCTGCGCGTTATCCTGCTCCAGACGGCTGATCCGTTGCTGCGCCTGGGCCCGCTCCTCGCTGCGCTGGGTCGCGGCCGCTTCCTGGTAATGGTCGAACTGCGAGCGCACCTGCGCCAGCTGGCGGTTCAGGGCCGCGATTTCCTCGCCGCGGTCGGCCAGGCGCTGCGTCAGGCCCGCGTTGTCGCTGTGCAGGGTGGCCAGTGTGACGGCGCGGAAATGGTGCTCTTCCTTCAGTTGCGCCAGCGCATGCTGGGTGGCGCGCAATTCCTGGGTGAGGGCGGCGCGCGCCTCCGTCAATTTCAACCGTTCGCTTTCCGTCTTCTTCAGCTTGTCCAGCGCCGCGTCCAGTTCGGCGCGGTTCTGCTGCATGCCCGTTTCCAGCTGCTGCGCCACGTCGCGCTGCTGCTTTTCATAGACACCGCGCATCGCTTCCATCAGTTCGGCCGGCAAGCCTGACTCCGTTTTCACGGCGCCCGCGCCCTGAAACTCTTCCTTCCAGCGCTTGAGCAGGGGTGCGATGGTGCTCTTGCTGCCCGTGCTGCCCAGCGCTTCGCGCACATTGTCGACCGTGGGATTGCGCCCATCGGCAGCGACGATTTGGGCTGCTTTCATAACATCAGAGTACAGAATGCCGGTGCGGGCCATGAAATCACCTATGAGCGAAATTTAGTAACGTATTACATGATACGTAATATCGCGTAATATTACGATATAAATTTTCATCGTTTTTGAAAAATATAAGGCACGATAAGATCGCTTATCGCGTGTTATGGGAGTGCTTGGCGTGCTATTCTGTGTGTCTCCCAGTACAAAACCCCGATTTCGCCGCCGCCATGCCCGATTTGCCCCTCCCGAAACGCCGTATCGCCGTGCCAAAAAACGCCGCCTTGGCTCCTGTGCCGTTACGCGGCGCCCTGGTCGATGCCGAGCTGGCCGCGCGCCACCAGGCGTTTCTCGCTGCCGCCACGTCCGACAACACGCGCCGCACCTACCGTTCCGCCATCCGCCACTTCCAGGCCTGGGGCGGGGCGCTGCCTGCCGACGAGTCCACCGTCATCCGCTACCTGATGGCGTATGCGGACAGCCTCAACGCGCGCACCCTGGCCCTGCGCCTGACGGCCCTGTCGCAATGGCATGTGTACCAGGGCTTTGCCGACCCCGCGTCCACGCCCACCGTGCGCAAGACCCTGGCCGGCATCGCCCGCCTGCACGGCAAACCGAAAAAGAAGGCGAGGGCGCTGCCGCTGGAAGATCTGGAACTGATCGTCGCCAGGCTGGCC
The DNA here is from genome assembly GCF_002735765.1 of Janthinobacterium sp. BJB304. Lineage (NCBI taxonomy): Bacteria > Pseudomonadati > Pseudomonadota > Betaproteobacteria > Burkholderiales > Oxalobacteraceae > Janthinobacterium > Janthinobacterium sp. BJB304. The sequence goes on from NZ_PDZN01000002.1 coordinate 284,142, forward strand.
GCCCTGGGCACCAACAAGGCCTTGCGCGACAGCGCCTTGCTGCAGCTGGGCTTTTTTGGCGCTTTCCGCCGCAGCGAACTGGTGGGATTGAGGCTGGAAGACATCCGCTGGGAGCCGCAGGGCATGGTGATCACCTTGCCCCGCTCGAAAACGGATCAACTGGGGGAGGGCATCGTCAAGGCGATCCCGTTCGGCGACGGCGTCTGCTGCCCGGCCACGGCCCTGCGCGCCTGGCTGGGCGTGGCGGGCATCGCCGGTGGCCCACTCTTGCGCACCATCAACCAGTGGGGCCATGTGGGAGGAAAGGGATTACACGCGAGCAGCATCAACACGATATTGGAAGGCTGCGCCCGGCTGGCCGGGCTCGATTACGTGCCGGAACTATCGAGCCACAGCCTGCGCCGCGGCATGGCCACCAGCGCCCACCGGGCCGGCGCCGATTTCCAGGCCATCAAGCGCCAGGGCGGCTGGCGCCACGACGGCACCGTGCATGGTTATATAGAAGAGGCGGGCCGCTTTGAAGAAAATGCGGCGGGGAGTTTGTTGAAGGGGAAGAAGGCGGCGGGCTGAGGGCGTCCGGCAAGACCTTGCAGTGCGCCTACAGCGGACGTCCATGCGGGCGCAGCGCCCTGGGGGATTACGCAGGGGCTACGTCGACACGCTCCATTTCCAGCTCGGTGGCGGAGCTTAATTGCGCCGCAATAAGAGCGCTCAGATCCACGTCCGCACCGCCATCGGATACGTCCGCGCAGGTATCGATAATTAGCTGAAAACAGTTGTCGCGGATATCCCGCGTATCCAAATTCTGCGGCGGAGGCGCCAACAGAGCGATTTCCAGTCCAAGCGCGAAGGCGCGATACGCCGGATATTCTTCGTATTTCCCTTCCTCGTCAGGCGAGAACCTGATGCCAAGTGCCTCGGCCAGAACGACAACCGTGGCTTCGAATGACAGCGTTGGCCGAATGTTCAGACAAGCCGTAAAATAGCTTCCACTTTGAAAATGGCGCATGCAACCTCTGGTATAAATTTAAAATAGATGATCTCTTGCCACGTCAGGTTTGGACGTCCGCTCCTGGAACTTCCTGGCATTCGAATTGAACAATCCGGGACTTTCCCGAATATGCTCGTTCAGAACTTCGAAGTTAATTCTTTTCAACGGGACGATACGAGAAACTTGGACATTGAATTCGGCCGTTCAGACAATAGGACTGCGCTAATTTAAGCTGTCCAAACAGTTCGTCAATTGTGTCAATACGGGCAACATCATACTGATCACAGTCCCGCTCACACCAAACTTCAAGTTGAGGAAATTGGGTCAGCAAACTTACCATTGCAGATGCATAGGAATCGGCACTTGGCCAATGATAATTCCTCTGACGATCCAGCTTGGGTAGCAACTTTGCAAACCTCAAATTATCGTTGGGAGTGGCTTGGCCGAACAATATTCCATCCCAATAGCAGAGGATTTCATCCGTAGGTCCCCATTCTGATTCAAACGCTTGAATTTTCAATCGTGCACTGTCTTTCGGCAACTCGATGACCAAGACATCTGGGGTGTAACTAAACGGAGAAAAAATTTCGAGCATAGAGGTCAGGAAAATATTTTTGTCCCGTATCGGGGCCGCTAACAATGGATGGCCGCTTGTGGCCGGTCACTGTCATCCTAAGGCGTTCCATCGAAAGATTAGCGCGGCAACGGGCACAGTCAACAATATCACCAGAACCGCCGTGAGCCAGAACTGCTCTAACTCGCCCTCATGCAATAGCCTGCGACAAATGTCAGCTCATGGCCGAACTCTGCAGTAGCGCCTAAGGATAACATGTTGCCAATCTGGAAGGTACGTGGAATTTCACCTGCCTTGCGGGGCGGCGGCAAGAACATCCACATCATGGTCGTCAGCAACGGCGACTTCCAGTGACTGTCCGGCTAAGAGAAATGGTGTCCGGGTTCAAATGCCATTCGGTGTCCAGCTTGGTGTAAGAATCGGTGTCCGGTTTGATGAGAATACTCATCGGTACGCCGACGACGGTGGCTATGGCCTAATTCCGTCTGGGGTAAGGGGCTATTATACTCTCAGTTTATTTGTGCAACAAAGCCATTATTTACGGTCCTTTTTTTGGTTTTGCATTCTCTTGTGATCCAAGAAGGTTATCCACAATGCAAATATTGTTGCGTAAAATAAGATTGCCCGTCCGGCATTTCTTTTATGAAATGGAACTCCGGTAAAAAAGCCGCCAACGCGATCAAGAAAATCCATTATCTGGAAGAAAAATGGTTCCTTATTCCCGTTGGGACCTAGCGCAAGAAATCCTGAGGAAAGGTCCAGCAGGTAATAAACGAAGGCAAATGCGATAAAGCTGCCAACGAATGTTATTAAAAGGGAAATGCATTGATTCCATTTCATCGTCGATTTTTTGCGCAGCACCACGGCCTTCATGCCGTGGAGGCGAAGCGGAGATCCGCTGCGGTGGCTTGCTTGTCGCTCCGTTGTTGCCACCAGTAAATACTCATATCAGTCTGCACGCTGGGTAAGTTTGCTATGCTGGCCGAAGCCGGCCGTTCGGACCAGCATAGCAGGTTGTCGGATGGAAAATCTAGCGCGCCCTACGACAGACCAGATTCGACCCAAACCGGTCTGTTTTGCTTTGCCAAAGCGCACGCTCAACGACCAAATTCAGTGACGCAGAATACCAGTGTGCAATGACGAGTTAGAATGAAAAACATCTATTGACGTGCTCCTGGAATACATAGGATCAGCACAATGAGAAATACACAAAATCCGAAGCTACCAACAGCCATTTGGTTATGCGGTTTGCCAATTGGAGGTGGATAGCGACCTACCGTAATTATCCGCAGTAGTAGCCATCCCGGCCAATAAAATATACCGACAATGATTACTTCGGCGACAACTCGCAATGCAATCTCGATTAATCCATCAAGTGCCATGGCTTTGTCTCGCTAAAATTTAAGTTGACTGGCACGAATATTGAAGAGGGGAAGTTAGTATCCGATTAGTTTAACTAGTTCATGCTCGCATTGCAAATAATCAACTTTTCCCGGAAGTGGCGGGAATCAGATTATGGCCACCAGCTGCCCATGAGCACCGCGAAATACCTAGCGAGAAAAGTCAGGCATTGCACGTCAACGCGAATGGCTGTTCTTGGCTGCGGATTCAATCGATCAATGCAACACACTGCTCAAATCGTTGAGCCGGTGTTTGGTAGTGTAGCGTCTTCCAGCAGGCGCTGCGCCAGGCCCGTATTGCGGTGCGCGGACAGTACGCCGCCTAGCCAGCTATACAAGGAGCCATCCTCGGCGGCATATCCCAGCTTGCAGCCGGTCCTCCAGCTGCGCCAGGCTTCCGCGATGGTGCCGGGCCGTATCACGCGGCCGCTTGTTCCCGGGGACGGATGATCATGCAGGTGGCCGTCGCGTGCGCGTACACTTTACCGGCTTCATCGCGGATCGTGCCTTCGGAAATGACCAGGTTGCGGCCTGCATTGATGACCTTGCCTTCCGCAAAGACCGTCACGTTGAAGGGCAGGGGGCGGCACATCTTGATGTTCAGGTCCGTCGTGCCGTAGCTTTCGCCTGCTGGCAAGACCGTGTGCGTGGCGCAGCCCGTGACCGTGTCGAGCACGGTGGCGGCGAAACCGCCGTGCACGCCGCCCATGGGATTCGTATGGTTTTCATTCGCCGTGGCCGTGAAGATCACGCGGCCGTGCTCGATCGTATGCGCATCCATGGGCATGGTCTTGGAAATGCCGGGCCGGGGGAACAGGCCTTGCGCGAACGCTTGCATCAGTTGCAAGCCTGTCATGTCTTTCGGGTGCATGGGTAACTCCTGTGGTGGTGATGGGGGGATGAATCAGACGTCCTGCGTAAAACGCAGGCGCGAGGCGTGCAGCAGGAAGCGGGCGACGACGGCCAGCTCTTCCTCGCTGAAACCTTGCTTCAGTTGTTCGTTCAGGCTGTCGAGCAGGGGCAGGGCATGGGCCAGTACCTCGCCGCCTTTGGCCGACATGTGCAGGGTGCCGGCGCGCGCGTCAAGCGCCGACTGGCCCCGCACGATCAGGCCGTTTTCTTCCATGCGCGCCACCAGGCCCGTCACGGCCGAGTTTTTCAGCTGCAGCGCCCGCCCCAGATCCTTCAATTGGCAGCCTTCCTCGCCCTTCAGGGCAAACAGGGCGACCACTTGCGTGCCGGAAAAGCCCAGTTCACTGGTGAAAACGGCATCGGCCGAGCGGAACAGGTTCTGGCGCGCCAGGTTGAGCAGGTTGAACAGGCGCGGCGAACGCTCGCCCAGCGGGCAGGCGGCGGCATCGGGAAGGTCTGGCTGGGGGGAGGTATTGGTACGCATGCGAAGTATACTACTACGTATGCGTAATAAATCAAGCGACTATTTTCAGTCGCGCTGGTGGCGCCCCACGTAGCGTGCGCGTGGCCGTATCAGTGCCGCGCTGGCGGCTTGCTCGGCGGCATGTGCGATCCAGCCGGCCGAGCGGGCCAGCGCAAACACCACCATGCCCGCGCCCTCGGGCCAGCCGAACGCCAGTTCCATGGCGGCCAGCGCCAGGTCGGCGTTCGGGCGGGCATTGAGCCGTTTGCCCGCCGTGGCGCAGACGGACAGAATGGCGGCCAGATGCGGGTACCCGGGCGACAGCGTCGACAAGCGGTCCAGCAGATACGCGGCACGCGGGTCGCCGTCTGGATATAGCGGATGGCCAAAGCCGGCGAATTCCGGTGCGATGGTCTCGTAATACTGGCTGATGGCGGCCCTGGCGTCCGGTGCGGCCAGCGCCTGCGTCAACATGCGCCTGGCCGCCGCGCTGCCGCCGCCGTGCTTGTCCCCAGACAAGGCCGCCAGCCCAGCCATCAGCGCTGCGGGCCGGCTGGCGCCCGTCGAGGCGACGCAGCGCACGGCAAACGTCGATGCATTCAATTCATGATCGGCCAGCAGCACGAGGGCCGCGCGCAGCAGTTCCGTTTGCTCCACATCGGCTTGCCACGCCTGGGCCAGCTGCTGGTGCAGCGGCAAGGCGGACGGCGGCGTCCGGAGCAGGGCGGCGGCCAGGATGCGCATCAGGGCAGGGCCGGATGGCAGCGAGTGCGCAATGTCCGCCGTCGTCAGCATGGCCATGGCGAGCATGGCGCGCGCCAGCGGCGGCCCGTCCGGCGCGCCGGCCAGCCCTGGCGGCAGGGCCGGCGCGTCCTGCTGAAAATAGTCGCTAAGGTTATCGTTCCACAGCTGGCCGGCGGCCGTCTCCAGCGTCGCGGACTCGGCCAGCGCCGTCGCATCGCAGCCCCGGTACAGCAATCGTCCATCGAGAATGTGGGAAATCCGCGTTTCCAGCACGGGCAAGCCCCAGTGCATGGCGGCCACGGCCGTCTGGCCACCGCGTTTGGCGTCGTTCTTGCGAGCCGCCAGGCGCAACACGTCTTCCTGCGGATAGCGCTTGCGGCGCGATGCCCCATTGCTGAGGGAAGCGAGCAAGCCCCGGCTCACATAGGAATACAGGGTGGGCAGGCTGACGTTCAAGAGGCGCGCAGCCTCGGCAGCGGACAGATCGTTGTTCATGGCGGCCATTGTAGCGGCTGTCGCTTTACATTGATTGATGGAATCAAGATTGACGGGCCGGGCGGCACGTCACTAGACTCATGCCTTTCCAGGAGTCTCCATGAGCATATTTACCATTCGCACCCTGCGCCCCGACGATGCCGCGCCCTTGCTGGCTTTCGAGCAAGCCAACCGGGCCTGGTTCGAGCGCCATATCGACCGGCGCCCCGATGATTTTTACAGCCTCGACGGCATTCATGCCCATGTCGCGCAATTCCTGGACGAGCACGCACAGGGCCGCATGCACCCCTGCATCATCGTCGATGAACACGGACAATTGATCGGCCGCGCCAACCTCAAGGACATTGACCGGGAGCAAGGGGTGGCCGAAGTCGGCTACCGCATCGGCGAGCAGCAGGCGGGCAAGGGCCTGGCCACGGCCGCGCTGCGCCATCTGATTGATCTGGCGCAAAACGAATGGCAGCTGGCCAGCCTGTGCGCCTACGCCATCGACGGCAATGCGGCATCGATCCGCGTGCTGGAACGCTGCGGTTTCGTGCGGGGAATGGCCGTGCCCGATATCGCCATCGTGGAAGGCAATGTTGTTGATGGCCATGCCTATGCGCTGGATTTGCCGGCGGCTGGGGTAGACTCTGTCCTGTGATAAATAAGCAAAGTTGGCAGATATGAATCGCGAAAGGCCTCAACATATTATCGTCATCGGTGCCGGCATCGTCGGCGCGTCGCTCGCCTACCACCTGGCCAGCAAGGGAGCACAGGTCACCGTGGTCGAGGCGGGCGGCATCGCGTCCGGCGTGACGGGCACCTCGTTTGCCTGGATTAACACGTCCTGCGCGGGGATTGATCCCATTGCGGCCCTGCGCGGCGACGCCATCGCGGCCTGGCGCCAGCTGGAAACGCAGGTGCCGGGCTTGACGGTACGCTGGCACGGCGCCTTGTCGTATGGCACGCAGGATGGGCGCGTGTCGCCTGAATCCATCGTGATTGACCGCTCGCGCATCGCCCGGCTTGAACCGCAGCTGCGGCAGCCGCCGGAACAGGCTATCTACGAACCGGAGCAGGGCGCGCTCGACGCCGTTGCCGCAACCCACGCCTTGCTGGCAGCGGCCGAGGCGCTCGGTGCGACGGTCCGCACACACACGCCCGTGCTGGGTTTTACCGTTCAGGACGCGCAGGTGACGGGCGTGGAAACGGCCGCGGGCCTCATCGAAGCTGATATGGTCGTGCTGGCGGCGGGCACAAGCACTGCTTCGCTGGCGGAAAAGCTGGGCGCCAGCCTGCAGATCCACGCCTCGCCCGCCATCTTCCTACGCTACCAGGCGCCGCCGGGCCTCGTGCGCGGCATCATTTCCAGCCATGCAATGGAAGTGCGGCAAGCCGAGGACGGGACCATGCTGGCAGCGGAAGATTATCTGGACGACGCGCCGGAAAACCAGCCCGCCGCCATGGCGCAGCGCACCGCCAGCGCGATCCGGGAAGAACTGGAGGGAGCGGAGGCCATCGTGCCGGCATTCGCCTGCGTCGGCCTGCGCCCCATGCCCGCAGACGGCGTACCCGTCATCGGCTACTTGCCGCAAGTGAGCGGCGTGTACGTGTGCGCCATGCATCCGGGCGTGGTGCTGGCGGCCATCGTGGGCCAGCTGGCCAGCGGGGAAATCGTCGATGGCCAGCCGGCGCCAGCTCTGGAGGCGTGCCGGCCCGCGCGCTTTCTGGCATGCTGATTCTTAAGGCACCCGCGCCACGAACACGGGCAGGATGAATGGCTCCGGCTCCTGCGCATCGCCGTCCTCCGACGGGGCCTGCATATAGTGCTCGTTGCGCCAGTCCCCGTTCACCACGCGCTCGGCGATCAGAGATAAATCCTGCGTTTCGCGCAGCGCGCAGCGAAACGGCAGCCGTCCATGCGAGCGCGACACCAGGCTGAAGCGCAGTTGGCGGCATTGCGCGTCGTGCCAGCAATAGAACAGCATGTCCTCGCCAGCGAGCGCACTACGGCGCACCGCGATCACCTCACCGATGAAGGTAACGATATCGGCCGCATGAATCTGCGGCGTTTCCTCGTCCGTGGGCGAAAAGCTCCACATATTGGTTCTGGCTTCGTGGTTGATGTCGTCGGGATCAATTTCCACGGCATCGTCCTTGGCCATGGCTAGCCAGCTGTTGACGACAGTTGAATGAATCATGTGAAGCTTTCAGTACTTATTAATATTTGTTTATTTGCGCATCACCGGCTGGATTATGCCGACGTGTCCATTCATCCGCGACTTCGCCCATGGTTTTAGCAACGCCATCATCTATCCAAGCCATGAAATCACGGTCAAGCTTGAATTCGGGACCGCACTGATCCAACAGGAAGCGTCTGACGTTTTGCGTATTTTTATAGCGGGCATCAATGCTGGTCTGCCGAGTGATGACGCCGCCGTGCCAGTCGAAATCCATGCTGCAGTCCTTTCTGAGATATTAAGACTGGGTAGAGAACGACCTGTAGCTTGGCTTGCTCTTGAACTCAGGCACTGGAAGTACCTCCAGCCTCATCCGACTGCTGAGTCCGCATATACTATGCTAAAACCATGATGCTGAGATTGTAGTTTAATACATAATCCTTGATGAAAATTCTCCTGAGTCAAGTCATTCACAATGCAATACAAGTTCAATCCTGGTGGCCAAACGATCAATGTCAGTTGATAACTCAAAATTTCTTCATTTTTCTCGGAGTAATATGTTTTCATTGTTTTGTTTTTTACATATACTCCGGCTTTTCTCAAGGCTTCATCAATCAGATATGTTATATTATCATCGAGCGTCACATCCAAATTGTCACGGCCATTATATTCGCATAGTATTGAAATCGGAAACTCCACCGAAATTTCAACTTTTTTTGCATGGTCGCAGATTATCTTCATAATTTCATGCCTTGCTGGTAATTTGATTTTAAATGAATTGGGCTGATATCAATCGTTTGAATGAAGTTCTACAATTCAAAATATGACCTCACCCCCGCGGCCCATCCGCCAGCAACTCCGCCAGCCTGTTCGTCAGCCACAAACTCGTCTCGCTGAGTTTCTTGCCATGAATCGATAGCCGTCGCACAGGCAGCCGCGACAAGGCCAGCGCAGGGCAGGGCACTTCCTGCAAATAGCCCTTGTAATTGTCGTAATTGGCGATGTTTAGGGGCAGAATCGCCCAGCCCAGCTCGTCCGCGACCATTTCCGCGATGCTGTAGAAACTGTCGGAAAACCACACAGCGGGGCTGAAGGCCTGTTCGCGGTTGAGCTCGGAATCCATGATCAGCTGGCGGTAGCGGGTCAGCTCGTTGCGGCTCACTTCCTGTCCGTGCGCCATCGGGTGGCCTTTGGCCACGAACACGCCTTGCGCCACGCTGCCGATGTGCTGCTGTTCCAGCACGGGCGAGATCGGGCCACGGTCAAAATGAAAAGCCACGTCGGCTTGCTGCTGCTCCACGTATTGCGCCACCTCCGACGCCGTGGCGTTGAGCATCACCAGTTCCAGGGCCGGGTAGCGCGCCGCCAGTTCCTTGACCAGGGTGCCGATGGCCAGGTAGGGCAGGGCTTCGTCCAGGGCCAGGGTCAGCTGCGCTTCGGGCGCCTCGCTCAGCAGTTGGGCGCGCAGCTGCAAGCGCTCGGCCTGGCGCAGCAGTTCGCACGCTTCCAGGTGCATCACCTTGCCCGCTTCCGTCAGCACGGCGCTGCGGCGCGAACGGTCGAACAGTTCCACGCCGAATTCCGCTTCCAGCAGCCCGATCGAGGTGCTGACCACCGATTGCGCGCGGCCCAGCCGGCGCGCCGCGCCCGAAAAAGAACCGGCCGCGACAGCCGCTTCAAAGTAGCGCATTTGTTCCAAAGTCCATTGCATGGCATCCACCTATCTGTTTTACAGATGGATTTTAACTTGAATGCCATTCAGGGGCGACATAAAATGCTTTTACTAATTCAATAACACGAGATCCGCCATGAAAAACGCCCAAGCCCATACCCCCGCCATCAGCTTCAGCTGGTGTCACGACGCCAGCGCTGAAGATGCGCTGTGCAAGCTCTATCTTGACAACGTCAGCGCCGACTATATCTCCCATTCTGAGCTGCAGGGCGAGCGGGCCGAAGCGCCCGGCAACTGGCGCGCGGACTTGCCTGAAGTCATACGCGGCGAAATCCGCGCCGCCCTGTCGCACGACTGGGCACATGGCGATTCGACCCTGCTGGCCGTCGCCACGTCCGGCGACGATATCGTCGGCATGGCACTCGTATCGATAGACACGCGCCAGCGCGCCTCGAAATCGTTCGCCGCGCTGGACGACCTGGTCTTGCTGCCCTCCGTGCGTGGCAGCGGCATCGGCAGCTTGCTGGTGGAGTGGGTGGCAAGCGAATTGCGCAGCCACGGCATCGCCCGCTTGTTCCTCGAATGCGGCGCGCACAACTTGAAAGCACAACAATTCTTCCAGGGCCGCGGTTTCAAGCAGGTGTCCGTCGTCATGCTGCGCGAACTCGACGCAACTACAGCGAGTGCCGCCGTGGATGACAAGGATGGTGACCGTGGCTGACGCCCGCCGCCCCCGACAAGGCCAGGCCCGTGGCAGCCTGGAACGTAAATATTTGCGCAGCACCAGATTCATCCAAACCGACAGTTGTTAAATAATACATGAGTTGTTTATGCATCCAATGAAAAAATGGCTGACGCTGGCCATCGTCTCCAGCGCCCTGTTCCTGATCGTGGTCGACATGACCGTGCTCTACACCGCCTTGCCCGCGCTGACGCGCGACTTGCAAGCCACTTCCTCGCAAAAACTGTGGATCATCAACGTCTACGCGCTGGTCGTCTCCGGTCTGTTGCCCGGCCTCGGCACCCTCGGTGACCGCTTGAGCCACAAACCCGTTTTCCTCGCCGGCCTGGCCGTGTTCGGCATCGCCTCGCTGTGCGCCGCGTTTTCGCCTGCGCCGGAATGGCTGATCTTTGCCCGCGTATTGCTGGCCATCGGCGCCGCCTTGATGATGCCGGCGACCTTGTCCATCATCCGCCTGACCTTTACGGACCACCGCGAGCGCTCGTTCGCCATCGGCGTGTGGGCGGCGATTGCATCCGGCGGCGCCGCGTTCGGCCCGGTGCTCGGTGGTTTCTTGATGGAACATTACTGGTGGGGTTCCGTCTTCCTGATCAACGTGCCCATCGTGCTGCTGACCCTGGTATTGGCCACTGTCATCCTGCCGAAACGGGCCGGTAACCGCGACAAGCCCTGGGACTTGAAGGGCTCGCTGCAAGTCATGATGGGTTTGCTTGGTGGCGTGTATGCGATCAAGGAGCTGGGCAAGTCGCAGCCGTCGTATGCGCTGGCCGCCTTTGCTTTCGCCGTGGGCGCTTTCTTCATGCTCAAATTCGTGCGTCGCCAGAAGCGGCAAGCCAGGCCGCTGATCGACTTCGCCCTGTTCCGCGAACTGCCGTTCTCCAGCGCCGTGGCCGCCGCCATGGTGGCGTCTGCCGCCCTGATCGGCATGGAACTGGCGCTGAGCCAGCACATGCAGCTGGTGCGGGAACTGTCGCCGCTGGAAGCGGGCCTGCTGCTGTTGCCGCTGCCGCTGGCGTCCGTGTTTGCGGGACCGCTGACGGGTTTCATGCTCCCGCGCGCCGACAAGGCCAAGGTCTTGTGGGGTTCGCTGCTGCTGTCCGGTATCGGCATGGCGTCGTATCTGCTGCTGCATGACGCCGCCGTCTCAGCCCAAGTGGCCAGCCTGGTGATCCTGGGCCTGGGCCTGGGCGCCGTCATGACGGCCGCATCGAGCGCCGTGATGCTCAACGTGGCTCCCCAACAGGCCGGCATGGCCGCCTCGATCGAGGAAGTGTCGTACGAGCTGGGCGCCGTGATCGGCGTGACGGTGCTGGGCACCATTTTGTCGGCCGTCTACAGCGCCACCCTGGTGATCCCGGAAAGCGCGGGCCTGCTGCCGAACGCCCATGACACCCTGGACGCGGCGCTGCTGGCCGCCGAGCAATTGCCGGCCGAACTGGGCCTGCAAGTATCGGAACTGGCCCGCTCGGCCTTCGACAAGGCATTTATTGTCGTGCTGGCAACGGCTTCCGCCATCCTGATGGCGGCCGCCGCCACCATCCGCCACCTGCATCTGCGGGCGCGCCGCGTGGCCAGATTGGCGCGGGCAGGGCGGCTACTCCGTGACGATGATCTTCCCGTTCATCTCCTCGTGGCCGCTGCCGCAAAAATTGTCGCACAAGAAGGCGTATTCGCCGGCCTTGCCGGGCGTCAGCCGCACTTCGGTGACCTGGCCCGGCTTCAGGTCGGCGCGGATGTTCATGTCCGGGATGAAAAAGCCATGGATGAAATCGACGGCCGTGAACGCCAGCACGATGGTTTCATCCTTTTTTACGGTGATTTCATTCGGCGTGTAGACGAATTTCCTCGCCTCGATGGCGATGATTCTTTCCTTCGAAACAACATTTTTGAGGTCCTGGGCCTCGATGGCGGCCACCGCCAGCAGCGCACCGAGGCCGCACGCGCTGCGGATGCAGAACTGTCGTCTTGCGCGGTCCATGGTTCAGCTCCCGGCCACGGGAAATTCCGCGAGCTTGTAATCATTCCCCGCCTGCGCTTCCACCTCGCGAAAGCCGAGGCCCTTGTACGGCATGGCCGGGTCCCAAGGCAGGGGCGTGCGCTTTTCCTGCGAACCGGGCGCCGGCAAGGGGAAAATCAGCGACTTGGCGGCATGGTGCGCGATTCTCCCCGTCATGTGGTGATGTTCCTGGTGAATATGGCCGTAGAACACCGTCACATTGCTGTAAGGCATTAACAGGGCGATCGCCTTGTCGCCGTCGCGCGTGGCCCAGTCCCATTTGGGCACGAGGTCGAACAGGGGACGGTGGGTAAAGACGACGATGCGCGCGTCTTTTGCCTGCCTGTCCAGGTCGTTTTTGAGCCACTCCAGCTGGGCGTCGCCGATGCGCGCGCCGGGATCGGACACGTTGTCGAGGGCGATGAAATGCACGCCCTTGTGCTCGAACGTATAGTTGGACGGGCCGAAATTTTCCTTGAAGGCGGCGCCGTTGTCGAGAGAGGCGTCGTGCTCGCCGGGGATGAAACGCACGTTTTTCACCTTCAACTCCGCCGCGATGTCCTTGAATTCGCCCATGCGCTGGCGGCGCTCCTTCGAATCGTCCGTCGTATGCGTCAGGTCGCCCGTGAAGATGATGAAGTCGGGCTGCACCTCCAGCGCATTCACGGTGGCGACGGCCTTGCGGAAGGTATTGAGGGCGTCGGGATTGGCGGCGCCGCTGAAACCCCAGTGCACGTCGGACAGCTGGACGAAGTAAAAATCGTCGTAGAGGGCGGTCAACTTGCCGGCCGCTGCCGCCTGTGCATGTCCATACAGTCCGGACATGAATACGGCGCCGCCGCCGATGGCGGTCAGTTTCATGAAACTTCTGCGGTCCATCATGATATCTCTCCTCGTTTCAATGGATGCCGGTTGGCAAAACAAGCGCTATCTGGCGGCCGTGGCCGGGCTGGCCCGCCCGGCTTCCTGCTGCAAATACGCGATCAGGTCGGCGCGGTCCTGCGCGGACGGCACCATATAGCCCATCTTCTGGCCGGGAATCAGTTTTTCCGGATTCGTCAGCCACTGGTCCAGCGTTTTCTCGTCCCACACGATGGCGGACGCCTTCACGGCCGGCGAATAGCTGTAGCCGGCGGCGCTGCCGGCTTTCCTGCCAAACACGCCCTTGTGCGCGGGACCGACGCCGTTGTAGTCGATCGAGTGGCAAGACATGCACATGGTTTTGTAGAGCACCTGGCCGCGCATGGCGTCGCCGGCGTTGGCCGCGCCGCTGGAAGCCATCAGCATGGCCGTGGCCAGAGCAGCGAAGAAGTACGGGTATGTCATGTCGAAGTCCCTTCCATTTGCAGATATCTGGCATGGACCCGATGCAATCGGGGCCTGCAGATGCTATAACTCCGAAGGCGGTGAAAATATTCCCGCGAAAACCGGTTTATTTTGGGCCTGGCAAAAAAAGGCCCGGCAGCGGGAATAAACGGCAGGCAAAGCGAGTCTTATGCAATGAGACGGTCGACAGGCGGATGGGTGTTGATTTGAATGACATCGATAAAACCAGGTTGTTTGAAAAAATTGCCATGCCTCATCTGGATTCCGCCTACAACCTGGCGCGATGGCTCACGCGCAATGACCAGGATGCCCAGGATCTGGTGCAGACGGCATTCCTGCGCGCCTGCCGCTTCATGGACGGCTACCATGGTGATGGCGGCGGCGCGCGCGCCTGGCTGCTGACGATCGTGCGCAATACCTATTACACGTCCCTGCGCGACAGCCGCCCGCAACACGATGACATCGGCTTCGACGAGGAAATCCACGGGCATGATGAGGACGGATGCGGCATGGTGCCGGATGCTGCCGGCGGCAACCCGGAAGACATCCTGGCCAGGGCTGACGTCAAGCAGGCGATCAACCATGCCCTGGAAACGCTGCCGCGGCCTTACAGGGAAGTGCTGGTGTTGAAGGAGCTCGACGATTTGTCCTACAAGGAGATCGCGGACATCGTCGGCATCCCGATCGGCACGGTGATGTCGCGCCTGGCGCGCGGACGCAAGTTGCTGCTGATATACCTGAAACAACATACCGATGAGAAATGAAATGGAGTGCACCGAATCACACAGCAAGATGTCCGCCTTTGCCGATGGCGAACTCGATGCATCGGCGGCGCGGCAATTGACGCAGCATCTGGCCCATTGCCCGGACTGCGCAAAGGCGTGCGAACAGCTGCAGGCCTTGCGCGCAGCGGTGAGCCGGCATGGCGTGCGCCACGCCGCGCCAGCTGCCCTGCAGCAACGCTTGCGCCAGGCGCTGCAGGAAGAGACGAAGGAATCGAAGGCAACCCCGCGTCGCCGGAAATGGGCGCAGCTGCCGTGGGCGTGGATCAATCTTGGCGTGGCCGGCGCCAGCACATCCGCGTTCGCCGTCACCCTGGCGCTGTATCTGTCCGTGCCATCGGACGCGGAACGGCTGGACCAGGAGATCGTGGCCAGCCATTTCCGTTCGCTGATCCCCGATCACCTGGCCGACGTGGCCTCGTCCGACCAGCACACGGTCAAGCCATGGTTCAGCGGCAAGCTCGACTTTTCACCGCCCGTGGTTGACCTGGCGCAAGCTGGCTTTCCCTTGGTCGGCGGACGCCTCGACTACATCAGGCAGCGTCCCGTCGCCGCGCTCGCGTATCGCCGGCATCAGCATGTGCTGAACCTGTATGTCTGGCCCGACCAGGCGCAGCGCGATGCGCCGCCGCGCCTGAGCGTCAGGCAGGGCTATCACTTGCTACGCTGGAGCCGCTCCGGCATGGAATACCGGCTCATCTCCGACCTCAATGTACCTGAACTGATGGACTTCGAGCGCCGGCTCGCGGCGCAGGTTGACAAGGATGCCGTGCCGTAGCCACGGAGGGGAGCAAGGCGTGTATGACTGCTTCGCCTTGCCGGCAACAATGCGTCGGCGGGTTCAAAGCAAGTGCGCATCACCCGCTCCATTCACGCACTCATACGGTGTCCATTTTACGTCTGCAGCTCTTAGACATAGTAGGAAAAATGGGAGGGCACTTGTAATCGCAGAAACTTTGGTTTTAATCCGCCTATGTCTGTTGTCGATTTATTTCAGCAAATAAAGCTGGTGGAAAATTTTTGAAGCGCTGCTCATAGTTCTAGGGAAGTTGATTTGCGATCAAAACGCATATCTCGCTTAATCGTAATTGTGAACGATCATTTAAAACATAGATCGCGCCTCCAAGTGGTAATAATGCAAGAATTCCAAAAAATGAAAATGTGATAACCAATGCAATATATTGAATATTTGCATTTCTTCTTGCACTAATTATTGGCTTGCTTAATTTTAATGGAAATTTCGATACATCATACTGGGAAAAAATCACATCAAAACTGCCGCGCAATCGACGCACTTGCAACCATTGATTAATCAAAATTCCAAAAAAAATTAAAGATACGCAAGCTAAACCGATAAAGCCAATTACAAACTCTTCGTTAGAATTGGCTTTGCGCAGTAATATAACTGCGGCCAAAGATACAGGTAATGCCAGCAACTTACCAGAGATATCGCCGAGAACCGCACTGAGTTTTGTAGCATGCTCTATTTCCGTCGTAGCGATTTCCTTGCGAACTTTTTCGAAAGAGTATTGATGGATAAATGCCAGAAAATTGTGGTGATACTTTGATAGTACATCGCCCCAATTTTTTACCAAATGCTGGAATCGCTCTACCTCGCCTACCACTGAATTTAAGACGTCTGCAATCGCCAGTCGCATAATGCTCAGTCGCTCTTCAACATGCACATCATTTTTTCTGTTTTCGGAAAGCAATGACTCTAAAAACTTTATGTGGGGCAAACAGAATTCCAACAATTCTTCTGTCACCTTGACATCTATCAACAATGTTTTCGCAGGCGACTTTCCATCAGCCGCCACAACAAAAACCAATCTATTATCCCGCGATGTGTTTTCTATTTGAAAGCTATTCTGCACAGCCAACTTAGAAATTGCTCTAATAAATCTACATAACGTGGAAAGTTTACGCATAACATCAGGAATCGTCACATCTTTAGAGTAATAGTCGATATCACATATATAAAATTCCTCTGAAATTCCACCAAAATTCAGTGTAGGAGTAAATAGAAGAAATTCAGCGAAGTTTTGATAAAATCTTCCTAATTCGGATGCTGGCAGATTAAATTCAGCATCTAGGTGGAGTCTATAAATTTCCTTATGAGAAAATGATCCAAAATGACTGGCTAATTCATCTACTTCCTCAACTAGCGAAACTATTGATTGGTCAATAGCACCATCAAAGGAGAACTTATTTCCCTCAACTTTTGGGAAATTTAGTGCTCTATATAGTTCAACGATCTTAGAGAACATTTTTATCTTTGCTTGAGTTCAGATTCAATATCCGCGACCAATTTATTTCCCAGATTGGTAAATGTTAATGTTTTTTTATCTTTATTGTAGATAATGGCTGCATTTGCGGTTAGTCCTAACATACCTTGCTCAAATTGCACCGTCCAGTTTGCAGTCTCCCCCTTAATCATTGTTTTCTTTCGAAGGGTCGGCGCATGAATTGCAAACTCAGCAGGAATTTTTGTTCGTTCATCATTTAAGAATTCTTTCAATTTATCAATAACCGAACTTTGTCCTTCTGTAAGTGTGGTTATTGCCGCATAAACCAAGTCATTCAAAACGGCATTTTCTTTCGCGTCAAGTTTCTTTTTTAAATATGCAATGACGCCATTGCATGCTGCACTTCGATATGGTTTCAGTTCTTCACTAGAAAAAAATGTGCGAACAGCAGATATCACATTTCCAGTCGCTCGCGAGGATGAAATTCCTTTTGTACATCCCAATGCTTTAACAAAGTAACCCGATGCCAAATTGTGAGTGCCTTGGCCGACAAAAGACAAGTAGGTTCGTTCTTCCACTATATCTTCATCGTCATCATTGGAAAATCCTGGTTGCGACGCAACTTCAACATATCTCGATAAATTGATACGTGCAGCTTGATGAACCTTAGATAAATCTATTTCTGTAACGGCAATCGGTACGTAATCTTTGTCAAGACTAACTCCGCCTCGTTGCTTGATCATGGCAACAAGTACAAATTTTTTATTGTCAACCAAGTAATATGATACTAAAATGTGTCCGCCAGTGGAAAATGACTCCGACTCGGAAGCGGCTGCTAGTTCATCAACAGCCAGATGGCTCATGGAAATAAATGCAGCCGCATCCAATGGCTTGGAAGAATAGCAATCAAATTCAGCAGGGAATTTTCCCTGCCTCATGTCATTCGAAAATTGCCCATAACTGAGAATATTGCCCGGTTTTCCCAATAATGCGGAAACACCCTGGACAAGCGACATCACCGCCGGAAGTTCATTCTTAAGTAGTGCTGTTTTTTTTACTATATTGGTGGCATAGGACTGTTTTGATTCCTTGGTAAAACTATGAATGATCGCGTATTTTAATTCAAATGACATGAATATCCTTGTGTGAGTCATTCTATCTATTGATCAACATGCAGCTTTCCTCTTTGCAATTATGCATGTAGACAGTCCATTTCGGGATTTTTTCTCTTCACATATCCAAATTTTTTGATATTTTCGTCCATTGCAAGAATGGTAGCACTATCTAGCCTCATCCAAGTTGCCAAAATTTCTTTCCAATTACAAGATTCATTCTTCTGAGTAAAGAAAATAATCTCGGTAAATTTAATGGTGGCAGCAATAGCTTCCACAACCCTCTATGAGTGGAAAGCAATCTCATAGGATGAAATTCTTTGCGTCCCACATACACGAGCGGCTTGTTGACATAGATCAGTGGTCGGTCAGCGGCGCCACCTTGTCGCGCAAGACCGTCCATTGGGCGTCCAGCACGGCCTGGTTGGGGTCGTGTCCGGCCCGTTTTACCAGGGTAAAACTCTTGACGGGCGCAGTGATGCTGTCGAAATACGTGCGCGCGATGGCGGGCGAGGTCAGCAAGTCCGCTTCACCCATGATGAAGAACACGGGCAAGTCGAAACGCGTGCCCAGCGCGGGCAGATTCACGCCTGAGAACATGCCGTCGCCGCGCATGCCGATGAACTGGATGTACGAGTAGTCATCGGCCGCCTCGGCATCGGCCAGCGCTTGCGGCGTGGCGTAGAACGGCGCCGGCTGCCACCAGTGTTTTGGCGGCGCATCCGTTGCCAATCCCTCATATTTGCGGTCGAAGCGGCGCAGGATGCCGAAGTTGCGCGGATCGGTCCAGGGCGGCGGGCCCAGCGCCGCCAGCTTGTCCAGCGTAGGGGTATCGCCGGCCGCTTGCGCCAGCGCAAGCACTTGCCGGTACATGCCGGCCTCGTTGTCGCGCGCATTGACCACCTGCGCCGTGCCGATATACGCGTGGAACAGGTCGGGGCGCGCCTTGGCCATGTGCACGCCCAGGATCGAACCCCAGGAACTGCCCATTAAAATGACTTTGTCCTTGCCCAGGTGCTGCCGCAGATAGCGGGCCACGGCGATGCCGTCATCGCGCATCTGTTCCACCGTCAAGGGCACGTCGTCCGTGGGCCGCTGTTTCGCATACGTCATGCCCGCGCCGCGCTGGTCCCACTGCACCAGGGTGTAATTCTGTTGCCAGCCGGCATAGATGGCATCGGCAAACGGACTCAAGGCATTGCCGGGACCGCCATGGATAAACAAGATCACGGGATTGCCGCAGGCGGCGCCCGTGACCGTGATCCATTGCTCGATGCCGTTGATGGGCACATAACCCTGTTCACGCACGGCTTGCGCGGGCGAGGCGCAGATGGATGGCGAGGCGGGCGCCGCCGCCTGCGCCGTGCCGCAACAAGTTAACAACAGCAATGCCAAGCCTGTGGTGCGCATATCGTCCTCTTCTCTATCGTGGGTGGAAACTACAGCGTGCAATCCTGTGCCTGCTTGCCGGCAATAAAGCGGGTGCTGGCCTGTTCAAAGCAGGCGGGCGCCGTCCACAGGATGAAATGCGGGGCGTTGTGCACGGTGGCCAGGGCAACCTTGCCCGCCTTGCGCTGCGTCAAGGCCTGCACTTGCGCCTGCGCGCCCGCGTACGGCGTCTTCGGGTCCAGCGTTCCCTGCAGTACCAGTGTAGTCGGCACCTTGGCCGGCAAGGCGCCGAAATAGGCGTCGCGCGGGTAGGCGGGCAAGCCGCCGCCCAGCAGGATGCGGGGCAGGGGACTGGTCAACAGCAAGTCCGCCTCGTCGCGCTCGAGGTCGGCAGCTGTCCAGCCGGGGCGCAACGAGAGTTGCAGATTGTTTTCCGAGTTGCTGATGATGCTGACCAGCGGAATCGACAGCGGCGACTGGGGATAGCTGCCCAGGCTGGCCGCCGCGTCCGCCAATGTGGCGCGCACGGCGGCCAGTTCCGTCTCGCCGCCCTGGTCCAGGTCGTGCAGCAGATACGGGATGCGGGCGCGGGCGGCCGGCACGTCGAGCATGCCGCCCAGGAAGTTTTTCAGGTTCTTGCCGTGAATCTTCGCCAGCAGGGCAGGATCGGCTTGCGCCTTGTCCAGCACGCGGCGGTACACAGTTGTTGCCGGCTCGCCCAATGCTGCATGGCAAGCTGCATCCGCATCGCAGCGGGCCAGCACCTGCAGGCCGACCTGGTTGACCACGTGCGAACGCTGGCTCAAGTCCCAGCGCGCATCCGTTTGCGGCGGCACCAAGGAGTCGAAAATCATGCCTTTGACTGGCAGCGGCCCCAGCTGCAAGGTGCGCAAGACCAGCTGCGTTCCGTACGACACACTGTATACATACACGGGCGGCTGCTTGTGCTTGCTCCGTTCGCCCTCGATCAAGGCTTTCAAGTCACGCGCGGCCGTGGTGATGGAAAACTGGCCCGCGTATTCCGGCATCAGATTGATGCCCTTGAAGCAGCTGGCCCATTCGGCGCCGGCCAGCGCGCGGCCGCCGGGACTTTGTTCGGACTCTTCCACCTTGCACAGGCGCGACGAGTGGCCCGTGCCCCGATGGTCGGGGATCAGGAATTCAAAGCCGGGAAAGCTGCGGCGCAGGGTGGGGAGCAGGCTGTAGAACGTAGCGCCCGATTCGCCGGGGCCGCCCGCCACCAGCCACAGCGTACCCTTGGCAGGCTTGCCGGCAGGCACATCGGCGGCAAACTTGCGCACGAAGACGTGCATGGCATCCGCGTCGCCGACGGCGCGGCCCTGGGCATCGTAGCTGCCGGGCACGTTCAAGCCCGAGCACAGGCTGCCGGGGGCGGCCGTATCGGAGCAGGGCGTGAAGAACATCGGTTCGGCATGCAGGGAGGTGCCAGCCAGCAGAGCGGCCAGCAGGGACAGGCGGGGCAGTAAGGTCATCGGCTACTTTGGCGGCGGTGGGAACAGCCGCCAAAGTAGCGTTTTTTACAGCAATTGTCCAGATGGAAATATTTCTACACGGGACTATGTTTGCTTGTTATTGCGCAACAGGCGCAAGCCATTGGCCACCACCAGCAGGCTGGCGCCCACGTCGGCGAACACGGCCATCCACAGGGTCGCCATGCCGGCCAGGGCCAGGCCGAAGAACACGGCCTTGATGCCGATGGCAAAGCTGATGTTTTGCACGAGGATGCTGCGCGTGCGCTGGCTCAGGCTGATGAATTCAGGCAACTTGCCCAGTTCATCGTCCATCAGGGCCACGTCCGCCGTTTCGATGGCCGTGTCGCTGCCGGCCGCGCCCATGGCAAAGCCGATGTCCGCCTGCGCCAGAGCCGGGGCGTCGTTGACTCCGTCGCCCAGCATGGCCACCACGCCAAACTCTTGCTGCAAGGCCTTGATTTCATCGAGCTTGTTTTCCGGCAGCAATTCCGCCTTAACCAGGCTCACGCCCACCTCGGCCGCGATGCGCTGCGCCGTCAGCAGATTGTCTCCCGTCAGCATCACGGTGGTCACGCCCAGCGCATTCAGGCGGGCAATGGCGGACGCGGCCGTCGGACGCAGCACGTCGGCCACGGCGATCACGCCCAGCGCACCGGCCGGGGTGGCCAGCACCATGGCCGTGTAGGCTTGCTGTTCCAGCCGTGCCAGGATGGCTTGCAGTGCCGGCGTCAAGACTTTCAATTCCGTCATCAGGCGCGCGTTGCCCAGATAATAGGTCTGGCCATCGATGCTGCCGCGCACGCCGCGTCCATGCAGGGCGGCAAACTGGCTGACGGGCAAGTGGCTGCCGGCGGGCGGACCCGCCTTGACGATGGCGGCGGCCAGCGGGTGGGCCGAGTTGGCGTCCAGGCTGGCGGCCAGCAGCAGGATGGCGTCGCGGTCGCTGCCCTCCAGGGCCACCACATCCGTCACGGCCGGCTTGCCCATGGTCAAGGTGCCCGTCTTGTCGACGGCGATGGCCTTGATCCGATAACCCGTTTCCAGGAATTGTCCGCCTTTCACCAGAATGCCGCGCCGCGCGGCCGCTGTCAGGCCGCTGACCACGGTGACGGGCGTGGAAATGACGAGTGCGCACGGGCAGGCGATCACCAGCATCACCAGCGCCTTATACACCCAGGCCATGAAGGGCTGGCCCAGCAGCAAAGGCGGCAGCACGGCCACGAGGATGGCGAACACGACCACGGCAGGCGTGTAGTAGCGGGCGAACTGATCGACAAAGCGCTGCGTGGGCGCCTGCTTGCCCTGGGTTTCCTCGATCACCTTGACGATTTTCGCCAGAGTGCTGTTGCCGCTGTTGGCCGTCACCGTGACGTCTAGCAAGCCCCGTTCATTGATGGTGCCCGCATACACTACGTCGCCCACGGTCTTGTCCACCGGCATGCTTTCACCGGTGATCGGCGCCTGGTTGACGGACGACTCGCCGCTGGCCACCACGCCGTCGAGCGCGATGCGCTCGCCCGGTTTCACGCGCATGGTCGCGCCGATGGCCACCGTGGCAACGGATACTTGCTGCCAGGCGCCGCTGGCGTCAGCAACGGTCGCCGTGTCGGGCGCCAGCTGCATCAGGCTGTGCACGGCGTTGCGCGCGCGGTTCAGGGACAATCCCTCGATCAGCTCGGCGATGGCGAACAGGAAGATGACCATGGCCGCTTCCGGCCACTGGCCGATGGCGATGGCGCCGAAAACCGCCAGGCTCATCAGGAAGTTGATGTTCAGGGTGAACGTCTTCAGGGCAATCCAGCCCTTTTTCAGGGTCGGCCAGCCGCCCGTGGCGATCGACAGCAGGGCCAGGGCGATGACGAGGGGCGAACTGTCTGCATGCGTGGTCCACGCCAGCGCTTCGGCGCCGGCAGCAGCCAGGCCGGAAACCACCAGCAAGCCTTTTTGCAGGCCGGACAGATTGCCTTCGTTCGGGTCGCGTGCGACGGCCGCGTCCGCTTCCATGGAAATCGCCTGCATGCCGATGCCGTGCAGGGCCGCTTCCACCGTGGCCAGCGAGGGCAGCGTGTGGTGCACGTCGAGCACGCGGTTCATCAGGTTGAAATCGAGGCCCACGACGCCCGCCATATTCGCCAGCTTATTGCGGATCAGCCGTTCTTCCGTGGGGCAATCCATGTTGGCGATACGGTATTTGGTCGTGTTGGCGCCCGCGATGGGCGCGCTGGGCAGCACTGGACCAGACGGGGCGGCAGGCGTGGACGAGCACGCATGCTGACTGGAACAGCAGCCGGCGGCTTGTGGCGCGCGGGCTGGTGCGGGGTCGTGCGCATGCTTGTGGTCATGCTCGTGGTCGTGCGCGTGGTTATGGCTATCGTGCGGCATCGCATCATCCTTCTGGATTGGTGTATGCTTCCATTAGAAACCCTGTAGCGGCTACAGGGTCAAGCGGAATTTGCACGAAAGAATGAAAAGGGGATGCCATGCGTATCGGAGAACTGGCCAAACGGACAGATTGTGACGTGGAAACCGTGCGTTACTATGAAAAGGCGGGCTTGCTGCAGGAACCGGGCCGCAACAGCGCCGGCTACCGCGAATACCGCGAAGAACACCAGGAACGGCTGCAATTCATCCGCCATTGCCGCTCCTTGCAGATCGGCCTGACCGATATCCGCGCCTTGCTGGAATTTAAGAACAATCCGGCCGAAGGTTGCCAGAGCGTCAATGAATTGCTCGATCACCATATCCTGCGCATCGCCGAGCAGATGGCGAATTTGCAAACCCTGCAGCAGCAGCTGGTGACCCTGCGCCACCAGTGCGACCAGCCGCAGCCTTCGCAAGACTGCGCGATTCTGCAAAACCTATCCGAGGCGGCCAGCGGCCACGACTGCGCCTGCCATACCGAACTTCATTGATACGATTGCTACATGCTGAAACTGTTGCCTAAAAAAACTTTACTCACCTTGTCCCTGCTGTCGCCGCTGTGCCATGCGGCCGATGCGCCGGCCGCCGCCGGCCACTACCTGACCCTGTACGCCGCCCCCGGCGTGCCGCAAGACGATGACCCGTACACCTGGAGCACGGTGGGCGGCAAGCAACTGACAAAGGGCGTGACCAAGGCGGACGGCCGCGCCTATCTCAAAGGGGAAGAGGGCGAAGAAAACTATATTTTGAAAACCGTCAGCATGCGCTGGCAGCTGAAGGTGCCGGCCCAGTGCTGGCAGGGCGCGCCCGAGGCTTTCCTCGATTGCGTCAAGCTGGCCAAGACCACGAGCCGTTATGACGAGGAGCAAGAGGCGCTCAAGCTGGCGGAACAGCAGAAAGAAGTGAAAATGCAGGCCAGAATCGCCGCCTATGCGGTGGAAGCCCGGGCCAACGACGATGCGCTGGCCTGGCTGGGGCGCCTGCCGTCGAGCTGGACCCTGGACGGCTATGGCAAGCGCCTGCTGGGCATCGGCGACAAGGTCTCCCGGTACATCGCCGACGAGTTCAAGGAGGACGGGCCCGACGCGCGCCAGTTCGTCTGCCGCGCGCCCGCCTACTATGGTCCGGTGCCGGACCAGGCTGCCGTCGAGGCCTGGGTGGGATCGCCTGACGAGGCGGGCAAGGTACGCACCGGCCCCGCCTGGAATGCGCTGGTGGCGGCAGGCGAAAAGGGCAACTGGATGGCCCGTCTGGAACTGTATTACGCCTTGTCCGGCGCCAATGTCAGCGAACTGAGCCTGCTGGAACAGTACCGCATCGTGCAATTGATGGAATGGCTGCACAAGAAGAAGATTAGCGGCCTGTACAGTTATTTCATCGGTGCCATGCCCGTCGCTCCCGGCAGCAACTACAGTGCCGTCTGGCGCAGGCGGGATCAGGTTTTCCTGTATGCCGCCATGCTCGGAGATTACCATCAACAATTCCGCATGGGCAATGTCTTGCGACGGGAAACCGACCCCGCGCTGGTCGAGATAAGCAAGGCCATGCAAGCCTGTTCCCGGGCCGCCATGCCGCAGCGGTACTAGCGCGGCAGCAGCGGTACTAACGCGGCAGCAGCGGCGGGCCGCCGTCGCCCAGGCGGAAGGCATCGACCACGCGCAATAGATCATGCGCCTGATCCTGCATGCTTTGCGCGGCGGCGGCCGATTGCTCGACGAGGGCGGCATTGCGCTGGGTCAATTCGTCCATTTCCGTGATGGCATTGTTGACTTCCTCGATGCCCTTGCTCTGGCGCTGGCTGGCCGCCGTGATGTCGTTCATGATCTCCGTCACCTGCTGAACGGAGGCGACGATATCGCCCATGGTGCGCCCGGCGCTGTCGGCCAGCTCGCTGCCCGTTTCTATTCTGGCAACGGAATCCTCGATCAGCTGCTTGATTTCGCGCGCCGCCGTGGCCGAGCGCTGCGCCAGGCCCCGCACTTCCGTGGCGACGACGGCAAAACCGCGCCCCTGTTCGCCCGCGCGCGCCGCTTCCACGGCCGCGTTCAAGGCGAGGATATTGGTCTGGAAGGCAATGCCGTCGATGACGGCGATGATATCGACGATGCGCCCGGAACTGGCCTTGATCGACCCCATCGTCTCAACCACCTGGCCCACGACGCGGCCGCCTTCCAGCGCCACGTTCGAGGTCGACAGCACCATCTGGTTGGCTTGATGCGCATGGCTGGCGTTTTCCTTCACGGTATCGGTCAGCGCATGCATGGACGAGGCTGTTTCCTGCAAAGAATGCGCTTGCGACTCCGTACGGGCCGACAGGTCCGCATTGCCGAGGGCGATTTCGCTCGCTTCCACCGTGATGGTGGAGCCCGCCTGGCGTATCTCGCCCAATAAAGTGTTCCAGTTTTTCAAGACGGTAGCCAGCGCCCGCGACAGCTTGCCCACCTCATCGTCGCTCCGGGCGTCGATGCGCGTGGTCAGGTCGCCGGCCGCCAGGCTTTCAGCGGCGCGGCACGCCTCGTCGATGGGTCGCACGACGGAGCGGGCCACCCAGGTGGCGATCAGGGCCAGCAGGGCAAAGCCGACAGCCATGGTGCCCAGCGACAGCCAGCCGGCCCGCTGGCCCGCATTTTTTGTCTCTTGCAGCGCGTCGACCGTGCGTTGGTCGAGGTTGAGCAGCACCTGACGCAGTTGCCCGCTCACTTGCTGGTAGTGCCCGGCGGCATTTTGCATCGCCGCCACGCCCGTATTCGGGTCCATCGAGGCCAGGTCCAGCGCCTGCGCCACGCTGGCACGGTAGCGCTCGACACCCGGCAGCGCCTGGCCCGCTTCCGTGGCGGCGCCCGAGAATTGCTTGAGTTCCTTCAAGCCTTGCGCGATGGCATTGAGCTGGCGATCCGTCTGCGCGCCGAACTGCTTGAACTGTTCGTCCGACAGGCTGGCGGCGATGGCGATCTTCGCATACACGTCGGCATGTACCTGACCCAGGGCAATGGCTTGCTGGTTGGCAAGCCGCTCGGCCGTCAATGTGACGTCTTTCAAGTCGCGCATGCGGCTTTCGTTTTGCTGCATGGCGAAATAGGACAAGGCCCCCATGGCCAGCAGGCAAGCCAGCGCGACCACCGGGACGATCAACATCTTCTGTGCGATTTTCACATGAGGCCCATATCGTTGAGAAATTCGTTGAGAGATCGGTGTGCCATCCCGGCGCTGGCGGCGCGGCGGCAGGCTACAGGTAGATGCCGCCGCAGACGACGGTCTCGGCGAGTTTCTCGCAATACATCACCTTCGGCTCGATCTTCTTGGTTTCCGGATTCGTGAATTTGTATTCCTGCCAGAACGTGCCCTTGCTCTTGGCCAGGTCGACTCGTTCCTTCACAAAAGCCTTGCCATCAATATCCTTCAGCTCGATCAAGTTCTTGCCGACCATTTTCGGATTGGCGCCATGCGCAACCACCGTCCCGTCGAGTTTATAGACGACCAGGTACAGGTCGTGCAGGATGAATTGCGGCGACTTGGCCGTGATGTCGCCATACGCCTTGGCGTCGCCGGCGCTCTTGATGTAGGACACGCCTTTCTTGACCATGGCTTCCGCGTCGGCGCGCGTGGCGCCGCCTTCGGCAGCGCTGGCGATACAGGGCAGCATGCCGGCGGCAAGCATGACCGACAGGCAAATGGCAGGGGCGAACTTGGGCATGAGAATCTCCTTCACATTGCGGCAGGGGAAAGCCGGCGGGGAACCGGTGCGGTGAGGCGGCGCCTATCGAAGTGCCGACGTTTCATAGTAGCGCGATGCCAGCAGACATGCGCTGGTGCAACAGATTTTTTTTGAATGGGGCGTTTTTGCAACGTTGCGTGCACACGGCCGCAATCGCATCCACAGAGGGAAAGTGAGAGCGAAGACTAGCGTATCGATAGTGTGGTGCGGGTGCCGCGTTACCAGCTGGCCGGGTCTTCCGCCGCCGCGCGCGCCAGGTCGTCGTGCCAATCTTGCTGCACCAGGCGGTAGATATCGGCAAAGAAGGCGCGCGGATCGGCCATCTCATCCCACAAGGCAGGCAGGGCATTCGTGCTTTCCGGGTCATGTTCGAGGATGGCCTGGAAATCATAGCCGGGGTCTTGCAGCGCCTGCGCCAGCACGGCCACCAGCGCATGGCGGTGGCGATAGCTGAGTTCCTTGTATTGCGACGTGATGTCGCGCCGTATCAGGGCAGCGCGCTGCGCCGGGTCGTTCATGTCCCAGCGGTCCAGCTCCACACCCATGGTTTCTTCGCGGTCATACACGTCGAAAGGGCCGAGGAAATAGTGGAGTGTGGGGAGATAGGGAGCATCGCTCCAGGGGCCGCGCAGCATAGGACTCTTTCGTTTGATTGCTAAATGATCACGCGCATTCGGGCAAGGCCCAGCTTTCGTCGCCCATGTCCGTCGGGTAGATGGCGCGCGTCTGGTTCTGGCCCCAGCGGGCATGGTCGAGGATGCCGTCTTCATGCATGTCCAGCACCCATTCCGTGCTTTCCAGCAAGGTGCCATCCTTGTGGTAGACGCGGAAGAAGGTGGAAGTGCTGAGGGCGCGCACGATGTTCTGCGGCACGCCGTTGCCGTAGTGGGGTACGTAGGTATTGATCACGCACGTGCGCTGATCGTTCCATTCCTGGGCATACACGGTGGCATTGCGCGCCGCGCTGACTTTGATGAAGAGCCAGCCTGCCAACAGGAGGATGAGCAGGAAGGCGGCGGCGATCAGGCCGGTTTTCTTGAGTAGCTGCATGAGGTCATGGCATGGCCAAAAAACGAAGTTGCCGCATTGTATGTCAAGAGCAGATATGCTTGCCGTACGGCACGTACAGCAAGCATATCCCCGCTAATTGCCGGTAACTTGGCTATTGACTTGGCTATTTCCCCACCGCCGTGTGCAGGGTATTGGCCATGTCCAGATGATGTTGCAACGCTGGCAAGGTCTTCGCGGCAAAGGCCTTGATGTCGGGATCGCTCGCCTTCTGGCTGGCATCCGTAAACAGTTTCACCGCCTCCTTGTGCGCCGCCACGCCGATGGTGGCCGCATATTCCTTGTCAAACTGCGCGCCTTCCAGGCGGCTCAGCTTGTCGATCTGCGCCTGGTGCTTCTTGCCGGGCTGGTCGCTGACCTCAATTTGCTTGCTGCTGGCCAACTGTTTCAGCTCGTCCGCCACTTTCGTGTGATCGGTGACCATGGCATCGGCGAATTTCTTCACTTCCGCATTGCTGCTCTTGCTTTGCGCGACTTTGCTGGCGGCAATTTCCGTGCTGCCTGCGTCGGCGGCCTTGCTGAGGAATTGCTTGTCATACGCGCCCGGCGCCGCGGCGGCGATGCTGTTGATGGCGATGCCGCTCAATAAGGCAACGGCGGCGCCGATGGCCACGCTTTTGAAGGACGGGGCACGGGAGCTGGTGGTCGGGATAGGCATGGGAAATCCTTTCGAGTGTGGTTTTTTCTACAAGCTGATGACAATGTTAAGCCAGCAGCCTGCGCACACCCATAGGACAGTCGCGATCATGCCCGTAGGATTAGTCCTGTTCGTTAGCGCACAGTTCGACTTGCTTCAGGGCAAATAAGGCGGCAATGCCGGCATCGCGGCGCCACGCGGGCATGCCGATATCGAGCCATTCCGCCATCGCATCCAGGTGCGACGGTTCCGAGACGCTGTGTTCGAGTTCGTCAAGCACCGTGTCGCGGTCGATATACAGGCTATCCAGCCACGCGTCGAATGAAGGCGCCAGTTCCATCAGGCCATGGGCGCGCTTGCCCGTCCAGTCCGGCAACTCCTGCACATAAGCCAGCACCCGGCCGCCGCCTTCCTCCGTCAGATCCAGATAAACCATGGAATTGCCGCCATCGCGGGCGAACGGCAGGATGCGCACCGGCATGTCCGTATGCTTGCGCGCGGCGCGGATTTCGCCGACCAAAGTTTCATCGCAGAAATCGCCTTCGTCGGCGCTGAAAAAGGTATTGAAGCCCATCTTTTCCACGCCGCCATTGCCGTCCGGCACATCGCAGGTGTAATCAAACCAGGCGCCGTTGGCCACTTGCAAGAAGGCCAGGAAGGCGGGCGGCAACGGCGCTTCCAGCAAGGTTTCGATGGCGGCGAGCTGCTGCGCCGTGGGGGCGGGCTTGGCGCCCTCGAGCGCCAGGTGGCGGTATTGCGTGTAATAAGTCATTGATTATCCTTGTAGTTTCCTGCGGCCGCCACGCCATCGTCGCAGCCCGTCTCCACCTTGGCCAGCGCATCGACGAGTCCGGCCCGCAGCACGGCCATCGAGCGGGCCTTGTCGTCGATCTGGGCGATTTTCGTTTGCAGCATGGCCCGCTTGGTCTGCGCATCGAGGGCATTTTCCTGCCAGACGGCAATGACTTCGGCGATTTCCTTCAAGGTAAAACCCAGCGCCTTGGCGTGACCGATCAGCTCGATCCGGCGCAAGGCTTGCGCCGAATATTCCTTGTAGTTATTCGTCAAACCCGGCTGCGGCGCTTCGTCCAGCAGCCCCTGGCGCTCGTAAAAGCGCACCGTGTCCTTGCTGACGCCCGTCAGGCGGGTGATTTCTCCGATACGCATCGATTCCCCTTGACCGTGGACTAAAGTCTACAGTTTACATTAAACATTCCATCTACTCCACACCAATGCCATGACCGCCTTCAACTACACCAACCAGACCGTGCTGATCACGGGCGCCTCGTCCGGCATCGGCCGCGTCTTTGCGGAAACCCTGGCCGCGCGCGGCGCGCATTTGCTGCTGCTGGCCCGCTCCGGCGCCGTGCTCGACAGCCTGGCCAAGGAACTTTCTCTGCGCCACGGCATCCGCGCGCACGCGCTGGTGGCCGACCTGAGCTTGCCCGGCGCGGCCGCGCAAGCCCATGCACAGGCGTGCGCGCTGGGCATGCCGCCCGACGTACTGATCAATAACGCGGGTTTCGCCACGCATGGCCGCTTCGAAAGCATCGATCTGGCGCGCCAGGCGGCTGAAGTCACCGTCAATTGCACGGCCCTGATGGAACTGACGCACTGCGCCTTGCCGCACATGCTGGCGCAAGGACGGGGCGCCATCATCAACGTGGCGTCCACGGCGGCCCTGCAGCCCGATCCCTACATGGCGGTCTACGGCGCCAGCAAGGCTTTCGTGCTGTCGTTCTCGGAAGCGCTGTGGGCGGAAAACCGCAGCCGCGGCGTGCGCGTGCTGGGCTTGTGCCCGGGCGCCACGGACACGTCTTTCTTCGACGTCGTGGCCGCGCCCGAGGCGGCCGTGGGCCAGCGCATGGCGCCGCAAGCCGTCGTCGACGAAGCGCTGCGCGCGCTGGACCGGGGCCGCAGCAGCCACGTGGCGGGCCGGCCGAACCGGCTGCTGGCCTGGCTGCCGCGCTTGCTGCCGCGCCAGACCGTGCTGGGCATCGTGGAAGGCATGCTCAAGCCGAAGGCGGCCTAGGCATCAAAAGATCATGGTGGCGAACATGGCCAGCACGGCCGTCGCCATGACGATGGTCGACAGCCAGCCCAGCGCCCGCAGGCGGCGCGAAATGGTCAATGTGCCCATGATGGCGGGGCGCGAGGCCATCACCATCATCAGGGCCATGATCGGCACGGAAATGACGCCGTTGATGACGGCGCTCCAGTACAGGGCCTTGATGGGGTCCAGCGGCGAAAAGCACAGGGCGGCGCCGATCACGGTGGCCGTGACGATGATGCCGTAAAACTTCTTGGCGGCCCGGGGCGCCAGTTCCAGGCTGTTTTTCCAGTGAAAGGCGCCCGCCATGGCGTAGGCGGCCGAGCCGGCCAGCACGGGAATGGCCAGCAAGCCCGTGCCGATGATGCCCAGGCTGAACAGGGCAAACGCGAAGTCGCCGGCGATGGGGCGCAGGGCGGAAGCGGCCTGGGCGGACGTATCGATGTGCGTGATGCCTTGCGCGCCCAGGGTCACGGCCGTCGTCAGCATGATGAAGAAGGCCACCAGGTTGGAAAAGCCCATGCCGATGGCCGTGTCCATCTTGATGCGCTGGAATTGCCGTGGCGCCTGTTCCGGCGCGCGGCGCAAGGCTTGCGCGCCAGCGTCCGCCTGCAAGTCTTCCACTTCCTGCGAGGCTTGCCAGAAAAACAGGTAAGGGCTGATCGTGGTGCCGAACACGGCCACGATCATGGTGACCGAGGCGGCCGACCAGGCGAACTGGGGCCAGACCGTGCGCAGCGCCACTTCGCCCCAGGGAATATGCACGGTCAGCACGGTGGCCACATAGGCCAGCAAGCCCAGGGTCAGCCATTTGAGGATGCGCACGTACTTTTGATAGGGAATGAAGACTTGCAGCAGCAGCGACAGCAAACCGAAGCCCACGGCGTACA
The DNA here is from genome assembly GCF_002735765.1 of Janthinobacterium sp. BJB304. NCBI lineage: Bacteria > Pseudomonadati > Pseudomonadota > Betaproteobacteria > Burkholderiales > Oxalobacteraceae > Janthinobacterium > Janthinobacterium sp. BJB304. The sequence goes on from NZ_PDZN01000002.1 coordinate 315,422, forward strand.
GATGCGTGGGGCCGCCGATGATCAGGGTCAGGGCATCGCCCATGGCGGCCACGTCGGCGGCGATATTGATGACATTGGCCAGCAGCAGCAAGCTGACGATGGCGTACAGCAAGGATTTCGGATAGTGGCGGCGGATGTTCGTTGCCAGCCCATGCCCGCTGACCCGCCCGATCTTGGCGCTGATGACCTGGATGCCCAGCATCAGGGGAAACGTCAGGCAGACGGTCCACAGCATGCCGAAACCGAACTGGGCGCCCGCCTGCGAATACGTGGCGATGCCGCTGGGGTCGTCATCGGCCGCGCCCGTAATCAGGCCGGGGCCCAGCTTGCCCAGCCAGGTGTCGGATGGGTCGGCCTGGCCGCTGTCGGTCTGCATGCGTCGCTCCTGCGTGATGGAGCGAGCAGCGTATCACAGGCGGGCGGCGTCCAGAAGGGGCGCCGCCGGGAAACTCACGCGTCAGTAGCGTGCATCCTTGGGCTTGCCGCCCTTGGGCCAATCCTTGACCTTGTCGGGGAAGTCCGGACGGGGCATGTGCGTAAAATATTCGGCCACGTCGACGGCGTCCTGGTCGGACAGGTTCCCTTGGCCCAGGGGAAACTTCTGGCCGTGGCCCATCACCATATTGGCCTTGACGAAGCCGGCCGCCGTGTAGGTGCGGGCCATGCCGGCGCCAATGTTGAAGGAACGGTCACCCCACAGCGGCGGGAAGGCGACGACGCCGTTGGCGCCCTTGATGCCTTCGCCATTCGCGCCATGGCAGACGGCGCATTGCTCGGCATACACTTTTTTGCCATGCACGGGATCGGGCAGCAGAGCACGGTCGATCTTCGCCACACCGCGTCCCGCCACCTTGTCGCCCGCTTGCGTAGCGCCCTTCATCCAGTCGATGTAGGCGACCATCGCCTGCAGGTCGGGGCCGTCCACGGGCAGCGGCTTGCCGTGCATGGAGCGGCGGAAGCAGCCATTGATGCGCTCTCCCAGGCTGATGACCTTGCCGGCGCGCGGCGCTTCCGACGGGAAGAAGGCGGAAATGCCGAGGAAGGGCGAACCGCCGGCCACCGTGCCGCCATTCAGGTGGCAGCTGCTGCAATTGAGGTCGTTGCCCACATTTTGCGGCAGGCGGGCCCGCGTTTCCGTCATCAGCTGCATGCCGTGGATCAATTGATTGGCATTCGGATCGGCCGTCAGGGCGGCGAAGCGGGGCGTGACGAAGCCGCCCGCGTCCGGCGCCTTGAGTTTGAGCTCCTTGCGTACCCTGGCGATCTGCGCGGGCGTGACGGGCGCGCCTTGATTACCCCACTTGCCGCGCACAAAGGTGAGGATTTCCGCCAGTTCCGTGTCCGACAGGCGGTCATACGCGGGCATGCCGAAGGAGCGGGGCGAGTGCTGCGTGACGGCCGACTGCCAGCCCGTCAGCGCGATATGGATGACGGTGGTGGCGTCCTTCGACTGCACCGAGTCGTTCTGCGCCAGCGGCGGGAAGATGCTGTCCACGCCACGGCCGTCGCGGCGGTGGCAGGTGGCGCAAAACTGCAGGTAGCCCAGGCCGCCCCGCGTGTTGTACAGCGCATCGTTGCTGGCCGCCACGACGGGCGCCGTTTTCTTCGGCGGCGCGGCCGCCCCGTCCTTGGCTGGCAAGCCGTGCAGGTAGTGCGCCAGCGCGTCGAGGTCGGCATCCGTGAAGTATTGCGTGCTGTGCGTGATGACTTCCGTCATGCTGCCGGCCGCCGTGCCGAAACTGTTGCGGCCGGTTTTCAGCAATTGCACGATGTCGCCCGGCGTCCACAGATTGCGCAGGTTCACCGCATGCCAGCCGTCGAAGGTAAAACCGGACAGGTAATGCTTGCCGCTGCCGCCATCCTGGCCCATGGTTTTTTCCTGGAAAGCCACGCCGCGCGGCGTGTGGCAGGAGCCGCAATGGCCCAACCCTTGGGCCAGGTAGCTGCCCCGGTTCCACTGGGCTGACTTGGCGCTGTCGGGCTTGAATGGCGCGTCGTCGAGGAAGACGGCGTTCCACAGCGACAAGCCCCAGCGCATGCTGAACGGCCATTTCATGTCCGTTTCGCGGTTTTGCTGCGCCACGGGCGCCACGCCGCGCTGCAAATAGGCGTACAGGGCCTGCATGTCGTCGGGCGTGATCTTTGCGTAGGAAGGGTAGGGCATGGCCGGGTACAGATTGTGGCCGTCCGCAGCCACGCCCTTGCGCATGGCGCGGTCGAACTGGGCAAACGTGTAGGTGCCCAGCCCCGTCTTCGCGTCGGGCGTGATATTCGTGCTGTAGATGGTGCCGAACGGTGTTTTGAGTTCCAGGCCGCCGGCCATGGCGGCGCCGTTCGGACTCGTGTGGCAGGCCACGCAGTCGCCAAGGCGGGCGACGTATTCGCCGCGCTTGATCAGCTCGGCCGAGGCTGCGGGCATCCTGGCGGGCGCGGCGGCGGGTGCCGCCCTGGCGTTGGCGCAGAAGCCCAGCATGCCCAGAAGCATTGCCGCCAGCCAGGCAGTGATCGAAAAGGAAAAAGCGGGAGGGCGGCGCGAACCGCGGTGCAGGATGGAAATGGCGTTCATGGTGACCCTTTATTATTACGCGCAAGCTTACGCAGTCGTCACCACGGCGAACATTGGGAATTTCTTTCGAGCAACTAGGTAATCTTCCCTAGTGTTTTATAGCGGGAAATCGTGTAGCGGCGCCTGCAAGCTGGCCAGGATGCGTTCGCGCAGCCAGCGGTGCGCCGGGTCCAGGTGCATGCGTTCGTGCCAGACCATGGCCATTTCGTAGTCGGGCAGGGCGACGGGCGGCTCCCATGTGCGCAGCGCGCCCAGCGCATTCTTCAGCAGGCGCGACGGCAGCAGGGCCACCATGTCGGACGCTTCCAGCAGGGGCGGCACGATCAGGAAATGCGGCACGGACAGCACCACCTTGCGCGCGCGCCCCAGCTTTTCCAGTGCCGTATCGACGTTGCTGCGGAAACCGCCGCCGTTGGGCGAGACGACGATGAATTCCAGCGCGCAGAACTGGTCGAGGTTGGGCGGCGATTGCAGCAGCGGGTGGTCGTGGCGGCCCGCCAGCACGTAGTGCTCGGTAAACAAGGTGCGGTGGCGCAAGCCGGGCGGCGCTTCTTCCTGCGCCAGGAAACCCAGGTCGACCTGGCCCGTTTCCAGGTTGTGCGCCATGCGCGCCGGCACGGCTTCGAACACGGCCATACGCGACAACGGCGCCTGCGCGCGCAGGGCGGGCAGCATGGGCAGCAGGATCGCATATTCGGCGGCGTCGGCCGCCGCCAGGTTCCAGCGCACCTGGGCAGTGGCCGGATCGAAGGCCGCTTCGGGCTGCAAGACTTGCTCCAGCTGGGCCAGCACGGCCTGCAAGGGCGCGAACAGGGCCAGCGCCCGCGCCGTGGGCAGCATGCCGCGCGGACCGGGCAAGAGCAGCGGATCGTCGAAGGCCGCGCGCAGCTTGCCCAGTTGCACGCTGACGGAGGGCTGGCTCAGGTGCAGCCGCGCGGCCGCCCGCGTGACGTTGCGCTCGATCAGCAGGGCGTTCAGGGTCAGCAGCAGGTTCAGGTCCAGCTTGTGTAAATTGTTCATGGCTATACCTTGTATAACAACTATTCATTTCCGCTATGATAGCGCAAGCCCTACAGTGGTTCCTGTGACTTTTACTTTTCACCTTTTACAGGAACTAGCTGATGCAACTCCATGAATATACAAGCTTTGATGGTCTGGGACTGGCCCAGCTGCTGCGCGAGGGCGCCGTCTCGGCCGCCGAATTGCACGACGCCGCCCAGCGCGCCTGCGCCGCCGTCAACCCGCAGATCAATGCCGTGGTCGAGCTGTGGCCGGCCGATTTGACTGCCATCGACAGCGCAGTCAGCACCGCGCCGTTCGCCGGTGTGCCATTCCTGATCAAGGATGTGGCCGTCACGATGGCGGGCCGGCGCAGCGAAGCGGGCAGCCGCCTGGGCGCCGGCCATGTCGCCGCGTTTGATTCCCACCTGATGACGCAGTTCCGCGCCGCCGGCCTGGCGACGTTCGGACGCACCAGCACGCCGGAAATGGCGTTTGCCACCACCACCGAACCCGTTTTATATGGCGCCACGCGCAATCCGTGGAACGTCAACCTGAGCGCGGGCGGCTCCAGCGGCGGCGCGGCGGCGGCCGTGGCGGCTGGCATCGTGCCGCTGGCCCATGCGACGGATGCGGCCGGCTCCATCCGCGTGCCAGCCGCCTCGACGGGCCTATTCGGCTTCAAGCCCAGCCGGGGACGGGTGTCGAACGGCCCCGCCATGGACGAAATCTTCAGCGGCCTGGGCGTGCAGCTGGGCGTGAGCCGTAGCGTGCGCGACAGCGCCGCCTTGCTCGACTGCGTGCAGGGCGTGCTGCCGGGCGAGCCGTATGTGACGAGCGCGCCCAACTTCACCTGGCTGTCGCAGGTGAGCGTGGCGCCGGGCAAGCTGCGCATCGCCGTGCAGCGGATCGCCAGCAATGGCGCCCGGCCCGTGCCTGCCGTCGATGCCGCGCTGCAAGACACCGTGCGCCTGCTGGAAAGCCTCGGCCACCACGTGGAAGAAGTGCAACCAGCGCTGGGCGTGTCGTGGCAAGCCTTCGTACAAGCCAATGCCGGCATCTGGTGCGCCAACCTGGTGCCGTGGATAGACGGCCTGGCGCGGGAAAGCGGGCGGACCGTGTCGCTCGATACGCTGGAACCGTCCACTTTGGCCTGCTACCGGTACGGGCAGACGGTGTCGGCCGTCGATTTCGTGGCCGCCCTCGATGTGCGCAACACCGTCACGCGCCAGGCCGGCGCCCTGTTTGGCCAGTACGACGTGCTGCTGACGCCCGCCATGCCGGATATGCCGTGGCAACTGGGGCGCTATGGAGAAAAGGAGGAACAGCTCGATGGGCTGGGCTGGACGGCGCGCCTGTTCGAGCATTCGCCGTACACGCCGCTGGCCAACGTGGCGGGCTTGCCGGCCATGTCCGTGCCGCTGGCCATGTCCAATGATGGCTTGCCAATCGGCATGCAGTTCATGGCCGGGTATGGAAACGATGGAACCTTGCTGCGCCTGGCGGGCCAGCTGGAGCGGGCGGCGCCATGGCTTCCAAGGCGGCCGCCTGTGTGGGCGGGCAAGGTGCTAGCACGCCTTGCGGACGGCTGAAACCGGCCACCATCGCGGCTTTGGCCAGCGACAAGAAGCCGGGGTCGGACCCGCCGGGTCCGACCCCGGTCCTTGATCTTGGGTGAAAAGTATCAGGAGGGCATCGTAGTCAGCTGTGCCGCGCACCGGCTTTCCATACGGAAACGAAATCGTTCCCACAGCCGGTCGTGGAAGGGCAGGACGATCACGTTGCAGATCGGCTCGACCACGGCCAGCAAGCCGCCGAAGGCCATGGAACCCGTGGCCCAGTACATGACGCTGAAAGCGACACCCATGTGCATGGCCGTCTGGCTCAGCTTTTCACCGGCCAGGGCGGTAAAGCCCAGGCGGCTGGCCGCGTAGCGGCGGCGGATCGCGTGCCAGGCTTTTTCATGCCACGGCAGCAGGCCCACATTGATGATCGGTTCGATGATTGCGGCCAGGCCACCGAGTGCCAGCGAGCCCGTCAGCAAATAGGCAAGGCCGAAGGCGATCGACATGTGCGTGCACACCTGGCTGAATGTTTTGATGGCTGTGAACAAGGGACGCTCCTTTCTGTTGAATTCGCTTATCCTTGAGTTAGATAGTAACGATTCTCATTTACAAAAGGAAGAAAAATATTTCAACTGAATCGATAGATTTCATCTATTGATTTGAAAATATCAATTGCCCATACTTCGGGCGTATCCCGCTGCAGGCAGCGCCGTCAGCGTATGGCCGTCGCCTGCGACCAGACGGCTTGCCAGCGTCCATCGCGCCATTCATAGCTATCCATATGCCAGTAGCGGGCGCGCGGCACAGCGTGGCCGCCGAAGATTATTTCCAGTTGCGCCGAGTAACGCAGGATGGCGGCCGTGCCGTACAGGCGCACGCTGATCGCGTCCGGCTCCCAGCTCAGATAGCGCATGTGGCCGGAGGCGATGGCGCCCAGGTAGTGTTCCCGTGACAGCATGCTGCCGATGGGCGTGATCAGCTGGAAGTCGTCGGCGTGCAGGGCGCGCGCCGCCTGCGTATCGGCGGCCACGAGGGCGCGCAAACGGCTACGTTCCGTATGGCGCAGCAGGTCCATCTGCTGTTCTTCAGTCGGTGCGGCATTGAAATCGTGCATGGCAGTCCTGTTCGGGTAGGTGATTGACATTTTGACGGTTTTTGTCCAAAAGTCATGTTGACACTATATACTCAAAGTGTCAACATGACCGGATGACGACCGATACCCTGAAAAGCCAGCTCATCCTCGATGCCGCCCTGGCCGTGTTTTGCCGCTACGGCTACCGCAAGACGTCCATGCTCGACATCGCGCAGGCGGCCGGCATGTCGCGCGCGGCGCTGTATTTGCACTTCAAGAACAAGGAAGACGTGTTCCGCGCCGGCTCCGAACGGACCCATGCCACCGTCATGGCGCAGGTAACAGCGGCACTAGCCATAGCCGGCCCCGTCTTTGCGCGCATCGAAACGGCCTTGCTGGCATTCCAGCAAGGCTTGATGGCGGAAATTTCCGCCAGCGCCCACGGACAGGAATTGTTCGACGCCAACATGACCCTGGCCGCCGACATCACCTTGACGGCGCGGGCAACCTTGGTGGCGTCGCTGGCCGGCGCGCTGGAACAGGCGGAAGCGGCAGGCGAAATCGCGCTGCGCCGGGTGGACGCGACTGCCGCGCAAGTGGCCGCCTTGCTGGTGGCCGTCATGGATGGCATCAAGCACACGCAAGGGGGAGGGGAGGCGTTGCGCCAGGGCATTGCGCTGCAGATGCGCGTGCTGGGTGCGGCGGTGCTGCGCATGTGAGCGGCAAAGCCCGCATGCGCAGTCGGGCAATGCCGCTTACGGCAAGGTTTTCAGGACATTCTTCGTCGGCACGGAGAAGTTATAGCCGTCGTGGCGGTCCCAGTTGATTGACCACGTCATCACGCCGCGGAAGTCCGGATACGCCTGCAGAGGCTTGATGGTGCCGCAGTTGAGCAGGCGCGTCAGGCAATTCAGGGCGTTGCTGACGTCGGCATTCGTCGTGAAACCGGAGCCGGCCGAGCTGCGGCCCGATGGCACGCCGAAGCCCACCTGGTCCGGACGCAAGCCGGCGAAGGTGTTGCCGCCATAGTTAAAACCCTCGATCAGCATGCGCGCCGTGGCCACCAGCTGGTCGGCCGAGCCCGCCTTGATGGCACCCGTGGCGTACGGCGTGTAGATGTCGCCGTTGTTGTAGTACTGCGGGTGCAGCACCGTCAGCTCGCTGCGCAAGGCATTGATGATGGGAATGTAGGCGCCCCAGATGCTGCCGTAGCTCGTGTAGCCCCCTTCCACGTACACCCATTCCGGCGCCATCGACAAATAAAAGCTGCTGCCGACCTTGGCTTTCAGGTTTTTCACGGCGATCGGCAGATAGGTCTGGATGGCCGCGCCTTGCGCCACGCCGTTTTCCAGGTCCAGGTCGATGCCGTCGAAGCCGTATTTGGTGATGATGGCGTACAGGCTGTTGGTGAAATTCGTCGCTTCGGCCGTGTTGCCGACGGAAACGGAACCGTTTTGCCCGCCCAGCGACAGGATGACTTTCTTGCCCTTGGCCCGCTTGGCGGCCACGTCGGCGATGAATTGCGCTTCCGTGCCCGCACCCGGATCGATGGTCAGGCTGACATTGCCGCCGCCCGCGTTGTCGCCGAACGAGACGACGATCACATCCCAGTCATCGCTGACCTGGCTGATCGGATAGGTGGCGCCGCTGGGGTTGGTGAAGTTGTGCCAGTAGCCGATCAGCGCGTGCTTGGCCAGGCCGGTCGGCGTCGGCGTCGGCGTTGGGGTTGGGGTAGGAGTTGGCGTTGGTGTTGGTGTTGGTGTTGGTGTTGGCGTTGGTGTTGGCGTTGGTGTTGGGGTAGGCGTCGGTGTCGGGGTGGGCGTAGGCGTTGGGGTAGGAGTCGGTGTCGGCGTACCGCAGTCTCCCACCACCGTCCAGGGCTGGCCGCTGCCGGCGCCGCCGCTGCTGGTCGACGGGTTATTGCCTTGCGTCCACCAGTTGGCCGTGTAATTGACGTTGTTATAACTGGCCTTGCCGCCGCCGTTGTAGGCGGTGCCGCTGTTCCATGGCGTGTAGCAGGCGACCGCTTCGGTGGCGCCGGCCAGCAGCTGGCTCGCGCCTGCGCTGGAGCCGTCGCTGCCGCCGCCGCAAGCGGCCAACGTCCCGCCGAAGAGGGTGAGGATGAGGGTATTCATGACTGTCCGGTTCATTGCGTCTCCTTGTGTATTTTTTTCATGGCCGAGCCGGTTTATCACCGTCCGATTTTTCAGAGTGCAAGCATTGCAGGTGGTAGTCAACTGGTTTTATTCTTTGCGCAAGATCACAATACCAGTTGCGGACTTTCCCCAGAGGGTACCCGATGCGGGCCATACCAGTGCCTGTTTTCCAGTGCGCTGGTATGGTGTACGCAAGGGCGCCGGGAGCAGGGCGGGGAAGGGAGGAAGACGGCCGCGATGGCTAGGGCGCCGTTTCCTTGCGCAAATCGGCATACGGCACGCGCGACAGGTCCAGCAGCATCTGCGTCAGGGCCACGGTTTCGCGCTGCATCAGCCGGTAGTCCGCCTGGGTCACCGTGCCGATGCCATAGCTGAACTGGTAGGTCGGCGCCTTGACGTAACTCATCGTGGGTAGGCCTTGCGCAGCCCGGAACACCTGGCCTGCACCGGGCCAGGCGGTACTCGTCGCACTGCCATCGCCGCCAGAGTTGGCGGATGGCAGCACGAACGCGGGTGCCACATTGGCGTGTCTGAGCATGTCGGACGCTGCGTCCATCAGGGCCGGCGTGCGCGGCGAAAGCACGGTGGCCGGCTCGGGCCTGCCCGTGAGATGCAAGTAGCCGTTGCTGTCGGGCAGCACTTCCAGCGCGCCCAGTTGTCCGATGGTGAGCATCGCGGCCATGCGCCGCATCAAGCCGTCGTCCTTGTGGCGGTCCATAAACTGCGCGATACCCGCGCCGCCCGCGAGATGACCGCCCGTCAGCAGCAGCATGACGCTGCGCGGCAAGCTGTCCTGCGGCAGGCGCGACAGGTATTGGGCCATGTCGACGATGGCGTTCGGCCCATTGGTTTCCAGCCCGTTCGTGCCATCCGTATTGCTGTTGAGTACCATCAATTCCTCGGACTTGCCGGGAATGATGCCGATCAAATTGCGCGTCTGCACCTGCTGCACGGTGGCCGCCATGGTCAGCCGCAAGACGGGCGCCGTGCCAGCCAGCACGCGGTCGCGCAGGCGCTGGCCAAGACCTCGATCGATAAACACGCCTGGCAGCTGGCGCACCACGCCGTCATAGGGGGCATACAGGCCGTCCGCCGCCAGGGAAGGCGTATCCAGAATGACGATTACGCCCGCCGCACCGGCCGCCTGCAGGCTGTCCAGCAGCGAAATGAACGGCCCCAGCATTTGGAACGGGCGCGCATACGGCGTGTCCAGCCCCATGGCGTGCTGCGGATCGTGGACGTGCACGGCCCTCTGGTGGAAAAACTGGCCCGTCCACGCCACTTTCGGCATCTCGACGAGCACCAGCTTGCCCGCCAGGCTGGCATCAGGCAGGGCATCTGGCGCCAGGTAGACGATGCGTCCCGCAATGCCGGAAGGTGGCGTGACGCCCGAATACGGAATGTAGCCGGCCGATGAGAGCACGCCGGGCCGCTCGCCATCGATCACTTCCAGGCCCCAGTTTTCCCGTGCCACCGACCATTGCCGCACGCTGACCGGTTCAAAGCGCAGTTGTTTGACACCGGCGCGCGCCAGGCGTTCATGCAACACGTCGATATACGCTTCATGCCGAGGCGATCCCGTGGTGCGCAAAAGGCGCTCGTCCAGGTCGTATTGCCAGTCCACCAGCTGTTTCCTGGACAGCAATTGCGTGGCGTCGACCGTCACGGCAGCCGACGCCGGCAGGGCACGCGCAGGCCAGGGACCAGGCTTGCTGGCGCAGGCGGACAGGACGGCCGCGATGGCCAGCGCGCCGGCAGGCGACAGAAAACGGCGGCAATGCACTAAAAGAAGCGCCGGGCGTGGATGCGAGTGAGTCATGCGGGTCTCCTGATTGCTTATCCAATGTTGAGACTTCTCATTCAACATAGTCGGCAAGCACCTGATTTCATTGAAATTACATGGGCAGCAATCTACCATGAGACCAGGCGATGGGCTGGCACGCATGGAGCGTTTTGTCTTTTTTTCAAGCGCGCCGTGTTCCTTTCGTCGAAGAAAGGCTGTAACTTCCTGCATGGCAGCGTGCCATGACGAAAACGATAACGATGAAAAAGATATTGATACTGGGTGCAGGCGGACAGGTGGCGCAGTGGGTCATCCGCGCCTTCGCGGGCCATAAAGACTTCGCCTTGACGCTGTTGCTGCGCAATCCCGGCAAGCTGCCAACGCCAATCCCGGCCAACGGCAGCGTGCTGGCTGGCGACGTGCTGGACCAGGCATTGCTGCGGCAAACGATGCCCGGTCACGACGTGGTCTACGCCAATCTGGTGGGCGACGACATGGAACACCAGGCCAACAGCATCATTGCCGCCATGCGGGCCTCGGGCGTCGAACGCCTGATTTTCGTCCTGTCAATGGGCATCTACGATGAAGTTCCCGGCAAATTCGGCGAGTGGAACAACGCCATGCTGGCCGAAGACCTGAAACCATTTCGCCGCGCCGCCGACGCCATCGAAGCATCGGGCCTGGCATACACCATCGTGCGCCCAGCCTGGATGACGAACGAAGACGAGGTCGACTACGAACTGACGACACGCCACGCGCCATTCAAAGGCACCGTGGTGTCGCGCAAGAGCGTGGCAGACCTGATCGCCAGCATCATCGAAACGCCAGACCTGCACCGGCACGCCAACCTGGGCGTGAACAAACCGAACACGGACGGGGACAAGCCGTATTTCATGTAGCTTGTGCGCCACCGGCGATAGCGGCGCGCAAAGGGCCGAAATCGCATTTGCGATTGCATAAGTTGCAAAATGGGGGATTTGACAAATCCATCCATAATTTCGCATAATTTATATTATGTAAAATAGCTAAAAGAGTGCAGAATCAAAACCTTACATGAGCGTGCTTACCTAAATATGCCTACACTTCTTACCTAATGCTTAGCACACGGTGACTTTCGACGTTTTTGACGCCGTGTAACCGTGTAAGCATGGTTAGGTAATTCAGAAGATGAATTTTCTTTGTTGGTACATTTACGTAAGCGGCATATCCGACCTTGCACCAACCGGTAGCGAACCGTCTCGCCGCCGTGAGCGTGCTCTCCCCCAGCTGTATGCTGGCCGATGCCTGGGCCACGGCGTTCATGGTCCTGGGCGAGGTCAACGGTGTCGCGCTGGCCATGAAACGCGGCATGGATGTACTGTTCGTTCTGCGTCACGGCGCCTTGCTCGAAGAAATTCTGCTCATCGACGGCAAAATGGTCTGAGCTCAATGACCGCGCATCACTGCGCCACCGCCGCGCCGCGCGGCCATCGCCATGTCGATAGCGCCCACTTGACGCACTCGAACCAGGCGATGCCGAGCACGGCGACGAATGCGCACTGCATCAGCAGCGCCATGTCCGGCAGCGCGAAGGCAAACAACTCGCGGATGGGCGCCACACCCAGCACCAGCAACAGCAACAGCGAGGCCGCCATGCTGATCCAGGCGAACGCCCGGTTCGACTTGATCCCCCTCCTCCATGACGGCTGGGTCCATTGGCGGTTGACATAGATCAGTCCCAGGTTCGACAGCACCAGGCTGAGGAAGGTCGTCGCGCGTGCCACTTCGTCGGAATGGCCGGCCCAGCGCACCAGCACGTGGAAGCCGACCAGTATGGCCAACAGCCCTGCCCCCTGCAGCAAGCCGCGCAGCAGTATTTCACGGTCGAACAAATGCATGTCCGGCCTTCTCGGTTTGCTCGTCATGGCATCGGCTTCGATCGGCTCGGCCTCGAACACGATTGAGCAGGCCGGGTCGATCACCATTTGCAAAAACAGTATGTGCACGGGCATCAGGAGCATGGGCCAGCCCAGCAGCACGGGCAGGATGGACAGGCCAACGATGGGTACATGCACAGCGACGATGAAGACGATGGCCTTGCGCAGATTGGCAAACAGGCGTCGACCATGTTGCACCGCCAGCAATAACGAAGAAAAATCATCCTTGAGTAATACCAGCGCTGCCGCCTCGCGCGCGACGTCAGTGCCACGGGCGCCCATGGCCACGCCGATGTTGGCCGCCTTCAATGCGGGCGCGTCGTTGACGCCGTCGCCGGTCATGGCGACGATATCGCCACGGCTGCGGAAAGCTTGCACCAGGCGCAACTTTTGTTCCGGCGCAATGCGGCAAAAGACGTCGGTATCGGCCAGGCGCGCGCGCAGTGCCATTTCGTCCAGCGCGGCCAGGTCCATGCCGGACATCACACCGCTGGCCATGCCTGCGATACCGGCCTGCCGCGCGATCGCCAGTGCCGTAGCGGGATGGTCGCCCGTGATCATCACCACGCGGATGCCCGCCGCGTGACATTGCGCCACCGCATCGGGCACTTCCGGGCGTACCGGGTCATGCAAGCCAAGCAGGCCCAGGAACTCAAAATCAAAGACATGCTGGTTGTCAGGCAGGGGCGGCGCGGCAAACGTGGCGCGGGCGACGCCGATCACACGCAAACCATCGTTCGCCATGGCCAGCACCTGAGCCGCGATGGCGGCGGCGCGCGCCGGCGCCAGATGGCACAGATCGATGATGGCTTCGGGCGCACCCTTCGCCGCCACCAGGAACTCGGAACGGTCCGGCGATTGCCACACCCGCGACATGGCCAGCATTTTCCGCGACAGCGGATAATCGTCGATCAGCTGCCAGTCGGCATGCAGGTGTTCCGTATTGGCCAGCAAACGGGCGCCGGTCTGGCCGATGGCCGACTCCATCGGGTCAAACGCCCGACGATGGCTCGCCAGGACGGCATATTCGAGCAAGCCGTGCAGCTCTTCCTGCAAGGCAGCGGCAGGATTGCCCTGACAATCATGGGCGAAGGTCTCCGAGCAGAGCCGGGCCACGTCCATGCGGTTGGCCGTCAGCGTACCCGTCTTGTCAACGCACAGTACCGTCGTCGCACCCAGCAATTCGATTGCGGGTATGCTGCGCGCCAGGATGCTTTCGCGCCCCAGGCGCCAGGCGCCCAAGCCCAGGAAAAGCGTCAGTATCACCGGCAATTCTTCAGGCAGTATCGCCATGGCCAGCGTCAGTCCGGCCAGCAAGCCTTGCAGGGCGTCGCCGCGCAGCCACCAATAGGTCAATGCCAGTCCTGCGGCGAGACACAAGCCGCCGATGGCGACATGCCTGACGACGCGCCGCGTTTCCCGTTGAATCGGCGTCAGCCCGCTCCCCATGGTAGCCAGCGAGGCGCCGATGCGGCCGAGCGCGCTGTGCGGGCCGGTGGCGACCACCAGGCCGCTGGCAGTGCCTTGCGTGATCAGGGTGCCGGAATACACGAGGCTGTCCGGACTGCCGCCAGTCTCGCCGCAGCCATGCTTGATGACCGGCACGGACTCACCCGTGAGCATGGACTCGTCGGCCGTCAAATTCGATGCACTGAGCAGTTCCATATCGGCGGGCACGCGGTCGCCCTCGGCCAGCAGCACCAGGTCGCCCAGCACCAAGTCCCTGCCAGCGATGCGCTGCTGTTTTCCGTCGCGTATCACCAGGGCGCGCGGACAGGAAAGGTCGCTTAGGGCGTTCAGCGAGCGTTCCGTGCGCCTGCGCTGAAAAAAAGTGATGCCCATGACGATGCAGACAAAGCCCAGCAGCATCAGCGCTTCATTGCGGTCGCCCAGCAGCAGGTAGATGACGCCGCAGGCGACCAGCAGCAAAAACATCGGTTCGGAGACGACATCGAGCAGCAGACGCCCGGCACTCAAGGGACGCGAGGCGGGCAAGGCATTCGGCCCGTTTTCCAGCAAGCGCTGCGCGGCCTGCGCGGCTGTCAGTCCTTCACTACCCTGCGGCTCCGACATGGCATTCATCCTTTTCCTGAGAGGCAGCGTGTAGTGGCTAGTCGTGATTGCGGCATTAGGGTTTGGGCGCGGGCGACCATACAGGCCGCACTTCCGTCAGCGAATCGACGATGACCATATACTGCCCCGGCCATTCAATGATATCGCGATCCGCTTGGAGCACCCACAAATGGCGGCCGTCCTTGACGGCTTGTTCATAGACTACATCGAGCAAACCGTGTGAATCGAGAAAAACATTCAATGTGTGTTCGTTTGCTGGACGGATTGACCCTCTCAGTTTGACCCTCCCTCCAGGTTCTCGCGAACGCCGCGCCCCTATCGTAAGACCCCTCGAATCCCAATTCCTTCAAGTCTTCATGGATCTGTTTCAGCGTACGCCGCTGCTTGCGTGATCGCGCCGCTTCGGTCTTCAAGACCGCAGAAAGCTGGAACGCGTATTTATCGATGGCGCGGGTAGAGCGCCGCTCTGAATAGGTCGGTTCAACGGTTTCCGATCGCAGATAGCGTCGGACGGTGTTTCTAGAGATGCCTAAACGCCTGGCTATCTCTCTCAAAGGGACCTGGTCGCGAATGTGCCAGCGTCGAATAATGCCTAGTAATGCCACGTCGATCACTCCAATTCCCCACTCAATGTTATGAGCAGGATTGTGTCTTATACGTGGGTCAGTTTCGTGTGCAAATTATGTGGCAAAGTGAGTCAGATTTCGCTGCAAATCAACATGGCACGCAGTATGTTTGTACAAAACGGCACCCGCCATACATCGGGCGTATCACTCTGGTGCGTCATACCTTCGCGAAGGCCGCCCGTCCTGCATGTCCGCACTTCCTGCGGCCCGCATGCGCTCGGCGTTTCGGCGGTCTGAGTATCCGGCCATTTACGCGTCATCACTGAGCGCTACTCATCCTGCTTGGTGGCACACGGCTTCGATGTTGTTGCCTTCTAAATCAATGACAAAGGCGCCATAGTAGTGAGGGTGATAGTCTGGGCGGAGGCCGGGGGCGCCATTGTCTTTTCCTCCGGCGGTGATCGCTGCGAAGTAAAAAGCATCCACTTGCGCACGAGTTTCTGCGCGCCATGCCAGGTGGCAGCCGGCAGTCGCTGGCGGGCCCCCGTATGGTGATGGGCCATCGATGAACCATACATCGGCTTTTTTGCCGTCAGGCTCAGAGGCGTCAGGGTAAGCAAACCCCAGCATGTTCGCGCCGTAGTTGCCTTCGAAGCATAGGCTGTAGCCCAATGGCGCAAGGGCCGCGCTGTAAAACGCTTTAGCACGACCAATATCGGTCACGCGGAAAGTCATGTGGTCAAGCATTGTGAGTTACTCCCGAGGTAGATTGTTGTATGCGATTGAAGCACATTAACTGTACATGCATACAGTACTGATAGCAAGACGTTAACACTACGACTCGAGCAACGCGGGCAACAAGTGTTCCGCTTCATCGCCCAGGACACGCGCACTGGATACCGGATTGAAGCGGCCGTCAGCACGCAGTGCGTCAGGCACCGGCTGGAAGCTGCCCTCCCGATGCTGCCTAATTTTTTATACAACATATTGCGCAATATATTGTATTCTTGAGTCTCACCGAGGAGAAACATCAGAATGCGCTATCACTCATGTCTGCTTCAAGCGCTGTCGGCGCTGTCCGTCATTTGCGCATCGGGCGCTTTTGCCGAGGTGCCGGGCATCTCGCGAGATGAAAAAGGCGCGATCATCGCCTCCCTCAACAGCACCTTGAATACGAACTACGCGTTTCCGGACATCACACGAAAAATTGCGCCCGTGCTTCAGGAGCGGCTGAAAAAGGGAGATTACGACTCGGCGGCGACGAAGGCAGAGTTTGCGGGCAAGCTGACCGACGATCTCATCAAAGTCAGCGGCGACCTGCATTTCTTCGTGGGTGCCGACGCAAAATGGATCGCGGAAGTCAAGGCGAAGGCCAACCCGGCGCTCAAGGCCAAGATACGAAAAGAAGAATTGAGCACGCTGGAAGAGAGCAATTTCGGTTTCGACGAGGTCGCTCGCCTGAAGGGTAATATCGGTTATATACGGTTCAGCTATTTTGCCGATCCCGAGCTTGCCTATGATACGGCCGCGTCCGTTATGCGCTTCGTCGGCAATACGGATGCCGTCATCATCGATTTGCGCTATAACAATGGCGGACATCTGGAAATGGCGCAATTCCTGGCCAGCTATTTCTTCTCCAGCGAGAAAGACCAGCTGCTCTTCGACTATTATTACAATGAGGATGGCAAGCGTATCCAGCGCGGACAATGGGTGCTGCCGGGCCTGCCGGGCAAGCGCATGGTGGACAAGCCCGTCTATATCCTGACCGGCTCCACATCGTTTTCCTCCGCAGAATGGTTTTCCTATGCGATGAAGAAGCTCGGGCGGGCGACGCTGATCGGGGAGCGAACCGCTGGCGGTGCGCATCCGGTTGCGCGCAAGCCGCTGAACGACGATTTTTTCGTGCAAGTGCCGATCGGCCAGATCCAGGATCCCGTGGACCATGGCGATTTCGAAGGTGTTGGCGTGCAACCTGATATCCCTAGCCCCTCTATTCGCGCGCTTCCTCTGGCGCACAAGCTGGCGCTTGAACATCTGGCCAAGACCGATGACGCCAGGCGAACCGAACTTTCCTGGCTGCTCCCGAGCCTGACGGCAGCGATCGAGCGCCCGCACGTCGATGCCGCTGTGTTGGCGAAAGCCGCCGGAAAATACGAAGGCCGCCAGATCATCCTGGACAATGGCACGCTTTACTATCTCTGGCGCGAACGGTTTCGGGTCGCGCTTGAGCCGATCGGTCCCAACCTGTTCGCGGTGGAAGGCGTATCGGATTTTCGATACCGCCTGACTACCTTGCGCGGGAAAGTGACGGAGCTGGAACGCGTGAACAAGGATGGCAGCATCCAGAGGTACAAGCGCCTTGACTAAAAAGACCCATCAACCGGCCCCGATCGATGACGCCGTGTTTCTCGGCCGCGCTGTCGAACGGCTGAGCGTCCTGATCGCCGAGCAATCCAAGACTGTCTTCGATACGATGGGGATCGTTATCCCGGTCCGCTCGTGTTCGCTGATGACTGTTCTGGCAACGCTCGGCACGGCCTCCGCCGCGGATCTGGCGCGCGAACTCGGACATTCGCACCAGCTGGTCATGCAAAAGATACCAAAGCTGCTCCGCCTGGGCCTCGTACGGTATCGGAACGATGACAATGATGCCCGGCGACGACTATTGGTGCCCACGGAGGAAGGCTTGTCGCAGCTCGCGAAATTCGAGCAGTGCACGGTACTGATCCGGGCGGCCTATGCCGGCCTGTTTGCCGAGGTGGGGGACGTCAGGCAATTCGTGGACCGGGCCGCCGATGCGCTCAACGAGAGGCCGCTGGACAAGCGCATCCATTCCCCGTCGCGTTTGACCTGACGCACAAGCAGTTTTGTCTTCATTTTTTGCTGGCTATCCCCATGCTTTCCATGATCCTGGCCGTATTATCCTTGCAGTCGATATCCTCGGGTTTGGCCACGATCAGCTGAATCAGCGACAAAAGATGGGCCTTGTTCTGCGCCAGCCGCACTTCCAAGGACTCGATATCGGCGATCTTCTTCTTGAGCGCCACCATCAGCTCATCATGTTTCCATGATGAAATATCCTCCGGCAAGACTTGCCTGATTTCGTCCAGGGAAAAGCCCGCCTGCTGGGCGTCGGTGATGATGGATAGGACCGCCACCGCTTCCAGCGGATAGTCGCGGTAGCCGTTCGATTGCCGGTCCACGGCTTTCAGCAAGCCCTTGGCTTCATAGAAGCGTATCGTGGACGCCGCCAGGCCGCTGCGCTTGGCCAGTTCACCGATTTTCATCGTTTTTCCTGCTCCCTTATTGTGGTGTGTTATTCCGCAGGGCCGTGAGCAGCGCTTGCGCCACTTCCTTGCCCGATCCGGGGTTCTGGCCCGTGACGAGCCGGCCATCGGTCATGACGAAGCTGCCGAACGGTAGAAAACCCTTGTCATACAGCGCTCCCCTGCCCTCGAGCTCGCTTTGTAGCAGATAGAGTACCGTGCCCGGTTCCCGCCTTGGCGCCGCCGGTTCCGCAGCAACGATCTGCATGAACAGCATAGGCATGAGCGCGAGGAAAAGCTGCTTGAAAACTGACATGGGATCGTCCTCCTGATGGTTGCGTGGCCTGCGCCATGTGATCCACTATAAGCTTAAAGCCAACTTGAATGTCAAGCGGCAGATGGGCGGTGACAGGAATTTGTTGTCTCACGGTGCTGCATTTCTTCCGGCCCGTGTCGCAAACGGGACACATGCAAAAAAACTGCGTTTTAAGGCTTGACCTTCAAGTTAGCTTAAAGCTTATCGTAAGACCATCGCAACCCTGGAGATAAGCATGAATCCTTTTACACCACTGACGCTGCCCAATGGAAGCGTCATTCCGAACCGCCTCGCCAAAGCCGCCATGGAAGAGAACATGGCTGACAACGATCACGCGCCCTCACAGGAGCTGATCCGCCTGTACCAGTCATGGGCCGACGGTGGCGTTGGCCTGATGATCACGGGAAATGTGATGATCGACCGCCGCGCCATGACGGGACCGGGCGGCGTGGCGCTCGATTCTGCGCAATTTGGCGCCCGCTTCGAGCAATGGTCGCGCACTGCCCGTTCACGCGGGGCGCAGATCTGGATGCAGATTAACCATCCCGGACGCCAGATGCCGGCCGCCATGGGACAGGAAACCATCGCGCCCTCGGCCGTGCCCATGGATATGGGCAACTTCTCGAAGCAGTTTTCC
The DNA here is from genome assembly GCF_002735765.1 of Janthinobacterium sp. BJB304. Taxonomy (NCBI): domain Bacteria; kingdom Pseudomonadati; phylum Pseudomonadota; class Betaproteobacteria; order Burkholderiales; family Oxalobacteraceae; genus Janthinobacterium; species Janthinobacterium sp. BJB304. The sequence goes on from NZ_PDZN01000002.1 coordinate 334,337, forward strand.
GCGCCGCGTGCAATGACGGAAGCCGACATTGCCGACGTGAAGCAGCGCTTCGTCAACAGCGCCAAGCTGGCGGAACAGTTCGGCTTTACAGGCGTGCAAATCCATGCGGCGCACGGCTACCTGCTCAGCCAGTTCCTCTCCCCTATTACGAACAAGCGCACGGATCGCTGGGGCGGCGCGCTCGAGAACCGGGCGCGGCTGCTGGTCGAGGTCGTCAACGGGGTGCGGCAAGCCGTGGGCAAAGGCTTTGCCGTCGCCGTGAAGCTCAACTCGGCGGATTTCCAGAAAGGCGGCTTCAGCTCGGAGGACGCCAGGCAGGTGGTTTCCATGCTCAACAGCCTGGGCGTGGACCTGATCGAATTGTCCGGCGGCAGTTATGAAGCCCCTGCCATGCATGGCCAGACCCGCGACGGCCGAACCTTGGCCCGCGAAGCGTATTTCCTGGAGTTTGCCAAGGACATCGCCACCGTGGCCACGATGCCCATCATGGTGACGGGCGGCATACGCCGCTACCCGGTGGTCGAGCAAGTGCTGGGCAGCGGCATCGCCATGGCAGGCATGGGAACGGCGCTGGCCATCGACCCGCAACTGCCGAAAGCATGGCGTGCCGATCAATCGGCCAGCCCCTTGCTCAGGGCCATTACCTGGAAAAACAAGGTGCTGTCGTCGATCGGCTATATGGCGATGGTCAAGTATCAGCTGCGGCGCCTGAGCCAAGGCAAGCCAACCAAGCCCAATGTGGCGCCCGCCCTGGCGCTGGCGATGCAGCAATGGGAAACCGCCATCAGGAACCGGCAGTATCGCCGCCGGATGAATAGCGGCGTGTGAATTGAATTTTTTAAATCCAATATGAAAGGTGCAAGCAATGAACATGAAAATTGCCGCGGCGGTATCCGCATTGATATGGAGTGCCGCCGCCGTCCCGTCGCGGGCCGACAGTCCTGTTGAAAACAAGCAGGTCATCATCAATATCGCCGGCCATGACGTGCCGGTGGCGGCCGGCGGCCTGTATGACCGCTATCGCTCGAACCCGCCTCTATCGGTGATCGCGGCGGAAGCGCCGGAGCTCGACCTGAGCTTGTTCAAGGGAATCAAAAAAGAGAAAGTCGCCATCGGATTTGACTCGTATTCGCCGAATTTTTATTATAAAAACAATAAAATCACGGCCGTCTTCACGGCGGATCTGGCGAGGCTGAAGGAACTGATGCCGCAAGACATACTGAAGCAGGTGCAGCCATTGCAAGTATGGCCGGGCCGGGGCGCGGTGGCATTGACGGCCTACGCGTATGAATATTGCGACAACGACAGCTACAATGAAATTTCCCTGGCGATCGTGACCAACAAGCCTGGCAGTGCCAGTTTCGGCCCTTTCACCTTGCTGGGCCAATCGCTGTCGAAGGATTTCTGGGGTTATGTGCTCAAGCTGCCCGTGAACACGGAACTGGCCAGGGTGCGCGGCGTCGTAGGCTACAACTTGCCCAAGTGGCTGACCGGCATCGAGCGCAAGGAAACGGACGCCGCTGTCTCCTTTGAAGTCATGGACAGCGCAACGGGCAAGCTCGATTTTGTCTTCGCGGGGAAAAAGCTGGACGGCCTGTCGCACCAGGCCGAGCTGGTGACGAACAGCTTCACCAACCAGGATGGCGCCGGCCAGCTCACTTATGGCTATGCCGTTTCGCGCCAGCTGAGCCATGCAACGAGCACGAGCGCCGATGCGGTCGGCCTGACACTGGGCGACGGCAGCTTCTCCAGCTATCTCAAGTCATTGAAGCTGGGGAAGATGATGAAATATGAATATGTGCCGGAATTTCAAAATGCGCTGTATGCGCCGAAACCCTTATTAATAGACAATTAATAAGCTACTTGCCCGGCGTCTCGTGTTCCATGGCCGCCGCGGCAAGGGCGCGCGCATTGAGCGGCATGGATTCCTTGCGCTCGCTGTAGCGGCTGGTCAGGTAATCGGAGCGGTCGCGCACGACCAGGGTGAATTTATACAATTCTTCCATGACGTCGACCAGGCGGTCGTAGTACGGCGACGGTTTCATGCGGTCGTTGTCGTCGAACTCCTGGTAGGCCTTGGCGACGGACGACTGGTTCGGGATCGTCACCATGCGCATCCAACGGCCCAGCACGCGCAAGCCGTTGACGGCGTTGAACGATTGCGAGCCGCCCGACACCTGCATCACCGCCAGGGTGCGCCCCTGCGTGGGACGCACGCTGCCCATTTCCAGCGGCAGCCAGTCGATCTGCGACTTGAACACGCCCGTCACGGCGCCATGGCGTTCCGGGCTGCACCAGACCTGGCCCTCCGACCACATCGACAAGGCGCGCAATTCCTGCACCTTGGGATGGTCGGGGCCGACGCTGTCGACCATGGGCAAGCCATGCGGGTCGAAGACGCGTGTCTCGGCGCCGAAATGCTGGAGCAGCCGCTCCGCCTCCAGGGTCAGCAAGCGGCTGAATGAACGTTCACGCAGCGAACCGTACAGCAGCAGGATGCGTGGCGGATGCGTGGCCACCGCCGGTGGCGCCAGTTTATCGAGGGTCGGCGTGTCGAGGTGGGCTGCGCTGATGTTGGGCAAGTCATGCATGGTGATTTCCTTGTTTAATAATTCCATGATAGTCGAATTATGGAATTAATGTAAACCTGTTTTGTTCCTGAAGCACCGGCCCTCCCTTCCGGCATATGTTGATGTAGATCAATCAATTTTTGTATCGTGTGCAGCAGAATATGACCATGCGCAACTCGCTATCCAATAGACGATGGTCCGCGTCTGCGCTCCGCACTACTCCGTACCCACTTCAAAGGAATACCATGATCCCCACTACCATGAAAGCCGCCGTTGTCGAGCAACTGGGCCAGCCGCTGGTGCTGCGCGACGTACCCGTGCCGGTGCCCGGTCCCGGCCAGATCCTCGTCAGGACGGAAGCATGCGGCGTCTGCCACACGGACTTGCATGCGGCGCGCGGCGACTGGCCCGTCAAGCCGACGCCGCCATTCATTCCCGGCCACGAAGGCATCGGTGTGGTGGTGGAGTTGGGCACGGGCGTGACCGAGGTGCGGCTGGGCGACCGGGTCGGCGTGCCCTGGCTCTATTCCGCTTGCGGCCATTGCGAACATTGCCTGGCAGCCTGGGAAACCGTGTGCGCCGAGGCGCAGTTCGGCGGTTACACGAAAAATGGCGGCTTCGCCGAATACATCCTGGCCGACCCGCGCTACGTCGCGCATATTCCGGCCGGTCTTTCTGCCGTGCAAGCGGCCCCCATCATCTGCGCGGGCGTAACGAGCTACAAGGGCATCAAGGAAACGGGCGCGCGGCCGGGCCAGTGGCTGGCCGTATCCGGCATCGGCGGACTGGGCCACCTGGCCATCGAATATGCGGTGGCGATGGGCTTGCGCGTGGCGGCCGTCGACATCGATGAAGGCAAGCTCGAGCACGCCCGCGCCCTCGGCGCCGAAGTGACGATCAATGCGCGCCAGGGCGACCCCGTCGCCGCCTTGCGCGAAGCGACTGGCGGCGGCGCCCACGGCGTACTCATCACGGCACCATCGATCGATGCCTTCCAGCAAGGCGTGGCGATGACGCGCAAGCGCGGCACCTGCGTGCTGGTGGGCTTGCCGCCGGGCGACTTCCCGACGCCGCTGTTCGATGTCGTCGCCAATTGCGTGACGATACGCGGCTCTTTTGTCGGCACGCGCCAGGACATGGCCGAGGCGCTGGCGTTCGCCGCCACCGGCAAGGTCACGGCCGGCATCGAATTGCAGCCGCTGTCGGCCATCAACGAAGTCTTCAGCCGCCTGGAACATGGCAAGGTCGCCTCGCGCGTGGTGCTCGATTTCAGCAGCAGCTGAGCGCGACGCCGCCGCGCGGCCGGTGTGTCCTATGGTGCGACGGCAAGCAATTGCCGTTGTTATGATCGCATTTCATAAAAGACACAACAAGGACACCGCGATGAAAAAATCCCTTTCCGGCCTGCTGGCCTGCGCCGCCCTCGCCTGGCCGCTTGCGGCCGGCGCGGCCGGGCAGGCTCCATCCGCGCTGCCCGGGCACTATTACCTGCAGGGCGTCATGGAAACGGGTTCCGAGCTGCTGCTGAAAAAGGACGGCACCTTCGAATGGGTGCTCAGCTACGGCAATACCGACCAGCAAGCCAGCGGCGAGTGGCGCGTTGCCGGCGACACGGTGACCCTGGTGACGGGCAACAGCGGCAAGGAGCCGCAGTTCCGCGTGTTCGAGGAAGCGGAAATGCGCATCCAGAAACCGGCCGAAGCGGGCCTGTGGGTGGCCATCGTCGGCTTCCCCAAAGTGGGGCCGATGGCCGGCGTGGAGGTAAAATTCGAGGCGCAAAGCGGGAAGACGGCCACGGCGGTAAGCGTGGCGAACGGCGACGCCATCGTCCGCATGCCGGCGTCGGAACGCTGGGTGCGCGCCGGCTTGCGCCGCCAGGGTTCAACAGCCGACTATCAATGGCTGGCCGTGCCGGCGGCGCGCGCGCAGGAACGCATCGCCGCGTTCGCCGTCACCGACGCGCAGTGGCTGCGGGGCCAGGCATTCCAGAAGCTGGCCTTGCGCGTCGTCGATGGCGGTCTGAAAGTCGACGATGCGGACAATGGCCTGTCCAGGGGCTTGTACGCCAAACCGGCATCGAAGCAGTAGCCCTCAATCTACCTCATTCCATTGCGCAAACGCCTTGCACCTGGCCAGCAATATCGGCCAGGGCAGCGCTGTTTTGCGCCCACGCACGCCCGTGCGCCGTTGACACCCTGCGCCGTCTGTCCTATAGTCGCCGGGTTAACGACAAATGAGAATGAGAATCATGTTCACTTCTATCAAGAGATGGCTGGTCTGCTATCCGCTCGTGGCTGCCAGCCTCAGCCTGTTACTGGCCGGAGGCGCGCAGGCGCAGGCGGCCGATCCTGGCGCCGGCGCCAAGCAATTGTGGCAATTGATTGACTACGTTGCCGTCGATTACAGCGGCGCCGTCGAGCACGGCAAGGTGGTCAGCGAGGCGGAATACGCGGAAATGCTCGACTTTACCGACAACGCAACGACGCAGATCGCCGCCCTGCCCGCCCACGCATCGCAGGCGGCCATCGCCGCCGCCATCGCCGACCTGCGCAAAGCCGTCGTGGCCAAGGCCGATGGCGTGGAAGTCAAGCGCCTGGCGCACCACGCGAATGACTTGCTGATTGCCGCCTACCCGATACCCGTGGCGCCGAAAGTGCTGCCGAACCTGGCGCGCGGCGCGGCCCTGTATGCGGCCCAGTGCGCCTCTTGCCACGGCGTGGCCGGCGGCGGCGATGGTCCGCTGGCGGCAAGCCTGGAGCCGAAACCGATCGCCTTCACGGATGGCGAACGGGCGCAGTCGCGCAGCCTGATGGCCCTGTACCAGGTCATTTCGCAAGGCGTGGCGGGCACCTCGATGGCCAGTTTCGGCCAGTTGTCCGAAAACGAGCGCTGGGACCTGGCTTTCTATATCGGCGGCATGTCGCACGATGCGGCGGCAAGCGCGCGCGGCGAAAAACTGTGGCAGGACGATCCGCGCAGCAAAAAACTGTACGCGGACCTGGCCGCCGTGACGACCGTGACGCAGGAAGCTGCGGCCGCCAAGCTGGGCGCGGACGAGGCGCAAGCCTTGACGGCATACCTGCGCAGCCATCCTGACAAGGCCGAGGCGCACAAGCCTGCCGGCCTGGCCCTGTCGCGTATGCGCCTGGAAGAAAGCCTCGCCGCCATGCATGCGGGCGACCGCGCGGACGCCACGCGCCTGGGCCTGTCCGCCTACCTGGACGGTTTCGAGCCGATCGAGCCGATGGTCGGCGCGCGCAACAAATCCCTGCTGCTGGCCGTGGAAAACGCCATGCTGGCCTACCGCTCCGCCGTTGCCAAGGGCACGGTGGCCGACGCCGAGGCGGCCGGCGACAAGCTGCAGCAACTGTTTACCCACGTGGAAGCGGAACTGGGCGACGCCAAGGCCGATCCGATGACGACTTTTGTCGGCGCCCTGACGATCCTGCTGCGCGAAGGCGTGGAAGCGCTGCTGATCGTCATCGGCATCATCGCCTTCCTGCGCAAGGCCAAGCGCAACGACGTGTTGCCCTACGTGCATGCGGGCTGGGCCAGCGCCCTGGTGGCGGGCGGCCTGACGTGGGTGGCGGCAACCTATCTGGTGACCATCAGCGGCGCCAGCCGCGAGGTGAGCGAGGGTCTCGGTTCCGTGTTCGCGGCCCTGGTCCTGCTCAGCGTGGGCTTGTGGATGCACCAGAAGAGCAGCGCCGGGCGCTGGCAGGAATATTTGCACGAGAAACTCACGGCGGCGATGACGCGGCGCTCGGCCTGGGGCCTGTTCGCCCTGGCCTTCATCGCCGTCTACCGCGAAGTGTTTGAAACCGTGCTGTTCTATTCCGCCCTGGCGGCGGACGGCAACGGCGGCGCCCTTCTGGGCGGCTTCCTGGTGGCCATCGTGCTGCTGGTCGTCATCGCCTGGGCCTTGCTGCGCACCAGCGCCCGCATGCCGATCGGCAAGTTCTTCTCGTGGACGTCGGCCTTCGTGGCCGTGCTGGCCGTGATTTTGATGGGCAAAGGCGTGGCAGCGCTGCAGGAAGCGGGCTGGGTCGGCGTCACCCCCGTCGACTTCATGCGCATCGACTTGCTGGGCATCCTGCCGACGGCGGAAACCCTGCTGGCGCAGGCGTCCATCGTGGCCATCATCATCGCCGGCTATGGCTGGAACCGCGTCTCCGCAGGCAAGCGCAAGCTGGCCTGACCTTGCAATAGCCGGCATGGGCAAGCCGCCCGTGCCGGCACTTCCGCACTTTTTCCCCATTCACCTGTTGCCATGCCGCTCAAGGAGCGGCATGGCGCGCATCCACGTAGGCCCAGGCTTGCAGGCCCGACGCCAGGGTCACGCGTTCGCGCCGGTAGTCGGCCACCTCGTAACCATCCGCCTGCCGCAATTCCTCGAGCGAGACGGCCAGTACGGCGCCCGGCACGCTATCCGTCGGTTCGCCGCGCGAGGCGATCGGATGATGCGTCTTGCCGCTGGTCGCCACCACCTGCGCATCGTCGATGGCCAGCAGCGCCAGACGGTAGCCGGGTAACTGGTCGGGCCCGCTGTCGAGCAGGCGCCCGAAGGTGGCCAGTTGCACCCCGGGCTGCTGCAAGGTGCCGTAGGAAAACAGGTGTTCCATCGTTGCCGTTGAAATAGTTGCCATCTGTCGCTCCTGGTCGCATGTCGATAGCATGCATCGTAACGCCTTTTGGCGGCACAAGCCCTGCACGGTTTTGAAAACTGCGATATGATGACCATCATGCAGAACTCATCCAACAAATCATCTGACAAGCAACCCTCGGCGCAAAGCCGCAAGGAAGCCACCCACGAACGCATCGTCGAGGTGGCCACGCGCGCCATCCGCCGCAGCGGCTATGCGGGCACGGGCGTGGCCGATATCATGAAGGAAGCGGGCCTGACGCACGGCGGCTTTTATGCGCACTTCGCCTCGCGCGACGCGCTGCTGGCCGAAGCGGGCGACCGCGCGGGCGCCGAAGCGGTGGCGCTGGCGGCCAGGGTGGCGGCCGCCGCCCCGCCCGGCCAGGCGCTGCAGGCGATGCTGGCCGCCTATCTGTCACCCGAACACATCGCCGCCATCGAGGTCGGCTGCCCCGTCTCGGCGCTGGGTTCGGAAATGCCGCGCCAGGCGCCCGAGGTGCGGCGCGCCGCCACCATCCACATCAAGGAAATGATCGACCTGTTCGCGCGCCAGCTGCCGAACTGGGGCCAGCCCGAAGCGCACGCGCAAGCCATGGCGACGGTGTGCGCCATGATCGGCACCACCATCCTGGCGCGCGCCGTCGACGAACCGGCGCTGTCGGACGCCCTGTGCGCCGCCACCCTGGCGCAGTTCCAGGACACAAACCAGCCGTAACACCCATGGCCCGGGTCCGTCCCGGGCTTTTTTCAAACAACAATATGACGATCATCATATTCAACACTATCAACCACTGAAGGACTGCCATGAACGATAACAAGATTGCCCTGGTCACCGGCGCCTCGTCCGGCATCGGCGCGGCCACGGCCCAGCGCCTGGCGCAAGCGGGCTACACGGTGTACGGCACCAGCCGCCGCGGCGCGCAAGCCGATGCGGTCGGCTACACGATGCTGGCGCTCGACGTCACCAGCGACGCTTCTGTCGCTGGCGCCGTGGCCGAGCTGATGCGGCGCGAAGGCCGCATCGACCTGCTGGTGAACAACGCCGGTTTCGGCGTGGCCCCGGCGGGCGCCGAGGAAAGCAGCGTGGCGCAGGCACAAGCCATCTTCGACACGAATTTCCATGGCGTCGTGCGCATGACCCTGGCCGTGCTGCCGCACATGCGGGCCCAGGGCGGCGGGCGCATCCTCAACATCGGTTCCGTCGTGGGCTTTTTGCCCATGCCCTACGGCGCGCTGTATTCGGCCACCAAGCATGCGATCGAGGGCTACACTGAATCGCTCGACCATGAAGTGCGCGGCTGGGGCATCCGCGCCAGCGTCATCGAACCGGCCTATACGAAAACCACGTTCGAAGCCAATCTGCTGGCGCCCGATACGCCGCTGTCCGCCTACCGGCAAGTGAGCGCGGCCGTCACAAGCCGGCTGCAAGCGCTGATGGCCGGCGCCGATGACCCTGGCGTCGTGGCCGATACCGTCCTGGCGGCGGCCCAGGCAAGCGAGCCGACATTGCGCTACACGGCCGGGCCGCTGGCGGCGCGCTTGCGCCTGATGCGCCGTTTCCTGCCCGCCGCGCTGATGGACGCGGGCTTGCGCAAGGACCTGCGCCTGGCCTGAACGCCAGCATTTTTTCCCGCATTCAGAGAGAACATCATGCAAGCATTGCAACTTAAAAAATACGGCGGCCTCGATCACGTGGCGTTTGCCGACCTGCCCCGCCCCACGCCCGGCCCCGGCGAACTGCTGGTGCGGGTGCACGCCGTCGGCCTGAACCCCATCGATAACCTGATTCCCAGGGGCGACTTCAAGCCCATATTAAAACTGCGCTTGCCGGCCACCCTGGGCAGCGACCTGGCCGGCGTGGTGATGGAAGTCGGCAGCGGCGTCACGCGCTTCAAGGTCGGCGACGCCGTGTATGCGAGCATTTTCGACACGCCGCACGGCAGCCTGGCCGAATTTGCCGTCGTGCCGGAACAGGCGGCCGCCCTGAAACCGGCCAGCCTCGATTTCGTGCAGGCGGCGTCGATCCCCATGGTGGGCTTGACGGCGTGGCAAGCGATGCACGAGCGCATGCAGCTGCGGCCTGGCCAGAAAGTGTTCATCCCGGCCGGTTCCGGCGGCATCGGCACGTTCGCCATCCAGCTGGCCAGGCACCTGGGCGCCCGCGTGGGCACCACCACCAGCACGGCCAACGTGGAACTGGTGCGCGGCCTGGGCGCCGATGAGGTGGTCGATTACAAGAAACAGCCGTTCGAGGACGTGCTGCGCGATTACGACGCCGTGCTGGGCACGGTGCGCGGCGACGGGCTGGAAAAAGCCTTGCGCATCGTCAAGCCAGGCAGCCGCGTCGTCTCGCTGGTCGGCCCGCCGGATGCGGCCTTTGCCCGCGCGCGCGGCATGCACGTGGTGCTGAAACTGGTGTTCGGCTTACTCAGCCGCAAGATCATCGGCCAGGCGCGGCGGCGCGGCGCCAGCTACGCCTTCCACTTCGTGCGTCCCGACGGCGGCCAGCTGGCGCAGATCGCCGCCCTGCTCGAAGCGGGCACCATCCGCCCCGTCATCGACCGGGTGTTTCCTTTTCTGGAGGCGAAACAGGCGCTGGCCTACCTGGCGCAGGGACGCGCGCGCGGCAAGGTGGTAGTACAGCTGACCGTGCCTTAAACGAGCTGCGCCGCAACGGCTTCGGGCGCCGTGACTATGTGTGAGTTTTTTGTTGGCAATTTCCTCCATACTCGTTGTCAACCCCATGCCTATTGATACCGGTCAACCTCAATAAAGGTAGCTCATGCGCTTTTCCCCGGAATGCTGCTGGCTCGCTCTCACCCTCGCGGCGGGCATAGTCCATGCCGCCGAACCGGGCGTCACCGATACGCACATCCGGCTGGGCATGGTCAATGCCCAGACGGGCGCGGCCTCGGGGCTGGGCCGGGCCATGCTCGACGGCGCGACGGCCGTGTTCCAGGAAGCGAACCGGAGCGGCGGCATCCACGGCCGCAGCATCGAGCTGGTGGTGGCCGACGATGGCTACGATCCGGACCGTGCCATCAGCGAAACGCTCAGTCTGGTCGAGGAAAAACAGGTATTCGCCCTGTTCGGCAACGTGGGCACGCCCACCACCAACGCCGTCATCCCGATTGTGCAGGAAATGAAGGTGCCGCTGGTGGGCGCGTTTACGGGCGCGATGACCTTGCGCCGTCCCGTGGTGCATGAAATCATCAACTTCCGCGCCAGTTACGACGATGAGTCCGATGCCCTGGTGCAGTACTTCGCCAGCCGCGGCATCCAGCGCTTTGGCGTGCTGTACCAGGACGACGGTTTCGGCAATGCCGTGCTCGACGGCACCGTGCGCGCCCTGCAGCGGCGCGGCATGGAACTCGTTGCCAAGGGATCGTTCCAGCGCGGCACGACGGCCGTCAAGGCGGGCCTGGCGGCCCTGATCGGCCACGACCTGCAAGCGGTGATCATGGCCGGCCCCTACACGCCCGTGGCCGCATTCGTGCGCGAGGCGGGCCAGGCCGGGCTGAAGGCGGACTTGGCCACGGTATCGTTTGTCGGTACCGACAGCCTGCTCCAGCTGCTGGGCACGGAAGGCAACAACATTGTGATTTCGCAAGTGGTGCCCCTGCCGGAAGACCGCCAGTTGCCGATCGCCGCCGACTGCGCCGCCCTGCTGGCCCGGCACGTGCCGGCGGCCAGGCTGTCTTTCGTCAGTTTCGAAGGCTGCATCTCGGCCACCCTGATGGTGGCGGCGCTACGCCGCACGGGCGCCGACCTCACGCGCGAGCGCCTGATCCGGAGTTTCGAGACGTTCGACCGGCTCGATCTGGGCGGCTTGCGGGTAACGCTGCGGCCGGACAATCACCAGGCGTCGACGGCCGTTTTCCTGACCCGTATCGCCGACGGCAAAATCGTTCCGGCGGACCTGGCGCCTGGCGCGAAGTGATGCGCGCCCATTTTTGCGGCCCGCCCTGGAGCCTGGCATGAAAATCAGGACCAAGCTGATCATCAGTACCACCGTCCTGCTGGCCGGCGTGGCGGCCATGGCGGCGGCCGGCCTGCTGCTGGTGAAAGGCATCGAAACCCATGTCCATGGCTTGACCGACGAAACGGTGCCGCTGTACACGGACGTGTTGCGCCTGCGCTATACCGTGCAGGATATGGCGTCGGACTTTTTCGAGCTGGGCAAGGCGGAAGACCTGGCGCAGCTGGAGCAGGTATCGAACAAGATCGGCGCCAATATCGAGGCCGCCGAGAGCATCAGCGACGATTTGCGGCGCCATGGCGAATCGCAGGCGCCCCGCTACCACGCGGCCTTCGAACGGGAATTCCAGCGCATGCGCGTCGCCGTGCGCAAGCGCCTGGAAAACGAGGCCTATTACAAGGCGCAGGCGACGGAGATGCGGCAAGTGCTGGCGCAGATCAAGGCCGCCGCCAAGGGCGCGCGCAGCAAGATCCGCGTGGTCGACAGCCAGGCCCAGGCCACGGCCGCCGAAGTGCAGCAGCAAAGCCAGCGCCTGAACCAGAATGCCCGCTACCTGACCGACCTGCGCAAGAGCATCCACGACATGCAGATCGCGCTGGCCGAAACGGAAGCCGTGAAGAACCGTTTCCGCATCGCCCCCCTGCGCGAGCGGCTGACGGCGGCCGTCGCCCATCTGGCGGGAACCAGCGAGCGCGACATCAGCCCGGCCCAGCAGACGCTACGGGCGACACTGCTGGCCACGGCGCAGCAGATGCTCGATCCCGTCGCGGGCTTGCTGGCCCTGCGCGCCGGCCTGCTGGCCGAGGGCGGCGCCAGCGGGGCGCGGCAGGCTGCCTATCTTGCTCTCAAGGAGCAAACCAGCATGGCCCTGGCCACTGCCCACCTGCGCCTGGCCGAGGAGCTCGATCCCATCGAACTGCAGCTGGCCATCGGACGCGACCGGCTGGCCGAGGCCGGCCGCTACATGCGCACCTCGGCCCGCATCGAGGATGCCAGCGGCGAAATCAACCTGGCCGTCGACGCCATCAGCATCGACGTGGGCGAAGTCATGCTGGCCACGGCCGCCGCCGACGTCACGCGCCTGGGCCAGGATATCGCCCGGCGCATCAGCGCCCTGCACCGCGACATGGCCACCATGCAGGCCTTACAGCAAAGCATAGGCCAGCTGGGCTTGCTGGCCGAAACGAGGGTCGTCAACACTTACCTGGACGCGGTGGAGCGCTCGGGACGGCGGCTGGTGCAGGCCAAGGGCAGCGTGCTGGACAGCCAGACGGCGCTGGGCGAGGTCATCGACCATGTGCGCGCCTTCGAGCGCGAACAGGCCGCCTATTCCGCGCAGCAAGTGGCGCGCATCACGGGGCAGCAGCAGGATGCGGTGGCCAAGGTGCGCGACGGCGTGCGCCATGCCTTCGTGCTGATCCTCGGCATCGCGCTGGTGCTGCTGCTGGCCTGCGTGATCATCACGGGCCTGATCAGCGCATCGATCGCCAGGCCGCTGGCGCGTTTGTCCTACGCGATTGCGCATATCCGCGACGGCAAGGCGCTGTCGGTGCGCGTGGCGCAGCACGGTAGCGATGAGCTGGGGCAGCTGATCACGGGCTTCAACGGCATGCTCGAGCACGTCGAACAGCGCGACCTGGCGCTGACGCAGGCCAAGGCCGAGGCCGACGCGGCCAACCGCGCCAAATCCGAATTCCTCGCCAAGATGAGCCACGAGATCCGCACGCCGATGAATGGCGTGCTGGGCATGACGGAATTGCTGCAACGCACGGAACTGAGTCCCAAGCAGCAGCGTTTCGTGCACACGGTGCACCGTTCGGGCGAAAGCCTGCTCAGCATCATCGACGACATCCTCGACTTTTCCAAGATCGAGGCGGGCAAGCTGGTGCTCGAACACATCCCCTTCGACCTGCGCCAGGTGATCGACGATGTGGTGGCGCTGTTTGCCAACGGCATCCAGCGCAAGGCCATCGAATTTACCTGCCGCGTCGCCTCCGACGTGCCGCAGCACGTGCGCGGCGACCCCGTGCGCCTGCGCCAGATCCTCACCAACCTGCTCAATAACGCCACCAAGTTCACGGAACGGGGCGAAATTTCCGTCGATGTCAGCTGTCCCGCTGCCGGCCAGATCCGCCTGGAAGTGCGCGACACGGGCATCGGCATGGCGCCGGAAGCGGCGGCGGCCGTCTTCCAGCCGTTCCGCCAGGCCGACAGCACCACCTCGCGCAAATACGGCGGCACGGGCCTGGGCCTGGCCATCATCAAGCAGTTAGCGGAAATGATGGGCGGCAACATTGTGCTCCAGTCCGTGGCGGGACAGGGTTCCAGCTTTGCCGTCACCGTCGTCGTGGGCGAGGTGGCGCCCGAGGATGCGCCGGCGGCACCGCCGCCGCGCGTGTCGCTCAATGCCTTGAACGTGCTGATCGTGGACGACAACGCCACCAACCGCAGTATCCTGCTGCAGCACGCGATCGAGTGGCAGATGGCCGCCGCCAGCGCCGCCGACGGCGCCGAAGCGCTGGACCTGCTGCAAGGGGCGCTGCGTAGCGGGCGCCCGTTCGACCTGGCGATCATCGACATGCGCATGCCAGTCATGGATGGCGCCGAGCTGGTGCGGGCAATCAAAGGCGACGCGCGCATGGCGGCGCTGAAAATCATCATGCTCAGTTCGCTCGACGCCTCGGCCGATCTGCGCCAGGTGACGGCGCTGGGCGTGGAATACTGCCTGACCAAGCCCGTGCGGGCGCTGGAATTGCGCCACTGCATCGAGGCCGTCGGCGGCTTCGGCACCCTGGCGCCAGCGACGGCTGCGATACCTGCCACGTCGGCCCCGCCCGCCGTGCCGGACACGGCTGGCGCAGCCCCGGGCCAGGCGCCGCTGCGCATGCTGCTGGTGGAAGACAACGCGATCAACCAGGAAATCGCCCTGGCCATGCTGGAAGACACGGGCTACGAGGCCACGCCGGCCGACAACGGGCGGCGCGCGCTGGCCCTGTGGGAGCGCTACCCGTTCGATGTGATCCTGATGGATTGCCAGATGCCGGAAATGGACGGCTTCGAAGCGACCCGGCGCCTGCGCCGCATGGAAGCCCAGCAAGGCCGCAGCCGCACGCCCATCATTGCCCTGACGGCCAACGCCATTCTGGGCGACCGCGAACTGTGCCTGGAGGCGGGCATGGACGACTACCTCGCAAAGCCGTACACGCGCGCCGCCCTGCTGGCCATGCTGGCCCGCTGGCGCCCGTCGGCGGCAGCGGAGACGGTGGAGACGGCGGCGGAAGCCGCCCCGGCGCAGGCTGCCCCGGCGGCGCCGGCTGAAACAAGCTCCATCCTCGACGCGGCCGCCCTGCAAAACCTGCGCGCCATGCGGCGTCCCGGCCGTCCCGACGTGCTCGGCCGCATCATCGATTTGTTTTACAGCGATGCCCCGCGTCTGCTGGGCCAGCTGGAAGTGGCGGCCGGGGCCAGCGACGCCGCGGCGCTGCAGCTGGCGGCGCACACGCTCAAGTCGAGCTGCGCCAACGTGGGCGCGCTGGGCTTGTCGGCCACCTGCCGTGAAATCGAACAATATGCGCGCGGCAATGACGTCGGCAGCGCGCTGCAGCATATCCGCGGCATCCAGCAAGAACTCGACCGTGTCCTCGCCGCCCTGGCCATTGAGAAGGAAACCCCATGAATACAGCACAGCCCCCGCAAGCACTGGTCCTGGTGGTCGATGACGACACCATGACGCGCATCCTCGTGACGGAAGCGCTGGAGCCGGAAGGCTTCCGCATCGAGGAAGCGGCCAGCGGCCTGGAAGCGCTGGCCGCCTTCCAGCGCGGCGTGCCCGACCTGATCCTGCTCGACGTCGCCATGCCCGGCATGAGCGGCTTCGAATGCTGCGCCCAGCTGCGCCGGCTGCCCGGCGGCGCGCATGTGCCCATCGTCGTGCTGACAGGCAATGACGACGATGACTCCATCAAGCAGGCGCTGGAAGCGGGCGCCAGCGATTTCATTTCCAAGCCGATGCAATGGCGGCTGCTGGCGCACCGCCTGCGCTACCTGCTGCGGGCCAGCAGCGCATTAACCGAGCTGAGCCGAATCCAGGAAAGCCTCAGCCACGCGCAGGCGCTGGCCCGCCTCGGCAACTGGGAATACCGGGGCACCGGCGGCGACGGCTACTGGTCGCCGGAACTGCTGCGCATCCTGGGCCTGGAGGCCGATTCCGGCCCCACCAGCTTCGACCGTTTGCTGCAATGCCTGCCCGAAGACCAGCGGCCCCTGCTGCTCGATGCCTTCATGGAACTGCATGCCAACGGCACCAGCTACAGCCTGGAGCACAAGGTACGGCAGCCCGATGGCGGCGAGTGCATCGTCTTTCACCAGGCCGAAGCCGTGCGCGAAGGCCATCAGGTGCTGCTGATGCGCGGTACCGTGCAGGACATCACGGAACGCAAGCTGCAGCAAAGGCGCATTGAATACCTGGCCAACCACGATGCGCTGACGGACTTGCCCAACCGCCAGTTGCTGAACGACCGCATCGGCCAGGCCATCGCCCATGCGCGCCGCACCCGTTTGCACCTGGCGACCCTGATGCTGGACCTCGACCGTTTCAAGTTCGTCAACGACAGCTATGGCCACCCCGTGGGCGATGCGCTGCTGCAGGAAGTGGCCCGCCGGCTCAAGCTGGCCGTGCGCGAAGGCGACACCGTGGCCCGCCAGGGCGGCGACGAATTCGTCGTCCTGCTGACGGACCTGCCCGACATCGGGACGGCCGAAGAGATCGTGAAAAAAGTACTCGAACTATTCGCCGATCCTGTCGTGCTGGGCGAACATACCTTGCACGTCAGCACCAGTATCGGCGCCAGCGTCTTTCCCTCCGACGGCGACAGCGCCGACATGCTGCTCAAGACGGCCGACGCGGCCCTGTACAGCGCCAAGGACAAGGGCCGCAATGGCTGCCAGTTCTACAACCACAAGATGGGCGTGCTGGTGGAAGAGCGGGCCGAAATCGAACACGCGCTGCACCAGGCGCTGGCGCTGGGCGAACTGGAATTGCATTACCAGCCCAAGGTCGACCTCACCAGCGGCAAGATTTATGGCATGGAAGCCCTGCTGCGCTGGCGCCGCGACGGCATCGGGCTGGTGCCGCCGGACCGCTTCATTCCCCTCGCCGAGGAAACGGGCATGATCGTGCCCATCGGCGAATGGGTGCTGCGCACGGCCTGCGCGCAGCTGGGCGTCTGGCATGCCTACGGCTTTACGCACCTGACGATGGCCGTCAACGTGTCGGCACGCCAGTTCCGCCAGGTCGACATGCCGGAACTGGTGCGCGCAGTGCTGGACGACAGCGGCCTGCCGGCGCACTGCCTGGAGCTGGAGCTGACGGAGAGCGTGCTGATGCAGAACCGCGACCTGGTGGTGCGGGCGCTGGAGCAGCTGAAGGAGATCGGCGTCACCCTGTCGCTGGACGACTTCGGCACCGGCTATTCCAGCCTGTCCTATCTGAAGCAATTCCCCATCGACGTGGTCAAGATCGACCAATCGTTCATCCGCGACGTGACCGACAGCGTGGATGGCGCTTCGCTGACCCGCTCCATCATCGCCATGGCCAAGTCCCTGCACCTGACCACGGTGGCCGAAGGCGTGGAAACGGAGGGTCAATTGGGTTTTCTCAATACCAACCGCTGCGACGCCATGCAAGGCTATTACTTCAGCCGCCCCCTGCCCGGCGCCGAGATGGATCTGATGCTGCATGCAGGCACCCATTTGCCGCCCGAGAGCTGCCATGCCGTGGCGCCCCAGCGCGTGCTGCTGCTGGTCGATGATGAGGAGCATATCCTGTCCGCCCTGCGCCGCTCGCTGCGCAAGGAAGGCTACCAGATACTCAGCACCACCAATCCGCAGGAAGCGCTGGAACTGGTCGCCTCGCACGCGGTGGGCGTGATCCTCACGGATGCGCGCATGCCGGGCATGTCGGGCAACGAACTATTGCGCCGCATCAAGGGCGTCTATCCCGAGATCGTGCGCGTGATGCTGTCCGGCTACCCTGAGCTGCATTCGGTCACGGCGGCCATCAACGAAGGCTCGGTGTACAAATTCATCACCAAGCCGTGGGACGAAACCCTGCTGAAAGACCACTTGCTGGAAGCCTTCCAGCGTTTCGAATCGGGCGTGCAGCGGCCGCCGCGGGGGCCCCATGGCATCGAGATCAGCAACCGCGCCGCCTAGCGCGCCGCCAGGAGCCATCATGCAGGAGCAGTTGTTCTTCGAAGGCTTGCGCGCCCTGGCCGAAGCGGCCTTTCCCAAGCATTGCGCCTGCTGCGGGCGCGTCTTCGCCACGGCGCACGAGTTCATCGGGCAGACACGGGCGATGCGACAGGATGTCTCGGGGCTCAAGCAAAGTTTCGATGACAACAACGTGGCCATCGTCGAGGTCTACCGCAATTGCCTGTGCGGCTCGACCCTGATGGATTTCTTTTCGGACCGGCGCGACAGGTCCGAACCATCGCTGCGGCGGCGCCAGCTGTTTGAGCGCCTGCTACCGCTGCTGCAGGAAAAAGGCATGGAACAGGCCGCGGCGCGCGACTATCTGCTGCAAGTCGTGCGCGGCCAGTTGCCGTGACGGCGGTGCTTGCATATATGATGCCGCCTGCACACACAAACAGGGAAAGGCAGGCGGCGGAGAATGACAACGATCACTGGGCGATTGCAGGAAGCGGGCTTCGATGCGGCACAGGCCGATGCCCTGGCGCAGGATATTGAACAGAAGAAATATGGTCCCTTGCTGCAGCAGTTGCTGCTGCGGGGCCTGTGGGCCGAGGTCGTCGATGACAGCTTGCCGCGGCCCCAGTGGCTGGAACGCTGGCGCGCGTTGGGCGAGTCGGGCTTTCCCTTCATCAACACCCCTGCCCTACAGCGGCTGCTGGACGCGGGTATCGACGTGCACGACCTGACGGACGTCGTGCGATCCGCGCAGGTGTTGACGATCTACAATATTGCCCAGCTGATCGACGAACCCTGCCGCGACCTGGGCTACGACCTGGAAGAAACGCCGGACCTGGCGCTGGCGGCCGTCGATGACGGCGGCGCCCTGCACCGTTACGGCAGCCTGCACGACGCGCTGGAAGAACTCGACCCGGCGGGCCGCCACGGCCAGCCCCGCACGCTGGAACTGCGCCAGTTCGGCGGCTTGCCGGCAGCGCAGCAGGAAGAACTCCGGGACTTGCTGGCGAAAAAAGCCTGGTCGCAGGCGGCCGTCCTGTGGAAGCGCGCCGTGGGCGGCGAGCTGGCGCACTGCCTGGCGGCCATGCGGCGGCTGGCGCGCCAGCTGTAGCAACTGGTATTACCAGTAGCCGAGCACCTTCCACCACGTCGTGCCGACGACGGCAAAGATCAGCAGTTCCACCACGCACATGATAAAGCCGACCCGCCACCAGTTGCCCATCGTCACGAAGCCGCTGCCGAAGATGATGGGCGAGGTACCCGTCGCGTAGTGGGTCAGGGTCATCATGATGGCCGAGCCGGCCGTCATCATCAGCATGAACGGCACGTGGTATTCGGCGGGAATCAGGTGCAGGCCCACCGTCAGAAAGGCCAGCAGCATGGCGCTGATGTGGGCCGTCGTGCTGGCAAAGAAATAATGCGAGAAGACGAACACCAGCACCAGGACGCCGGCGATCGGCAGCCAGTCCATGCCGCTGGCGACGATGGCCGCCTTCATGCCGGCCGAGAACCAGGCGATCACGCCCGTCTTGTTCAGCTGCTCGGCCATCATGACCAGGGCGCCAAACCACACCAGAGTGTCCCAGGCGCTCTTTTCCGACAGTACGTCGTCCCAGTCGATGGTGCCGGTAATGATCAGCACGAACAAGCCGACAAAGGCAACCACCGTCGCATCGAGCGAAAATGCGGGGCCGAACAGCATGGCGGGCACGTTGGCCCACAGCAGCAGCAACAGGGCGAAGGTGCCCAGCATGACTTTTTCCGGTGGCGACAGCGGGCCCATGCCTTTCAATTCCGCCTTGGCGTAGGTGACGGCATCGGGCGTGGCTTTCAGTTCCGGCGGCGACAACCAATAGATGATCAACGGCATCACCAGCAGGCAGACCAGGCCCGGCAGCAGCATGCACAGGGCCCAGGTGGTCCACGTCAGGTGGAAACTCTGGCCGCTGGCCTTGGCCACGAAATCGACCACCAGCGGGTTCGGCGCCGTGGCCGTCAGGAACATGGCCGAGGTGATCGGGTTGGCATGGTAGTTGACGAGGGCCAGATACGTGCCCACCTTCTTTTCCGTACCCTTGGCCGGGTCCGAATCGAAGGCGTTGGCGATCGATTTCATGACGGGGTGGACGATGCCGCCGCCGCGTGCCGTGTTACTGGGCGTAAATGGCGCCAGCACCAGTTCGCAAATCGCCAGGCCATAACCGATGCCCATGGTGCGTTTGCCCAGCAGCGAGATGAACAGCAGGCCGATGCGGCTGCCCAGCCCCGTCTTTTTCAGGCCGCGCGATATCAGAATCGCCACGACGATCAGCCAGATCAATGGATTCGAGAAACTGCTGAGCGCATCCGTGATGGCGCCCTTGGACGAGGTCGACGTCACCTGCGACAAGGATACGATGACGATGGCCATCATCGCCATCACGCCGATCGGCATGACTTTTAATATGATCGCCAGAATCGTGGTGAGGAAGATCGCCACCAGGCCCCAGGCCTTCGGCGTCAAGCCTTCGGGCGCCGGCAGCAATAGCATGCCGACAAGCAAGGCGGTGCAGATCAGGGCGGGGACGAGGCGGAATGGGACGGCTTCCTTGAAATGCAGGAACAGGTCGCGCACTGTTTTATACATCTTTATTACCTTTCGCTGTGGGTCGGGCATCGTGGCGCCAGGAATCGTGCACGCAGATTCATCGGCTGGCAGGCACGAAAAACCGCGCCCGCAAGATGATAGATACCCAACAATTCTGTTCGGCAATATCATACACGCAAGGCTACGCTGTCCCTGCCCCATTGCCGCGTTCGCTACCGACTATCTGTAAAATCGTTGACCGGCAAGCGACATATGTCACATAATTGCCCCATTGGTCGCCAGACAGGCTGACAAGGAACCCATTGATCACCCGCAACCACCATATCGACACCTTGCGCGGCGCCGCCATCCTGTGCGTACTGCTGCTGCACTTCGCCCTCGCCTACGGTCTGAAGAACAGCCCGCTTGAAATCCTGCCCTCCTGGCTGCTGCGCGCCGCCTACCAGGGCAATTACGGCGTGACCATGTTTTTCGTCATTTCCGGCTACCTGATCACCTCCACCTCGCTGCACCGCTGGGGCGACCTGGCGCGCATCGACCTGGCGGCGTTCTATCTCTATCGCGTCGCCCGCCTGCTGCCGGCGCTGTTGCTGGCCCTGTCCCTGATCGTGCTGCTCGGTGTACTGGACGTGCCCTTCTTTGCCAACTCGGACGGCGGCAAGGACTTGCCAGCCAGCTATTTCGTCATCGCCATCGCTTCCGTGCTGACCTTCTGGCACAACGTGCTGATGCAAAGCGCCGGGTACTTCAATTACTGCCTGAACGTGTACTGGTCGCTATCCGTCGAGGAAATGTTTTATCTGCTGCTGCCGCTGTCGTGCCGCTTCCTGCGCCGGCGCCTGGCGATCATGCTGCTGTGCGGCACCGCCATCGCCGCCGGCCCCGTGTACCGCAGCCTGCACGCGGATAACGAGATTTACTTCATGTACGGCTACCTTGCCTGTTTCGACGCCATCGCCATCGGCTGCCTGACGGCCCTGCTGACACAACACTGGCAGCCGGGCGCGCGTGCCGGGCGATGCTTGCGCTGGACGGCGGGCCTGGCCTTGGCGGCCCTGTACGTGCGCGGCATCGGCGGCCACGAAGTCTTCGGTTTTACCCTGATCGCGCTGGCCAGCGCCGCCTTCATCGCGGGCGCCACGGCGGTCCCGGCGGCCGGACAGGGCCGCCAAGGCCCGCTGCAATGGATGGGCCGCCACAGCTATGAGCTGTACTTGTTCCATATCATCGTGCTGGCCGGCATGCGCAACGTGGTCGACAAGGCGGGCCTCGGCTACGCGGAACGGCTGCCGTGGCTGGCGCTGTTCCTGGCAGCGACGGCGCTGGCGGCCGCCGTCGTAGCCCGCTACGTGTCCGATCCGTCGAATGCCGCCCTGCGCCGGCGCTTCGGGAGCAGCGCCACGGCCACGCCGGCACGCGCTGGCGGCAGCCCTGGCGCGGCGCCCCGAAAAAACTGAGCCAGGTCAAGAGACCGCATGCCCACCGCCCGTTTCCGGGCGAATTTCAGCCCCGTCTAGCCGTTCGCACTATAATGTCGGCACCGCGTGCGGCAGCATTGGCGGCGATAGACGGTAACAATTTCGTGTAGAGGCCAGTACAATAGCGTCTGGGCCTACACAGGGTTTCACTTTTGCCAGCAGTTGCCAGCAACTAACCATTTTTTTGACCAGCCAACAAATACTATGAGTTCGATGAATGAAGAGCGCGTTTTAAGCGTGCACCACTGGACGGATACCCTGTTCTCCTTTACCACCACGCGCGACCCGTCGCTGCGTTTCTCGAATGGCCACTTCACCATGATCGGCCTGCGCGTCGACGGCAAGCCATTGCTGCGCGCCTACAGTATCGCCAGCGCCAATTACGAAGACCACCTGGAATTTTTCAGCATCAAGGTGCCGGGCGGCCCCCTGACGTCGCGTCTGCAACACTTGCAAGTGGGCGACACCGTCATCGTCGGCCGCAAGCCGACCGGCACCCTGGTGTCCGACTACCTGCTGCCGGGCAAGCGCCTGTACATGCTGTCGACGGGCACGGGCCTGGCGCCTTTCCTCAGCATCGTGCGCGATCCGGACATCTACGAACGCTTCGACGAATTGATCCTCGTGCACGGCGTGCGCCAGGTCGACGAACTGGCTTACCACGACTTGCTGGAAGAACATCTGCCGAAGCATGAGTTCCTGGGCGAAATGGTCAGCGACAAGCTGCGCTACTACCCGACCGTGACGCGCGAAGACTTCCGCAACATGGGCCGCATCACGGAACTGATCGAGAACGGCAAGCTGGCCAAAGACCTGGGCGTGCCGGAACTCAATCCTGCCGAAGACCGCGTGATGATTTGCGGCAGCTCCGAGATGCTGCGCGACCTGAAAGACATGCTGGAAGCGCGTGGCTTCAAGGAAGGCAATACCTCGACGCCTGGCGACTTCGTTGTCGAGCGCGCGTTCGCCGAAAAGTAATCGAGGGCAAATCCGCAGCAAATTCAGGGGCCCGGCCCCGCCGCTTCCCGCGGCGGCGCCGGGCCTTTTCATTGCCGGCTCAACGGACCAGCACTGGACCGCGCTGGTATTGCAAACCATTCATGAAGCGCTGCACGGGCGTAAAGGCACTGCTGAGGATATCGTCATGCGCCGCGTAATAGCGCGTCTCGATCTTCAGCAAGCCCAGCACGGTTGCATCAAGCTTGTCCGTCTGGTACGGCCGGTTTTCCAGCGCGGCGCGCGCGGCCGTCGACTGCGGCGCTTGCTGGTTATCCCAGATCAACATGGGAATTTCATAGCCGCTCTTGTCCGACGCGGAATGGCCCGCGTGATTGCGGCTGTAGCCCACTTCCTGCCCATGGTCGGAGACGAACAGCAAGGAGGCGGCCCGGCCGGTCTTGGCCGTTTCCGCCATGCCGATCAGGGTGCCCAGCACGTAATCGCCATAGCGGATCGCGTTATCGTATTCGTCGCGCTGGTTGCGTATCCAGCTGGACCTGCCCTCGCTGGCCATCTGCGCGCTGACGGCGTCCTGCGCCCGGTCGAAATGGGCGAAGCGGCTGGGATAGCGCATGTCATAGCTGGGATGCGCGCCCAGCAAGTGCACGACGATGAGCTTTTTCGGCGCAGCGTCGCGCAGCGCGTGGGCGAATGGCTGGAACAGGTTGCCGTCAAAATTGTTTTCGCCACGGCCCGTGCCGTAGTTGATGAAGTCGCTTTCATCGGCCTCTCCCGCCAGCAGCCCGATCCAGCCATCGTTGCGCGTCTGGTTCGAGACCCAGAACGTCTTGTAGCCGGCCGCCTCGGCCAGCATCAGCAGATTCGGCTTGGCCATCCACGCATCGGGGTTGCCGATATCGGCCGGCGTGAGCATGGTCATCATCGATTCCACCGTGCTGGACGCGGGCGAAATCACATCGTTAAAAACCAGCAGCTTCGCACGCATGGCGTCGAGCTGGGGCGTGGTCGCGCGCGGATAGCCGTACAGCGACATCGAGGCGCGGTTGGTGCTCTCGCCGATCACCAGGATGACGGTGCGCGCCTCCTCGCCCGCATAGCGCACATTCCAGTCGCGCGGCGCGGCCATGGCCGCCGTCAGCGCATGCTGCATCGATTTCATCGCGTCCAGCTGCGCGCTGTACTGCTGGTAGCGCAGCGGCCAGAACAATGCCGGATTTTCGCGCCGCATGGTGGTATTGACGTGCAGCAGCACGAGAAACACGGCCATACCGGCGGCAAAGGCTTTGTGCGGCCAGCCCGGCGCGGTACCGGCGCGCGACGCCTGCCAGCGCTGCAGCTGGTGGTCGGCCAGCAGCACGGCCGCCGTCACGAGCACA
This sequence comes from Janthinobacterium sp. BJB304, assembly GCF_002735765.1. NCBI lineage: Bacteria > Pseudomonadati > Pseudomonadota > Betaproteobacteria > Burkholderiales > Oxalobacteraceae > Janthinobacterium > Janthinobacterium sp. BJB304. The sequence continues at coordinate 358,136 of NZ_PDZN01000002.1, forward strand.
AACCAGCCAGCCGCTTGCGCCAGGGCGACGCTGTTGTGCAGGAAAAATTCTCCCGTTTCCGCTTGATCTGTCGCAAACATGGCCTGCAAAACCGCATTCGGGTTCGGGCGCATGCCAAAATAGCCACGCAAGAAGCCTTTTACGGCGGCGTCCAGGTAAAACACGGGCACGACGACGCGCACCAGCACGGTGATCGCGCCGCAACTGCCACGCCATGCGTGCAGCACGCCACCCACGCCCAGCAGGAAGGCCGCCAGCAAGACGCTCAATTTCAGGCATTCATTCGCGCTTAACTGATCGAAGAGGAAGAACAGCAACAGGCCAGCAATGCTGAACAGGACACGGCAAAACAGAATCAGCATGGAGGCGATGGAGAGTAAGCATTGAACAAGGACAAGCCCGCGCGGACGGGCCAGCGATTGTAGCGCAGTCTGTTGCAACTTGTACCATCGTTTCCTGTGGACTCCTGACAGAAATTGTCAGTGCTTTTCGTTATGCTTTCGGCACCAGCTGGCCAGCTAGCCAGTACTATTGATATCTCCACCTGCGACAGGACTTTTCATGACACGTGCCATCACCATTCTGACCGAGAACTTTGCCGATTGGGAAACCGCCCTGCTCAACTCCACGGCGCGCCTTTACTACGGCTTTTACACGCAGTTCGCCACGCCGGGCGGCTTGCCCGTCACCTCGTCCGGCGGCATGCTGGTTACGCCGCAACTGGCGCTGGAAGATATCGTGCTCGATGAACTCGATTTGCTGATGGTGTGCGGCGGCAGCCATTGGCAAAGCGGCAAGGCGCCCGACCTGGGCCCCCTGCTGCGCGCGGCGCGCGACAAGGGCGTCGTGCTGGCCGGCATTTGCGACGGCACGCGCGTGCTGGCGCAGGCGGGCGTGCTCGACTCCGTGCGCCATACCTCCAACAGCGCGGGCAACTTGCTGGAAACGGGCTATGCGGGCGCCGCCCTGTACCAGGATGTGCCGTGGGCCGTCGCCGACGAGCGCATCATCACGGCGCCCGGCACGGCGCCCGTCACCTTCACCAAGGAAGTCTTGCGCGCCCTGGGCATCGCCGACGACAACCTGACGGCCTACCTGGCCATGCATGGCGCCGAGCACGGCCAGGCCGCGGCGGCGCGCTAATCCGGGGAAAGCACGCGCAAACGCGCCACGGCGTGCGTGTTGCCCGGGTCCAGCTCCAGCGAACGGCGGTAATGCGTGACGGCCAGCGCCGTGGCGCCATCGGCCTCGTACGCTTCGGCCAGGCTGTCGTGGCCATTCGCCCCTTGCGGATACAGCTGCACACCCAGCTCGAAGACGGCGACCGCCTGTTTCGGCTGCTGCCGGCCCAGCAGGCGGTAGCCCCAGGCATTCAGGTCGTCGTCGGCGGGTGCAGGCAGCCCATGCTGGCGCCGGATGGCCGCCAGTTTCTGCTCCAGCCCTTCAAAGCCCGTGCTGGCCGCCTTGTTGCGCAATAGATGCGCGGCATACGCGCCGCCCCGCTGCTGGCGCAGGCCGGGAACATAAAAGCCGGCGACGGTATCGATCAGCTGTTCCGGCTGGCCGCCCGCCAGGTTGCTCAGGATAATGACGGCCAGGCCATCGTCGGGATACACATAGAAGGCCGAGCGGCCGCCGCCGATGCCGGCCACGGCGCGGTGGCCATCACGGCCGATGGTGGGCCAGCCCAGCGCCCACGGTGCCGGCTTGCCGTCGTTCAAACTGGTCGGCTGCCACAGCCGTTCCACACTGGCGGGCGCCAGCAAGCGCCCCGACTGCAGGGCGATGAGCCAGTTGACCAGTTCGCCCGCATTGCTGTTGATGCCGGCCCCGGCGCGCATGAAGACGGGAAAGTCCTCGATCACGTTGCGGTAGCCGTTGCCTCCCCGGTCCAGCACGTAGGAACTGGCCTTGCCCACGACCACGTCCTTCGCATCGCCAAAGCCGCTGTGCCGCATGCCCGCCACGTCGAACTGCCGGTGCCGGATGAAGTCGGTAAAGGGCTGGCCGCTCTGGCGTTCGATCAATTGCGCCAGCAACACGTAATTGGTCTGGTTGTAGCGGTAGCGCTGGCCTGGCGGGGCTTCCACGGGCAGCGCCTGCACGGCGCTCCACGCCGCAGCGGCGTCGTCCGGTTGCGGCCCCACCAGCTTGCCGCTGCGCTGGTCGAGCACGTCGGGCAAGCCCGACGTATGGTTGAGCAATTGCGTCACCGTCACGGCTTGCCAGGCTGCAGGCAGCCCCGTCAGGTATTGGCCGATGGGCGCGGCCAGATCGATCTTGCCCTCCTGCACCAGCTGCATCACGGCCACGCCCGCAAACGCCTTGGTGGCCGAGTTGATGGAAAACAGGCTGGCGTCCGTCACGGGCACCTGATATTGCAGGCTGGCCAGGCCGAAATTGCGCTTCAGCACGACCTTGCCGCGCTGGATCACGGCCAGCTGCAGCCCGGGAATCTGGCGCTCCCGCATTTCGCTGCGCACAAAGGCGGCAATCTCCTGTTCCGCGCGCGATGCCTGCGATGGGCTGGCGGGGGCGGCGATGGCGAGCGAGGTGACGGGAGCTGCCACGGCGGCAAGCGCCATGACGAGCAGGACGGACGGGAGGCGTGGCTTCAAGATGCGGCTTTCGACAGTTGAAAACGGAACCGCAGCATCCCATACCTATTTGTCAACGTCAACGACAATCTTGCCGACTAGAAAGTTACTCTTCCAGCCACACATCTTCATACCCTTGCCGGTCGAGAATGAACTTGGCGCCGCTGGGCAATGCCAGGTAATCGACCACTTGCGGCAGCATCTCGTGCAGGTGCTCCGCATGCAGGGCCTGGTAAAAGCCGCTGGCGTCGTCGTGTTCGCCGCAGTGGATGAACCAGCTGATGGTGCCGTTTTCCGGCAGCGCGATGCGCGTGCCATAGATGGGCGACTGCGCCAGGCTGCCGATGGCCAGGGCCACCATGGGTTCGGGCGCCTGCGCCGGCAAGCCGAATTTGTCGCAGATGCGTTGCTGTGTTTCGCTGATCAGTTCAGTCATGGTGCTCTCAGGATCCGATGTAGCGGTAGTGGAGGCGCAGCGCGCCATCGTGGCCGGACATTTCCAGGTGCAAGATCGCTTCACCGGGCTTGCCGTCGGCCAGCAACAGGCATTCCAGGCCCAACGGGCCGTCGCCGTTGGCGTACACATCGACGCCGGGCCGGCCGCCCTTGCCCGGCACAAAGGCGTGCGCCAGCGGCGTCAGGGACAGCGCCTCGTTGGCCGCAAAGTAGCTGTCGAGCATGTCGACGATCTCCGTGGCCACGGCCGGCGACAGACCCCAGTCGCGTTGCAGCGCAACAGGATCGCGCCCGTTCAGCGTCTGCACGAACGCTGCGGCCTGCGCGTACGCCAGCTCTCGCAGGCTGTCAGTAACTGTCATTTCCATATAGCGACTCCTGCCTTCTCCATTCAACAGGCGCCATTATAGTGCGTGGCCGGGCGCATAGACGATCCGTTTGCCATCCATAATCAAACGGCTTGCCGCTCATTTAAAACACCGCCCTTATTATTTATCGCACTGCAATAACATAAATGGCCGGCGTGATATTTGGTGAGTATCTCGGACATAGAATCGCGAATACGATTTATTTTCAATTGACGCTTATTTATTCCGGCGCTAATATCGAATGGCCATATACCATGGCATACAGCGCAAGCAGTACTTAACCATCACAAGAGGATAGTACAATGCAAAACCAATCCAAATTGTTCGCATTCAAACTGGCTGAAAAACAGGTACAAAAACAGGCGGCGCCCGCCACCGCCTGGAAAGTGCGCGACGGCGTCGCCGTGGCCGGCTGCACCGCCGTCGGCACCAATGATCAATATCGCGACTCTTCGCGTCTCAAGCCGAACGACAGCGGCCAGTATTGCTGATTTCCGGCACGCCATAACCCCGCCCGGCGCGGGGTTGCATATATTCCCCATATTCAAACCGGCGCCGTGCGGCGCGGATTTTCCGCGCGCAATGAATATATGAACCCCTCTCAATTGGAGATTCCATTCTTTAAAGCAGTTATCGGTAAAAATCGAAACATAACCATTAACAGAGGATCTCATGCACGATAAAACCAAGCTGTTCGCATTCAAACTTGCGGAAAAAAAGGAAGAGGAAAAACCGGCGCGTCCTGCGCCCTGGAAAGTACGCGACGGTGTCGCCGTGGCCGGCTGCACGGCGGTCGACAGCGAGGAACAATACCGCTATTCGCGCGTCGGCTCGAGTGACGGCGGAGAATTCTGCTGATCGTTGCGCCAACTGAAAGCCTTGCCGCGGCAAGGCTTTTTCATCTTCCCGATTTTCCGCTACTGCAGGCTCCCCGACATGCATAAAAAGGTTTTGATTATCAGCCATAGCGGCGACCTGCACGCCGACCTGGTGGCATCGATCCTCGCCGACCGCGGCCATGCCCCCTTCCGTATCGATCTCGACGCCTTTCCCCGCGATTACCAGCTGTGCCAGCGCATGCTGGGCGGCCAGGCCAGTGCGCGGATGCGCCGCCTGCCCGACGGCGACTGGCTGGACCTGCGCCAGGTGGGCGCCGTCTGGCTGCGCAAGGCGGCCGACTACGCCTATGCCAGCGCCGACCTGACGCCGCAGGAACGCGCCTATGCCCGGCTGGAAACGGAACAAGCCATCTTCAGCGTGCTGTACACGCTCGATTGCTACTGGCTCAGCCATCCGCTGGCCCTGCGCGGCGCCCAATGGAAAGGCGAGCAGCTGGCACGGGCCGCGCGCATGGGCTTTCGCGTGCCCGCCACCGTGATCAGCAACGTGCCCGACGACGTGCGCGCTTTCCGCGCCGCCGTCGGCGGACCCATCATTTTCAAGAGCATGTCCACGCCCACCCTGGCGGCCGAAACGGTCGAGGATGCAGACAGGGTCAGCGGCGGCATAGGCACCACCGTCGTCGCCGATGCCATGCTCGACAGCCTGGACGCCGTCAGCGAACTGAGCTGCCAGTTCCAGGAATATATCGCCAAGCAATATGAACTACGGATCACCGTGATCGGCAAGCAGCTGTTTGCCGCCCGCCTGTATTCGCAGGACGATGCGCGCACGGCCATCGATTCGCGCGACATGTCGGCCCCCATCCGCTACGAAGCGGCGACCTTGCCGGACGACATACACGAGCGCTGCCTCGCTTTCGTGCACAGCTATGGCCTCGAGTACGGCGCGCTGGACCTGATCGTCACGCCCGAGGGTGAGTATGTTTTCCTGGAAAACAATCCTGTTGGTCAATTTTTATATGTGCAACAACTGGTGCCCGCCTTGCCCCTGCTGGAAAGCGTCGCCGATATCCTGATCGAAGGAGCGCTATGCCACAGCCAGACCTGACCCTGCTGCCTTCGCAGCTGCGCGCACTGGAGCAGGCGCGCGACAGCCGCGCCATCGTCCTGGCCGCCTCACACCTGGACATGGAACTGCTGCCCGCCCTCTACGAACTGTGCCAGGGCATCGGCCCTGTGGCGCGCCTCGACGTGGTGCTGCACGGACGGGGCGGCATCGTCAACGCGGCGCGCCGCATTGCCCTGCTGCTGCGCCAGCATGCGCGCCACCTGAGTTTTATCGTGCCCTTCCACTGCCAGTCGGCCGCCACCCTGCTGGCCCTGGGCGCCGATGAAATCATCGCCGGCGACCTGGCCCTGTTCTCGCCCATCGACCCGCAGCTCGACGGCGTCGACGGCGGCGCCATTTCCAGCCTCGACATCAAGGTCTTCGGCGACATGGCGCAGCAGTGGTTCGGCGTCGATGCCGGCGAAGCGCGCCAGCAATCCTTGTCCCTGCTGTGCGGCAGCATCTTTCCCCCGTCCCTGACGGCCTTTTACCGCACCACGCTGGAACTGGCGCAAATCGGCGAGGAATTGCTGGCCTGGCAATTGCCCGATGCCACGCAAGAGGCGCGGCGTGCCATCGTCGCGCAATTGGTGACCGGATACCACTCGCATAACTATGCCTTGACGCGCGAAGAGCTGGCCCAGCTGGGCTTGAACATGGCGCGCGATGCCCAGGCTGAACGGCTGGGCTGGGCCATCTCGACCCAGTTGCAGGCGCACATAGGCGGCGCCCTGCGCAGCGCCCCCGACGAACCGTGGAACGATGCGCTGCTGGCCTCGCGCGACGGCGTGCAGCTGCGGCGCCAGCGTCCGGGCGGCTTCGCACCGCTGTGGACCACGCAAACGGGGGCAGCATGCTGACGGCATTACTGTCTGATATTGCGCGCTGCTGCATCGCCTTGCTGCTGCTGGCGGCCAGCGTGGGCAAGCTGCGCAGCTACGGGGAATTTCGCGGTAACCTGACCGACTCGTTCGGCCTGCCGTCCGCCGCCGCTGCCTGGGCCGCGCCAGCCCTGGTGGCGGCGGAACTGCTGCTGGCCGGCTGGCTGCTGGCCGGCGGCGCCCGGCTGCCGATGCTGCTGTCGTTATTGCTATTGAGCACCCTCACCGGCGTGCTGGTTTACCGCTACTTCACGCACAGCGTGGTGCGCTGCAGTTGCTTCGGCGAAGCGGCGCGGCCCGTCTCGCAGTACGACTTGCTGCGCAACGCGCTGGCGGTGGGCATCAACGGCAGCTACTTTGCGCTGGCGCAAGATGCGGCCTTGCCCGTCGCCACCACTGTATTGGCGGCCGGCTTGGCGGCCATCGCCTGCGTGGCCATCATTTCCCTGCACGACATCGCCACCCTGGCAAAGGCCGGCTGATGGATGCCGCGACCTTGCAACTGGTGCTGGCGGCACTGGCGTTTGCCATCGCCGGCAATCTCTGGCTGACCCTGGCCGTGCTGCGCGCCAGCCGCCGCGAAAGGCTGGCGCCCACGGCGCTGGAGCCGGGCGAGCCCCTGCCTGCCGTGCCAGCCCGCCCGCTGGCTGGCGGCGCGCGTTTCCAGCCGGGCACCCCCGGCCAGGCGGCCGTGCTGCTGTTCCTCGCCAGCCGCTGTCCGAAATGTGCGGATAAGCTGGCCGGCATCGAACGGCTGCTGCCGTTGGCGCGCAATGCGGGCCTGGCCGTGTGGCTGGTCAGCGAAGAACCGGCCCGCCGGCTGCGCGCCTTCCTGCCCGGCGACGCCTTGCGTGCGGCGGCGGCGCGCGTCAGTTTGCGCGACTACCGGCGCGTCAATCCCCAAATGAGCTCGCCGTCCTATGTCTTTGTCAATCACCAGGGACGCGTGGAAGCGGCCGGCCTGATCGGCGACGCAGACTGGCTGGCCCTCGTCGGACAATTGAACGCCGAACCGTCACAGGAGCGCGCCGCATGAGCAATATCAACTTCGGCCCGCATTTTGAACGCCTGCGCCTGCTGTACCCCGTGCGCTGGCGCATCGCCGCAGGCCTGCTGTGCATGGCCCTTACCGTGGGCGCCCAGCTGGCCTTTCCGCAAGCCATCGCCTATTTCATCGACAACGTGACCGCCCTCACCCGGCACGGCGTCACGCCGGGCATGGTCGCCGCCATGCTGGCCTTCAGCGTGCTGTATGCGCTGGCCTCGGCCGCGCGCTTCTACCTGCTGCAATCGAGCGGCCACATGGTTGTCATGGGCGTGCGCCGGCGCCTGTTCGACGTGGTGATCAACCAGCCCATCGCCTTCTTCGACAAGCACCATGGTGGCGAGCTGAACAGCCGGCTCACGTCCGACGTGTCGGCCCTGCATGAAAGCCTGACCATCGGCGCGGCCAACGCCCTGCGTTCGCTGTGCGTGTTTTTGGGCGGCATCGCCATGCTGCTGCAGCTGTCGCCCATGCTGAGCCTGCCGCTGGCCTTGTTCATTCCCATCAGCCTGTATCTCGGCAAGTTATCCGGCAGTAATTACCGGCAGCGCGCGCGAGCCATTTCGGCCACCCTGGCCGCCAGCGGCAAGGTGGCGCAGGAATATTTTGCCCATGCGCGCCTGGTGCAGGCGTTCAACCAGCAAGGCGGCGCCATGGCCCGTTACGCGCAAGCCATGCGGGAGCTGCTGGAGGTGTCGCTGGCCGGCACGCGGCTGCTGGCCGTGTTCCAGGGCGCGCAGGGGCTGCTCGCTTTTGTTGCCCTGCTGACCACGCTGTGCTTCGGCGCCCACCTGATCGGCCAGGGCCGCTTGAGCGTGGGCGAGCTGACGGCCTTTGTCATCTATGCCAGCATGGTGACGGACACGGCCGGCTCCATCAGCGAATTCTGGAACACCTGGATGCGCACCATGGGCTCGACCGACCGCATCTTCGAGATCCTGCGCAGCCACCGTCCCGTGACCGAGGCGCCGCCGCAGCCGCCGCTGGCGGGCCACATCGCGCTGCGCGATGTGCGTTTTGCGTATCCCGAACGCGTACAGGTCTCGGCGCTCGATGGCGTCAGCCTGTCCATCCGCGCGGGCGAAAAGATCGCCCTCGTCGGCGCCTCGGGCGCGGGCAAGTCCACCATCGCCAGCCTGGTGCTGGGCCACTACAAGATTGATGCGGGCAGCCTGCAATTCGACGGCATCGACGCGCAGGTGCTGGGCGTGACGCAGTTGCGGCGCCAGATGGCCGTGGTGGAGCAGGAGCCGGCCCTGTTTTCCGGCAGCATCGCGGACAATATCGCCTTTGCCGTGCCGGACCGGGTCGTGGCGCGCGAAGCGATGGTGGCGGCGGCGCGCCTGGCCCATGCCCACGATTTTATCGCGGCCTTTCCGGACGGCTACGACACCGTGGTGGGCGAACGGGGCGTGCAATTATCGGGCGGACAGAAGCAGCGCATCGCGATTGCCCGCGCCATCCTGCGCGCGCCGAAAATCCTGATTCTGGACGAAGCCACCAGCGCGCTCGACGCGGCCAGCGAACAGCTGGTGCAGCGCGCCCTCGATGCGCTGATGCAAGGACGCACCACCATCATCATCGCCCACCGCTTTTCCACCATCGTCAAGGCCGATCGCATCATCGTCATGGACAAGGGCCGGATTTGCCAGCAAGGCACGCACGCCGAGCTGCTGCGCGCGGGCGGCCAGTATGCGCGGCTGATGCAGCAGCAGCTGTCGCAATTCCAGCAGTTGCATGACAGTACGGCCACCCTGTAGAGTGGGCCAGATGAAAAAAACCTACCATGGCAGCTGCCACTGCGGCGCCGTGCGCTTCGCGGCCGAGATCGACCTGGCGGCCCCCAGCCTGCGCTGCAACTGTTCCTATTGCCTGAAGATCCGCTGCTGGGCCAGCCAGGTGCCGCCCGCCGACTTCCAGTTGCTGGCCGGGGAAGGCGACTTGAGCGTATACCGCTTCGGCGCCGGCCGCGAACGCCACTATTTTTGCCGCCACTGCGGCGTACGGCCGTTTGGCTACGGCGATTCGCCCCGCAGCGGCCCGTTTGTCGGCATCGGCGTGAACTGCCTCGACGATGCGGCGGCGGCCGAGCTGGCCCGGGTGCCCGTCACCTTTGTCGATGGCTGGCATTACGACTGGGACAGGCCGCCGCAGGAAACGCGGCACTTGTAAACAATGCAAATGTAGAAATGGTTGTCTGCGACCACAGAGTTTTCCTACGTGGCGACAGGAAGTGTCCCTATGGTGAAGCCAGCGACAGGCCGGGAGAATGGCCTCAACGGTGCAAGGCAGCACCGGATGTCAGGCAGGAACATCCGTGACGGGATGACCACCCATAGCGTATCAACCATAGAGGAAACGACCATGACTTCGAACAGCAACGACAAAACCGGTAGCCAATCGAACAAGCAGCAATCGGGCAGCCAGCAGTCGGACAAGCAATCGGGCAGCCGCCAGTCGTCCGGCGGTACCCAGGGCGGGACGCACGAGCAGCATGTGGAAGCGGGCCGCCAAAGCCACAAGAATGACGCCGACAAGCAATCGGGCTCGCAAGGTTCGCAGCAGTCGGGCCAGCAATCGGGCCAGGGCAAGAGTGGCAGCGGCAGCCAGCAATCGGGTTCCGGCTCCGGCATGCGCGGCGGCACGCATGAGCAGCACGTGGAAGCGGGACGTCAAAGCCACAAGAATGACGACAAATCCTGATTCCCGGGCAGTGTGATTGCCGGCAAGTCAGCCGGTCATCCGTAGCAGCATGGACCGGTGCGGCATGGCCGTGCCGCTCCATGGGTGTGCTACGGCCGCCCCGCGATTTTGCCCCCCGCCACACAGACGGCGTGCGAAAGGCCGTTGTCTGGATCGGCATTCTGGGCGATAATTACGCCCATGAACGATACCACTACCTTACCCCCATTGCCCGATCGCCTGTCGATCGACCCGAGCAGCCCTTACCACGTTGCAGCCGTGTTCGAGAACGACGTCGGCATCCGCTTCAACGACAAGGAACGTCTTGACGTGGAAGAATATTGCATCAGCGAACGCTGGATCAAGGTCGCTTCCACCAAGTCCCTCGACCGCCGCGGCCGTCCGCTGCAGATCAAGCTGAAGGGCAAAGTCGAAGCTTTTTACCGCTAAGCAACACCTGCAGTTGTCATCGAGGCCGATTTTCATCGGCCTTTTTTGCGTCCGCCGCTTTCCGCTCAGGCAGCGCTGGTGACCAGCCCGGCCGCGGCCGCCATGGGCAGCCACAGCATGGCGTCGGCCAGCACCTCGTCCGGCGCCCTGCCGCTGGACCGTGCCGCCTGCTGCGCGCACTGCGCCAGCGGCGCGCCCCCGGCCAGCGCCTGCAGGCAGTCAAATTGCCACGGCTGCAGCTCCTGCATAACGATCCGGTAATGCATGCGCGAAATGGCCACAAAGGCGGGACTGGCCTGCGGTTGGGCCGGAATGGCGTCGTCCGGCGCGGCCTGTGCCTGTTGCCAGAATGCACACAAGGGAAATGACAGGGCCAGCAGCCGCGTGCACGGCGTCAGGCGCCAGGCCGGCGCATTTCCCAAAAGCAAGTCCAGACCGGAAGGCAGGACGGGCTGCGCCAGTTTTTCCAGCCCCGGCGCCCTGCCCGCCTCGCTGCGCGCCCGCTCCAGCCGCGCCAGTTCGACGGGAAAGCGCAAGACGTCCCCGTGCGCGCCGGCGGCACCCTGGCTGGCGGCGAGAAAATCGGCAAAGCCGCCGCCCAGGTCGTACAAGGTCGGGGAAGCGGACGGGTGGCGCCAGACATAGGCGCGGGCAAAGAAGGCGAACAGCTCGTCGCCCATGACCTTGCGCAAGACAGGATAGTCGGCCTGCAGGCATTCGAGCAGACGCTGCACGTAGCCGTCCGCATGGATGTGCAGCGGCGCCGGCCCGCCCCGCGCCCGCTTCAACACTTGCTCCTGCGTCAAACCGTGGCGCTCGCTGGCCAACTGCGCGCCGCGCACCGCACCGCCCGGCGCCGTCATGGCCGTCAGGAACCACGCCTGCAATTGCGCCAGCGGTGCGTCCGCGCGCGCGTCGCCGTCGGCGCTACGGGGCATGGGCGGCCTCCAGGTGAAAGCCCAGCGGCGCCGAGACGGCGGCCAGGCTCGCCGTGGCCGTGGCCGTGGCTGGTACGGCATCGGAAAACTCTCCCCGCCCGGCCGCGCGCGCCTTGTCGAGTTCGGCCAGCAGCTGCGGGTAAGCCGGAATGTCCGCATCCCATTCCAGCAGGGCCGACACGCCCCCCGTCAACTGCTGCGCCAGCGCGTACAGGCGCCAGACGGCGGCCGGCACGGGTGCGTCGTGCGTGTCGATCAGCATGGCGCCGCAGACGGTGGGCCCGGCCAGGTGGATTTGCACGATGTGCTCATGCGGCAACTGGCGGATGTAGGCAGCCGCGTCATAGCCGTGGTTATGCGCGCTGACGTGGACATTATTAACGTCGAGCAAGAGTCCGCAGCCCGTGTCCTCCGCCAGGCGGCCCAGGAATTCCCATTCCGGCATGCTGGAATGGGCAAACTCCACGTAGGTGCTGGGGTTTTCCAGGATCAGGGGCCGGCCCAGGAATTCCTGCACCTGGCGCACGCGCGCGCCCACGTGGCGCAGGCTGGCCTCGTCCAGCGGCAAGGGCAGCAAGTCGTGGCTGTTGAGCGAGGCGGCGCCCGTCCAGCACAGGTGGTCGGAAATCCACGCGGGGCGGATCTCGGCGGCCAGCTGGCGCAGCTTGCGCAGGTAAGCCAGGCTCAGGGGGTCGCTGCTGCCGATTGACAGCGACACGCCATGCATGACGATGGGCACCTGCGCCGCCACCTGCTCCAGCACGTGGCGCGCATAGCCGTGGTTGTCGATGAAATTCTCGCTGATGATCTCGAACCAGTCCACCTGCGGCCCGTGTTCCAGAATGTGCGCGTAATGGGGCGGGCGCAGCCCCACGCCCAGGCCCAGGTTCGGCAGGCCCAGGCGCGGCCCCGCCTCGTGCAGGATGCCCCGCATCAGGTCGACGGCGGCAAGGCCAGGCGCAGGTCGGTGGGCGCCGGCGGCGCGCCCACCGGCGTGCCGCGCGCGGCCATCACCTTGCCGTAGGCTTCCCATGCCTTGTCGTAGACATTGTCGCCGAGCGCAAAACTCATGCTCTGGCCCAGCGGAATGCTGCGGTGCTCGGGCGCGGGACCGAAATCGTACAAGGTCATGGTGGCGGGTTCGGGCGGGTCCTTCTTCGTGGTGTTCGGATACAGCTGCGAGGCCGAAATCGGCACGGCGCAGCCGCCGAAGCCGCCGCATTTGTTGTCGCTGGGCGCGCTGTAGACTTTATCGTCCTGCGGCGGCGGTGGCGGCACGTAGCACTCGCTGCCAGGCGCCGCGGCAGCCTTGACCGAATGGCCGCAGGACGAGCCGCCCGTGTCGGCCTGGGCAAAGCCGCAGCCGCCCTGGGCATGGCAGCCGTTGGAGCCGCGGCACGTATGGTAGACGGCCAGCGCGGCGCAGGTGGACGACGCTTCGCCCTCCAGATGCATGCCCTGGCAGGCGTGGTACAGCACGCCTTTCTCGGCCAGCGGCACGCCCGTCGCCAGGTTCGGCGCCTGGCCCAGCACGGCCCAGCAGATGGCCATGCGGTCGCCCGCGCCCACCATCGACGGATACGGGAATTCGAGTTTCTGGTTCAGCCAGTACTTGTCCAGCACGGAAGTGATGCCATAGATGGCGCCCGTGGCCACCGTGCTCAGCATTTGCAGGGTGCCGCCGGCGTCCTTCAAGCGGTTCAGCGCGCCCGCCACGGCAGCCGGCGCGGGGATGTTCTTCGGCGCGGTGGCCGGGTTGTAGCGCTCGTTCGTCAGCATGGCTTCGCTCCAGCGCCCGCCTTCCTTGTGCCAGCCGGCCCAGGTCTTGACGGGCAGCATGGCCTTGACCTGACCGAAACGCTCATAGTGATCGAACGGGGCGCTGTCGTGGCGCGCGGCCGCATCGCGCGATTCGGCGTCCTTGCCATTGTTCGCGTACGACGGGTAATCGCACTTCAAGGCGGCCAGGTCTTCGCGGTAGTCGGGCTGCACGGCCATCAGGCGCTGCCCTGCGTCACGGCGGTAGCGCTGGATGGCCGTGGCACTGCCCTCGCCCTGGTCCGTGATGGCCGCCATCATGTCGATGGCCTTGTTGAACGAGCCCCTCTGGCCGCCATCCTGGTCCTGCGGGCCGAAGCAGGTGTCGAACTTGGGAAACTCGGCCCGCGCATGGCCCTGCACCTGGCTGTTGAACATGTCCTGCTGCACCGAGCCGTTGACGAACAGCTTGTGCCACAAGGTCTGGCCATCCGTGTATTCGATGCTGATATAGCGCGCGTAGCACTCATACATGTAGCCGATGGTACCGAACAGGGGCAGATCATGCACGTGCTTGCCCGGCGTCCAGCCCACGAACGGTACCTCGGGGAAATATTTGGTGTGGTTGTGCTCGTCAAACTTCGCCAGCTGGGCGCGCGCCTGCTGTTCCGGCTGCTCGATGGCGAGGAACAGGTCACACTGGTTATCGTTCAGCTCTTCCAGGTTGACGCGCACGTGGCGGTAGCCGGCCGTGTCCTGCAAGTCGACGATGTGCGGGATCACCGTGCAATCCTTGCCGTAGCAGGTCCAGCCGTGGTCCTGCGACTGCAGCTCCGAGCCCGTGAAGCATGGCGCCGTGCCGATGGCCGTGGCCAGGTTGGCCGCCATCTGCAGGTGCAGCATTTCCTGGATGAAGACGCTGAAAATGATATTGAAAGCCTTCTGCTCCTTCAGTTCGGGCCGCGCCGTGGTGCCCATGCCCGGCCACTGGCGGCCTTCGTAGTAGGTGATGCCTTTCGAGTTGATCTGGTGCGTGCCCTGGATCGAATACATGGTGGCCATGTACAGGGGAATGGTGAACAGTTCCACGCTGACGGCTGCCTGGGCGATGGCGCGCACTGCCGCCGTATCGGTGGCCAGCATGTCGAGCGGACGGTTGCTGATGGCGGCCTGGGTGCTTCCTAAAACGGGCATTTTCATTCTGTCTCTCCACAGGAACGATGCGTTTCGGATATCGGGCCGGGCCGCACCATCTGCGTGCGCTGCTCACGGCACGGAAATCATACGCCTGAGAAAGATATTTTTGCGGCAAGATTTATGTGCTGGCCGCGGTATTGATCTGCGTCAATTCAGCCGGGTTTTCAGCGCATAAATAAGCGTTTTACGCCGCCATTCGATGACAATTGAATAGAATCGGCGAAACGCGCGCGTGTATAAGCGCCGCACCGTCCAAGGCCGACGCGTCGCTTGCATGATGATAGTCAGGCACTTGGCGGCGGCTGGAAGGCGCAAAAGCCGGGCCACTGGTCGCGGCTGTCGCACACTTTCAGGCAGCCTTGATTGCCCTTGAACGTGGCGACGACCTTGATGGGAAAGCCATACAGTGGCGTGGTGGCCAGGAAGGCGGACGGGCAGCTTTGCTCATTGCTGAAGCGGAAAGTGATTTCTTCGCGGCGGCCCTTGCGCGCAAAGCTCAGCATGAAGGTTTCATTGCTGTTCCACTGCGCCTTGCCCGGCACGCGGAAACGATAGCGCGGACTGCCCGGCTGCTGGCCCCCGAGTTTTTGGCCGAACACGCGGCTGCTGGCCGTGGCCGTTTCCACCTTGGCGATCGGATAAGGCACGGCAAACATGTACGTGCCCGCGAAACCCTGGTCGAAGCCCAGGCCCTTCTGGTAGAACGGCACGACAATATGCGGCGCACCCGCGTATTCCACGCTGTTGCGCGCTGTCATGCGCGACGTCAGCTTGTCGTCGGGCGCTTGCCCGAAGACGACGTCCACTTCCACCAGGGCCTGGCTCTTGTCGATGTCTTGCGCCAGATAATCCCTGGGGGCGATCTCGCTGTGCACGCAGCCGGCCAGCAGGGCTGCGGCGAGGCAGCCGGCGATGAATTGAGGGTAGCTCATGGCTGTTTTCCTTCCGGCGGCGCGGAACTGAGGCCCAAGCCCGTCACTTGCCAGCCGCCCTTGCCTTGTTTCCATTGAAATTGCTGGCCGAACCAGGCCAGTTCCAGCTCGCGCCGGATGCGGTTTGAATCCGTGCGGCCCTGGCGCGCCTTGATGGCGACGCCCGCCTGCGCGGAGGCGGCCTCCGACAAGGGTTTCAGCCACCGTTGATACGTGTCCGGCGGCAAGGCCAGCACGCCGGCCACGCCGTCGTCGCGCGTGGCGACGATGATTCCCACCTTCGTCAGCGCATTCGTCAGATACGCGCCGCGCCGCCCGTCGGGCGAGACGGAGACCAGCATGGCGGACGCGTAATCGCCGGTGACGCCGCCAGCCACGTCAAACCACAGCAGCTCGCCCGAGCCCGTATCGAGCGCGCGGCCGTCGCGGGCAAACAGCAGCACTTCGGGACGGCCCGGCTGCGGCACGCCCCATTCGGGGTCGCGCTCCGTGCGCACCATGCTGTCGCGCTGCAGGGGACTGATGGGGCGCATCAGCGGTTCACCATTCTGCACGCCGATGAGGATGGTGCCCTGGCCCGTGTAGCCCTTGGTAAAGGCCAGCAGCATGGGCTGGCCCTCGCGCGTCGCTTTTATCGGACGCACCTCCACCACTTCGCGCGCGCCGCCGGGCCAGTAGCCGTGCTTGCGGAAAGTCAAGGTAACGAGCGGGGCGTGGCGGTCACGCGTGACGACAAAGTCGCCGTATTGCTGCATCACCGGCACGTATGATGTTTGCGCCTGCGCGGCGGGCACGATGGCGGCGGCCAACGCGGCGGCGGCCGCCAGGCGGTGTAAAGAAAAGAACAGCATGGCATCCTGTAAAGGTCGCACTGGGCGAAGGAACGCCATCATAAACGATTCATCGCCAGCAATACTGTCCAATAGCCAACATCAACGGCGCCGGATTTCGATCAGCTCGATTTCGAACAGCTTGGGCCACAGTTTGCCCGTGACAAACAGGCGCTTGCCGCGCCCATCCCAGGCGATGCCGTTGAGCACGGCATCGGGATTGGCCGTGCCCCGCTGCTCGGGCGGCAGCAAGCCCGTCAGGTCGATCCAGCCCATAACTTTACCGCTGGCCGGGTCGATGCGGGCGATCACGTCCGCGCCCCACACATTGGCGAACAATTGCCCGTCGACCATTTCCAGCTCGTTCAGCCGGTCGATGGGCCGCCCTTCGGCTTTCACTTCGAAGCGGCGCACTTCCTTCAGGGTTTTCGGATTGAGCACGCGGATGGCGGCCGTGCCGTCGCTCATGTAGACGAACTGGTTGTCGCTGGCCAGCCCCCAGCCTTCGCCTTGATAGCTGAATTTGCGTTTCAATTTGAAGGTTTTCAAGTCGAAGACATAGCCGGTCTGCGAAATCCAGGTCAGGCCCAGGAGCTCATCGCCCACGTCCGTGATGCCTTCGCCAAACACATTCTTGTCGAGCATGCTTTTTTGCAGCACCTTGCCCGTCGTCAATTCCACCTTGCGCAAGGAGGACTGGCCGTTCTGGCCCGTGCTTTCATACAAATGGCCATCCTTGAACAGCAAGCCTTGCGTGAACGCCTGGGGGTCGTGCGGATAGGTGTTCTTGACGAAATAACCATACACGGGCAAGGCGGCCTGGGCGTAGCCCATTTCACTCATCAGGCCCACGGTGCATAACAATCCCAGCAGCAATGAGCCGGCCGTGCGTTTAAGTCTGGTATTGACGTTGATGTTCATCGGGTCGGGCGGAAGTTGGCGAGCGCCTATTGTAAACGTGCCGCGTCCGCCATGCGCGCCCTGACGAGCTCCAGCCAGGCGCGCGCCGCGAACGACAGCCGCCCGCCCCGGCGCCAGGCCAGCATCAAATTCCACTCCACGGGCGGGCCGGCCAGGGGGATGACGTCAAATTGCGCGGCATCAAGCGTGTCGCAATACATCTTCGGCAGCAGGCAGATGCCCACGCCCAGCCGCACCAGCGAGGCAATGAAATCCCACTGGCCGCTGCGGCCCGTGATGCGCGGCGCGAAACCGGCCCGCTGGCAGGCATCCTGCACGATGTCGTTCAGGGCAAACGCGGCGCCATAGAAGATGAAGGGGCTGTCGGCCAGCTCGGCCAGCGCGACCGAGGCGCGGCCCTGCCACGGCGAGCCGGGCGCGGCCAGCAGGCACAGCGGCGAGCGCACGAGGGGCAAGGCTTCGAAATCCTGCCAGGTGGCCGCGTTGCCCGGATAGTCGAGCATGGTGCCCAGTTCCACCGTGCCGGTGCGCAAGTCGCGCTCGATCGCCTGCGTGCCGCTTTCGTACATCTTCAGTTCGATGCCAGGATAGCGCTGGTGGTATTCGGCCAGCCATGGCGCCAGGGTGGAGTGCGTCTGCGGCGACACGCCGACCCGCAGTTCTCCCCGCTCAAGGTGTTGCAGGTCACGCAATTCCACCTTCAGTTCCGCGTGCAGGGCCAGCAGCTCATGCGCGCGCGACAGCACCACCTTGCCCGCGTCCGTCAGGGTAAAACGCTTGCCGGCCCGGTCCAGCAAGGCCAGGTCCAGCGACTGTTCCAATTGCTGGACCATCTTGCTGACGGTGGGCTGCGTCACATGCAGCCTGGCGGCCGCGCGCGTAAAACTGGCTTGCTCGACCACTTCGACGAAGTAGCGCAGGGAGCGGATATCCATGATGCATTCCAATATCGAATGATAATCATGAGTTTAAGTCATTTTATCTTTTGATGTGGGCTCACTACAATGAAACCTTCCTCCTGCCGTTTGAAAGCCCACCGTGAAAGCCGTCCCTTGTTCCACCACCGCCCCACTCTCCATCCCTGCCTGGCGCCAGCCCGCGCAGACCGTGTGGCAAGTGGGCATCCTGATTGCCGCCTGGTGGCTGGCCGACGCAGCCGCGGCCGCCCTGCACTTGCCGTTTTCCGGCGGCGTCGTGGGCCTGTTCGTGCTGGTGGCCCTGCTGCTGGCGGGCTGGGTGCGCCCCGCCGCCATCGAACTGGGCGCGAACTGGCTGCTGGCCAATATGCTGCTGTTCTTCATACCGCTGGTGGTGTCAGTGGTGCAATTTACGCAACTGTTGAAGTCGCAAGGTCTGATGCTGTTCGTAAATATTGGCCTGGGCTTTGCCTGCGTGATGCTGGCGACGGCGCTGACGGTGGAATGGGTGTGCCGCCATGAACGCAAGTTGCGTCTGAATAAGCTGCTGCGCCAGCGCGCCGCGAGGGCGCCAGCATGAGTACCCTGCTGCTGTCGCTGCTGTTCCTGCTGCTGACCCTGGTGCTGTTCTACGCCAACCAGGCCGTGCACCGCCGCCACCCGCACTTCTTGCTGACGCCCGCCATCTGCACTTCGGCGATATTGATCGTCATCGTGCAGGCCACGTCGACGCCGTTCGCCACGTACTTCGGCGAGACGCGCTGGCTGCCGTGGCTGCTGGGCCCGGCCACCATCGCGTTTGCGCTACCCATCTTCCAGGAGCGCAAGCTGATCCGCAAGCACTGGCTGGCCCTGTCGCTGGGCAGCTGCGCCGGCATCGTCGCGTCCGTGGCCGCCACCCTGCTGCTGGACCGGGTATTTGGCGTGCACGGCGACATGGCGCGCAGTCTGCTGGCGCGTTCCGTGTCCACGCCGTTCGCGCTGGAAGCGTCGCGCCACATGGGCGGCTCGGCCCAGCTGACGGGCATCTTCGTGGTGATGACGGGTTTGTTCGGCTTGATGCTGGGCAAACCGTTATTAAAACTGCTGCCCTTGCGCATGCGCATCGCCCGTGGCGCCCCCTACGGCGCGGCCGCGCACGGCTTTGGCTTGTCCGTGGCGCGCCGCGTGGGCACGGAAGAAGGCGCCGTGGCCAGCCTGACGATGATCTTTTCCGGCGTCGTGACGGTGCTGCTGGCGCCGCTGCTGGGGCATATGCTGGGCTAGCGGCCCGCTTGCAGCGCCTGCATGCCATGCACGATCAGGTCGATGCCCGCCAAAAAATCCGCGCGGTCGTCGTGCGCGCGCAGCTGGCCCGCCACCTTGCGGGCAAACGGGAACGCCTGCGCGTCGAGGCGTGACCAGGCGCCCGCCAGGGTGTCGAGGAAATGCGCGCGTTCCAGGCCCTGTTCCCGGGCGATGACGGCATTGGCCGCATTCTGCCCGCTCACGCCCAACAGATAATTGAGCAAGGCGCAAGCCGCCATCCACTGCCGGTCCTGCGGCACGCCCAGCGCATCGACCTGCCGGCCCAGGCGTTCCAGGATGCGCACGGTGGGCAGCTGGCCCGGCGCGCGCGACAGGGCCGAGCCCAGCCACGGATGCGCATCCATCGCCTCGAACATGGCCAGCGCCACGGCGCGGATGCCCGCCTGCGGCGTATCGCCAGGCGGGGCGGCCTGCATGGCGCGGGCGACGATGGCGTCGCTGGCGGCCGTGAACAGGTCGTCCTTGTCGGCCACGTGCCAGTAGATGGCGCCCGCTCCCGTCGCCAGGCGTGCGGCCAGGGCGCGGAAGGTCAGGCCGCCCTCGCCCGCCGTGTCGAGCAGGGCAATGGCGGCGTCGATGATGGTGTCGCGCGTCAGCGAGTCGGCGCGTCGTGATGGGGTCGCTACGGTATGGGGCATCGCTTATCTTGACACAGATGGTGGCTTGCCGCAAAATTCTTCTGGAACTCCGTTCCACTACTATTTTGAACACCACTTGAAGGATCACCATGCATATCGCCATCATCGGCGCGGGCCTGGGCGGGCTGATGCTCGCCCGCGTGCTGCACGTCCACGGCATCGCCGCCACCGTGTATGAAGCGGATGCGTCGCCGCAGGCGCGCCGCCAGGGCGGCATGCTCGATATCCACGAAGAAACGGGCCAGCAAGCGCTGCGGGCCGCCGGCCTGCACGATGTCTTCCGCGCCCTCATCCATGCGGGCGCCGAAGCGAGCCGCGTGCTCGACCGGCACGGCACGGTCCTGCACGACGAGGGGGACGACGGCACGGGCGGGCGTCCCGAAGTGCCGCGCGGCGAGCTGCGCCGCATCTTGCTCGATGCCTTGCCTGACGGCTGCGTGCGCTGGGGCCACAAGCTGACAAGCGTCGCGACGCTGGACGGCGGCAGGCACATGCTGAACTTTGCGCATGGCGCCTCGGCGGCCAGCGACCTGCTGGTGGGCGCGGATGGCGCCTGGTCCCGGGTGCGGCCGCTGCTCTCCGGCGCGCAGCCCGCCTACAGCGGCATTGCCTTCATTGAAACGTATCTGTTCGACAGCGACCGCCGCCACGGGGCCACTGCGCAAGCCGTGGGCGCCGGCGCCCTGTTCGCGCTGGCGCCGGGCAAGGGCATCCAGGCCCATCGCGAAGCCGGTGGCGTGCTGCATGTTTATGTGGCCCTGAGTAAACCTGAGGAGTGGCTGGCTGGCATCGATTTTGCCGACCCGGCCGCCGCCCGGGCAGCCATCGCCGCCCAGTTTGCCGGCTGGGCGCCGGCGCTCACGGCCCTGATCACGGAGGCGGACACGCCGCCCGTGCCCCGTCCCGTGCATCTGCTGCCCGCCGGCCACCGCTGGCAGCGCGTGGCGGGCGTGACCTTGCTGGGCGACGCGGCCCATCTGATGGCGCCGGCCGGCGAAGGCGCCAACCTGGCCATGCTGGACGGCGCCGAGCTGGCGCAGGCGCTCGCCGCGCACCCAAGCGACGTGGAAGCGGCCTTGCTGGCGTATGAAACGGCGCTGTTTGCGCGCAGCAGCGCGGCTGCGGCCGAGTCCGAACGCATCCTGCGCCTGTGCTTTGACGACGACGCGCCGCACAGCCTGGTGCGGTTCTTCACGGGCATGCGGGATGGCGGCCCGGCGCGCGCAGTGTGAACGGCGGCGCCAAAGCCCCACGCCAGCGGCCTTTATCGGGGATAATACGTCTTTCCCCATTCCAAGCAGCCGCGCCACGATGAAATACCCCGCAGTCCTTCCCTTCAGCGACATCCTGCCACGCCTGCATGAATTCGACGCCATCATCGACGTGCGCAGCCCGTCCGAGTTCGCGGAAGACCACTTGCCGGGCGCCATCAACCTGCCCGTGCTCGACGACGAGCAGCGCGTGCGCGTCGGTACTTTATATAAACAGACGAGCGCCTTCGAGGCGAAAAAGCTGGGCGCGGCGCTGGTGGCGAAGAATATCGCGCGGCATATCGAAGACGGTTTGCTTGGCCATCCGCACGAATGGAAGCCGCTCGTCTACTGCTGGCGCGGCGGCAACCGCAGCGGCGCCATGGCGCACATCCTGGCGCGCATCGGCTGGCCCGTCACGCAACTCGATGGCGGCTACAAGGATTACCGGCGCCACGTGAACGCCGAACTGGCCATCCTGCCCGAGCGCTTCGATTTCATCAATGTGCTGTGCGGCCCCACGGGCAGCGGCAAGAGCCGCCTGTTGCAGGTGCTGGACAAGCAAGGCGCGCAAGTGATCGACCTGGAACAATTGGCAGCGCACCGCGGTTCCGTGCTGGGCGGCTTGCCCGAGGAAGAGCAGCCCTCGCAAAAGGCATTCGAAAGCACGCTGTGGCAGCAGTTGCGCCAGTTCGACCCGGCATTGCCCGTCTTCATCGAATCGGAAAGCAAGAAAGTGGGCCGCGTGCGCGTGCCCGACGCGCTGATGGACAAGATGCGCGCGGCCGCCTGCACGGACGTGCGGCTGGCCACGGAGCAGCGCGTGCAATTGCTGATGCAGGACTATGAACATTTCGTCGGCGACCCGGCCCGCCTGAACGTGCAGCTGGCCCTGTTGACGCAACTGCATGGCAAGGAGAAAATTGCACACTGGCAGCAGCTGGCCACGGCGGGCCAGATGGCCGAGCTGGTGGAGGAACTGCTGGTCCAGCATTACGACCCCGTCTACCGGCAATCGATCGCCCGCAACTTCAGCCGCTACGCCCAGGCGACGCCGCTGGTCTTGCCCGATATTTCAGAACATGCCTTTGAGCAAGCCGCGCGCGCGTTGTGTGGTATTGTCGGCACTAATTCCCCCTAAAGACGCAGTGCCGGGGTCGGACCCTGAGAGTCCGACCCCAGACCTTGCGTTTGGGGTAAAAATGATCATCGTTGTACACAACATCAGCAGGAATTGCCATGTCAGATAGCGCAGCAACATCCAATACCCCCATCCGATTGACCGAATTTGCCCATGGCGGCGGCTGCGGCTGCAAGATTGCGCCCGGCGTACTGGCCGACATCCTGAAAGGCAGCGGCGGCTTTCCGCTGCCGAAGGAATTGCTGGTCGGCATAGAAACCTCCGATGACGCGGCCGTCTACCAGCTCAACGACGAGCAGGCGCTGATCGCCACGACGGATTTCTTCATGCCCATCGTCGACGACCCGTTCGACTTCGGCCGCATCGCCGCCACCAACGCCATTTCCGACGTGTACGCCATGGGCGGCACGCCCATCATGGCGCTGGCCCTGGTCGGCATGCCGATCAACAAGCTGCCCGTGGAAACCATCGGCCTCATCTTGAAAGGCGGCGAAACCATCTGCGCCCAGGCCGGCATCCCCATCGCGGGCGGCCACACCATCGATTCCGTCGAACCGATCTATGGCCTCGTCGTGCTGGGCCTCGTGCACCCGTCGCAGGTGAAGCGCAATGCGGGCGCGCGCGCCGGCGATAAACTGGTGTTGGGCAAGCCCATCGGCGTGGGCATCCTGTCGGCCGCCCTGAAGAAGAATGCGCTGGACGCGGACGGCTACGCGTCCTTGATCAACAACACCACCAAATTGAATACCCCGGGCAAGAAACTGGCCCTGCTCGATGGCGTGCATGCGCTGACGGACGTGACGGGCTTCGGCTTGCTGGGCCACACCCTGGAGCTGGCACGCGGCGCCAAGTTGCAGGCGCGCATCGCCATGGCTGACGTGCCGCTGCTGCCGCAAGTGCAGCAACTGGCGCAGAATGGCAACATCACGGGCGCCTCGGGCCGCAACTGGCAGGGCTACGGCGCGCAAGTGGCGCTGGATGACAGCCTCAGCGCCATCGACAAGGCGATCCTGACGGACCCGCAGACGGCCGGCCCCCTGCTGGTGGCCTGCGCGCCGGAAGCCGTCGAGCACGTGCTGGCGATTTTCCGCGCCGAAGGCTTTGGCGACGCCGTCGTCATCGGCGAGATGCAGGATGGCACGACCGGTGTTTCCGTATATTAATGAACAATCTTTCAAAGGCAGCCCCATGACCACGTTCTCCAACAAGTTCCCCGCCATCCTGGCCACCGTCGCCGCCACCCTGGCCATCCACAGCGGCCTGGCACAGGCGCAGCAAGTGCTGCGCGTGTCCGCCATCCCCGACGAAGCGCCGACGGAATTGCAGCGCAAGTTCAAGCCGCTGGGCAGCTACCTGGAGAAAAAGCTGGGCATGAAGGTGGAATTTACGCCCGTCACCGATTACGCGGCGTCCGTGGAAGGCTTGATCAATCACAAGCTCGACATGGTCTGGTTTGGCGGTTTTACCTTCGTGCAAGCCAACGTGCGCAGCGGCGGCAAGATCGTGCCACTGGTGCAACGCGAGGAAGACACGAAATTCCGCTCCGTGTTCGTGACCACCAGCAAGGACATCAACCAATTGTCTGACCTGAAAGGCAAGAACTTCACGTTCGGCTCGGAATCGTCGACCTCGGGCCACCTGATGCCGCGTTACTACTTGCTGGCCGCCAAGATCAATCCGGACACGGACATGAAGCGCATCGCGTTCTCCGGCGCGCATGACGCCACCGTGGCCGCTGTCGCCGGCGGCAAGGTCGATGCGGGCACCTTGAACATTTCCGTGTGGGAAAAGCTGGTGGAAGCGAAAAAGGTCGATCCAGCCAAGGTGCGCGTGTTCTACACGACGCCAGGCTACTACGATTACAACTGGAGCGTGCGCGCCGACATGAACCCCGTCGTGCGCAAGAAGCTGACGGACGCCTTCCTGGCGCTGGACCCATCGACGGCTGAGGGCAAGGAAATCCTCGAGCTGCAGCGCGCGACCAAATTCATCCCGACCAAGGCCGAGAACTACAAGGATATCGAAGCGGCCGCGCGCGATGCGAAGCTGTTGAAGTAAACTACGTCGACGCGTTTTATCGTAGGTCGGATTAGCGGCAAAGCCGCGTAATCCGACACAAGCAATAATGCCAACAATGTTGTCGGATTACGGCCTCCGGCCTAATCCGACCTACGCTGCCGTCGCATGGCGTAATCCGACACACCAACGCCCCCATACCGAACATCGCATGACATTCCAACTTCACAAGGTCAGCGTCCACCACGCGGGCGCCGCCGGCAATGCGCTGGCCCTGCGCGACGTGGACCTGGACGTGGCCCAGGGTGAACAGATCGCCCTGATCGGCCCGTCCGGCGCCGGCAAGACCAGCTTGCTGCACACCTTGGCCTGCGCGCTGCGCCCCGAGGCCGGCAGCTTGCGCATCCTTGGCAGCTCTCCCTGGCAGATCGGCAGCGCCGCGCGCCACTCCTTGCGCGCGCGCCTGTTCCTGGCGCCGCAGACGCCGCCCCTGCCGCCGCGCCAGCGCGTCGTCAACGCCGTGCTGGCGGGCCGCCTGCCGCAATGGAGCGTGTGGACGGCCATCCGTTCGCTGCTTGCGCCCGTCGACCCGCGCGCCGCGTGGGAAGCTCTGGGCAAATTCAATCTGCAGGATAAACTGTACGCCAGGGTCGACCGCCTGTCCGGCGGCGAACGCCAGCGCTGCGGCATGGCGCGCGCGCTCGTGTCGGATGCACAAGTGTTCCTCGTCGACGAACCGCTGTCCGCGCTCGACCCCACCTTGGCCTTGCAGACGATCCATGTGCTGCAGGCGGAAGCGACGGCGCGCAACGCCACCCTGATCTGCAGCCTGCACCAGGTGGAGATCGCGCGCGCCTGTTTTACGCGCATCATCGCCTTGCGCGACGGCAAGATCGTCTTCGACTTGCCTGCCAGCGAGGTCAGCGACGCCATGATCGCCGAGCTGTACCGCAACAAGGCCGATCCGGCGCCCCAGTTCGAATCGGTGGAGGCGAACCTGGACGCCGCGAGGCCCCTTTGCTGAAGAGCGCTGACGCCGCCATGCCGCGCGACCCCGCCTGGCGCGGCCGCCTGACGACGGCTGCCGTCGTGCTGCTCGTGCTGTGGCCGATGCTGGTGCAGGCCGAATTCAAGCCGTGGATACTCTGGGATGCGCAAAGCCTGGCAGCCACCTGGCAATTCATCGCCAGTTTCGTGCCGCCCGCCCACTCGCTGGAATTTTTGCAGCTGGTGGCCATTTCCAGCTGGGAAACCATCGCCATGGCCACGGCCGGCATGGCCTTGGCCATGCTGGGCGCCATTCCCTTGACCTTGCTGGTGACGGAGCGCCTGTCGATTTCCCGCATCGGTTCCGGCCGGGTGGCGCCCCTGGCCGCCGCGCTGCGCCACGCGGTCCGTGCGCTGCTGGTGTTGCTGCGCAGCGTGCCGGAACTGGTCTGGGCCTTACTATTAGTACGCATCGTCGGCCTGGGGCCGACGGCGGGAGTGATCGCCATCGCGCTCACCTATTGCGGCATGCTGGGCAAGGTGTATGCGGAAATCCTCGAATCGTCGGATGCCGCCGCTTGCAACGCCTTATTGAACAACGGCAGCGGCAGATTAAAAGCCTTGCTGTACGGCGCCCTGCCCGAATCGGCCGCTGAACTGGTGTCGTACACGATTTACCGCTGGGAATGCGCGATCCGCGGCTCCGTCGTCATGGGATTTGTCGGCGCGGGTGGCCTGGGCCAGCGCATGGATGAATCGATGAAGATGATGGCAGGCAATGAACTGGCCACCATGCTGATGGTGTTCGTGCTGCTGGTGGCGGGCGCCGACGCCGTGTCCGCCATGCTGCGCCGGAGGCTGGCATGAAGACTGGACCGATGTTGCCCGCCCCTGCTCCCGTGCGCTGGTCGACCTGGGCCTTGCTCGCCGGTTTATTGATGCTGGTCATCACCAGCTTCGCCACCCTGCCCCTGAAATGGGGAGAGTTCTTCAGTGCCGACGCCGTGCGCACGAGCGCCGATTTCCTGCACGGCTTCGCCCCGCCCGAGCTGGCCGCCCCCTTCCTGATGAAAGTCGGCATGGCCACGTTCGAGACACTGGCCATGTCGGCCATCGGCACGGTGATTGCCGCTTTCCTGGGTGCGCTGCTGGCCCTGCCCGCCAGCGGCCGTTTCGGCAGCCTGGCGCGCAACGCGACGCGTGGTGTCTTGAATGTGCTGCGCTCGATCCCGGAACTGGTGTGGGCCTCAATTTTGCTGATCGCCGCCGGCCTGGGCCCGTTCGCCGGCACCCTGGCCCTGGCCCTGCACACCGTAGGCGTGCTGGGCCGCTTGTTTGCCGACGCCTTCGAAAATTGCCCGCCCTTGCCGGCAGCCACCCTGCGCATCAATGGCGCGCGGCCCGCCGTGGCCTTTTTGTACGCGACCTTGCCGCAGTGCGGGCCGCAGATGATGTCCTACACTTTGTACCGCTGGGAAAACAATATCCGCGCCGCCGCCATCCTCGGCGTCGTCGGTGCGGGCGGCCTGGGGCAGATGCTGAAATACCATCTGTCACTGTTCCAGATGCAGAACGCCGCTACCGTCATCGTCGCCATGCTGCTGATGGTGGCCGCCGTCGATGGCCTCAGCTACCTGCTGCGCCGCGCCATGACCCGTTAATTTTCACTTTTCACAAGGAATACCCATGTCAGGCTGGTGGACGATTATCTCGACAGAAACGCCGGAACAAATGGCCGATATGACGAAGGTCAACAAGGAAGCGTTTCTCGCCACGTGGGAAGCGGGCCTGCTCGGCGCCGACTGGATCGCGCAATTGTGTGAGCAAGGCAAGGCGACCCAGCTGGCCTTCAACGGCTTCCCCAACCGCTACACGGCCTCGGCGGACGTCATCGCGCCCCTGCTGCTGGCGGGCATCGCCGAAGCGCAGGACGGGGAATTTCCGCAAGATAAGCTCACGGGCTGGCCCGGCTGCATTACCGTGTATCCGGAGCGCATCGCCGCGTGCTCGCCAGGCCAGCTGCTGACGGTGGAAATATGGGATCAATCATGACAGCTCAACATGGCAGGGTTCCCCTGCAGACCGAGCACTTGGCCTGGTTCAGCCAGCACCTGGGCGGGCGCTTCCGCACGGCAGGATTGCGCATTCAATTTCATGATAATCAGCAAGCTGGCATCCATTGGCAGGTGGCATGTCCCGAAGAATACCAGGCGGCCATCCTGCAAGGCTTGCATGAGGGCATGAACGACGCTTTTCCCCACTATCTGGCAAGCAGCGGCGTGTGGATCACGGAAGTGCTGGTCGACGACGTCAGCTCTTCGCCCGATGCCTTTTACCGCGCGGCCTTGCTGGTGATAGCCCAGGCCAGGGCACTGCTGGAACTGTCAGGACGCGCATACAACTTGGCGTGAGCAAATGTACGGGAACGGCAGCAAACCAGGCTGCGATCCTGTTAATATTATTCAATACTTTTCACCTCCACGGCCGCCCCGGCCAGTTAAGGAATGCCGCAGCGTTGAATCCCCTTCTCATCCGCGCCACCACCGCCAGCGACTGGCCAGCGCTGAAGTCCACGCGCCTGGCCGCCCTGCTCGACGCCCCCACTGCCTTTGGCGCCAGTCACGCCAGCGCGGCCGCTTTTTCCGATGCCGACTGGCAGCAGCGCGCCATCAGCACGCCGCAGCGCACGTTTTTCCTCGCCTTTGACGACGATCAACCAATCGGCCTCGCCGCGCAGGTGCTCGCCGGTAATGGCGAGTGCCACCTGATCGCCATGTGGGTGCAACAGCAATACCGCGGCCGGGCCGTGGCCCAGGGGCTGGTCGACGCCGTGAAACAATGCGCGGTGGACAACGGCCATTCCCGGCTGGTACTCGACGTGGCGCCCGAGAATGTGCGCGCGGCCGCCTTCTATCAGAAACAGGGTTTTGTCTTTTTGCCGGAATGGGAAGCGCTGGAAAGCCATCCGCATATCCAGGTGCAGAAGATGGAATGGCGGATGCGGGCATAATGGCCTTATTTTCGGCCGGATTTTGTTATGTATCCGGCCAGTCCGGCTGCTGTGAGATATCTTGTCATCGAATCCCGGAAAACAGCGGTTTCAAGCACTTCATTCATCCCAATTGACGCTCTGTCTTAAAAACCTGCTCATGCCGGTGTTTTTTTCTACACTCGCGTTTTCATTCATGAATAGAAAGATCAGGTATGCGTGCCATTAAAAGAGCGGGGCTTTTGCTGTGTTTGTGCGGTGCCGCGGCGCAAGCTTGCGCTGATACGGAACCAGCCGTGGAACAGGCCGCGCAGGATGCGGCGGCGTCCGTCAGCGTAAAGGGCATGCGGGACCCGGACTGGAAGCCCTACAGTGCCATGCTCAAGGGCGTCAAGCGCTTCGAGGAAAAGCATGCGCTGGCTCCCGGCACGGAGTTGAAATTCATCCTGGAACCGCGCCGCGCCGACGTCGACATGCAGGGCATCGCGCTGCGGCTGGAAAGCGACGAGGCGGGCCTGGCGATACCGTTGGAGGAGCGCAATATCTTCAGCTTGCCCGTCGGACAGGGTCCGCTGTACGACAAGGCCGAGCTGACAGTGAACCGCAAGGCGGGTTCGGTCCGGTGGATACCCTACGTCAGGAGCGCGGCGACCAGCGACACGCTGCGCCGCTTGGGCGACCTGCGGCTGGCGTGCGAAGTCCACTGGGCCATCGACAAGGAGACCTTGCCTTTCGCCATGCGCACCATGATGAGCGCAATGGGCGGGCCCTGCAATTTCGTGTCGCAGAAAGGCACCTACAGCTTTACGGAAACGCGGCGCATCACGGCCGCGACGATCAGTTTCAATGGGAAAAGCGCGCCCGTGCCATTCAGCGGCTCGTCGTTCACGCCGCCGTTGCGGGAGCAGGACTGGAGCGACGACAGTACGATCGAACTGGCATTCGACAACGATCAGGCTGCGCAGTGACCAGCGCAATACACTACTTCACCCGCTGCTTTTCCAGCTTGCGCGCCAGCGTGCGCCGGTGCATGCCCAGCCGTCTCGCCGTTTCCGAAATATTAAAATCCGTTTCGGCCAGCATTTCGTGGATGCGTTCCCATTCCAGGGTCTTGATGTTGGTGGCGCGATTCGTCAGTTCGATGTCGGCGTTGCCGGCCACGTGGCCGAAGGCCGCTTCGATGTCGTCCGTGTTCGACGGTTTCGCCAAATACTGGCAGGCGCCCAGCTTGATCGCTTCGACGGCCGTGCCGATGCTGGCGTAGCCCGTCAGCACGACGATCAGCATTTCCGGGTCGTGCTGGTGCAGCATCTGCACGCAGGCCAGGCCCGAAGTGTTGCCATTGAGTTTCAAATCGACGACGGCGTAGTCGGGGCAATGCTGTTCCAGCAAGGCGCTGGCCTCGTCGAAATTGGTGGCCAGTATGACCTGATAGCCGCGCCGCTCGAACGAGCGGCCCAGCGTGCGGGCAAACGCGGCATCGTCTTCCACGATCAGTAACAGACGGTCATCCTGCATGGTGGTCGCTTTCTCTTTCCAGTTTGATGGCCGCCAGCGGCAAGGCCAGGTGCACCACCGCCCCGCCCTGTACCCGGTTGCGCGCCGTCACCGTGCCGCCCAAGGTACGCGCGACATTGACCACCAGGAACAGACCCAGGCCGCCGCCGGGCTTGCCCTTGCTGCTTTGATATGGTTTACCCAGGTGCGTCAGCATCGACGGCTCGAAGCCGGGGCCCGCATCGGTAACGACCAAGTGCAAGGCGTCCGCTTCGCGCGTCGCTTCAAAACGCAGCCATTCGGGCGACGCTTCCAGCGCATTGTCGAGCACATTGCAGATGGTTTGTTTCAAGGTCGAATCGAAGACGACGGGCACGTCGTGCTCGATGCGGTTATCGTACTCGAAATCCTGGATCGGGCGGCTCGTGCGCCACTCGTCGACCAGGTCGTTGAGGAAGGTATTGATCGTCGTCTTGACGGAAGATTCCCCGCGCGCCTCGCCCGCCGACAATAAAATGCCGCTGACGATGCTCTTGCAGCGCTGCAATTGCGCCTGCATTTCCGTGATTTCTTCCAGCAATTCGCTGTTCTTGCTCAATTCCGGCATGCGGCGCCAGTCGCCGAGGATGACGGACAAGGTTGCCAGCGGCGTGCCCAGCTCGTGCGCGGCGCCCGAGGCCAGCAAGCCCATGCGGATGATGTGCTCCTCTTCCGCCGCGCGCTGGCGCAAGTCGGCCACCTTGGCGTCGCCGGCCCGCTGGTTGCGGTTGATGCGCGTGATGAACACCACCAGCAAGGCGGCGTTCAAAATAAAACAGATCAGCAAGCCCTGCACGTACAGGCTGGAAAAGCCGCGCTCGGGGTCGATCGGCAGGATCAAGGGGCCGGGCAGCAAGGCCAGGCCCGCCAGGCACAGGCTGGTAATGGCCACCATGATCCAGGTCGACCACACTTCCAGCAGCACGGCGCTGAGGATGACTTGCAATAAATACAGGAAGGCAAACGGGTTGCTGATGCCGCCGCTCAGGTAGAGCTGGGCCGTCAGCACGGTGACGTCGACCAGCAGCGCCAGAAACAGGGCCGTGTTGGAAACGGGCTGGCGCTCGTGCCAGCGCAGCAGGCTGGCCAGGTTGAAGGCGATGAGGCAGGACAGCACTTCCAGCATGTAGGGCACGGGCAAGGCGATGCCCAATCCCACGCCCACGCCGAAGATCGTGCTGATCTGGCCGATCACGGCCAGCCAGCGCAGCTGGATCAGCAGCTTCATGTTCTGGTGGCCGGCCGGGTGTTCCATCTCGGCCGCCACGGCGCCGCGTTCTAGTACCTCGCGGTTGGGCAGGATTTCAATCCTGCCCGGCATGGTCGCTTTCCTGGCGATGGGCATTGCCCGCCTTGCGCGCGCGGCGGCGCTTGTCCTCGCGCACGATCCACCACGTGATGCCGGCCACCATCAGGGCCAGCGCAAACCACGTCAACGCGTACACGAGGTGGTTGTTGTGGAACGAGATCACGGTCAGGCCACCGACGGGGGCGTCACTGGCCGTTTCCGATTTCTCTTTCGCATCGACGAAATATGGCGCCACGTTGCTCAGCATGTGCGAGCCGGCGATGGCGGCCACGTCGCGCGAATACCAGTGCTGCGTGGCAGGACTGTTTTCACGCAGGAAACCGCCGCCCGTCTCGCTGATGCGCAGCAAGCCGTCGACCTCGACGATGCCGGCCGGCGTGCTGGCGGCGATGCTGGCGCGTTTCGGCACAAAGCCGCGGTTGATGAGCACGGTGCTGCCGTCGGCCAGGCGCAAGGGCGTCACCAGCCAGTAACCGCTGCCCAGTGCCGTCGTTGCCTGCACCAGGGTATTGAAAATGGGGAGATAAGTACCGGAGAGTCGCACATGGCGGTATTCATCCGTTTGCTGCGTGATGCTGGCCCAGGCTGCGGGTCCAGGCGCGTCCGTTGCGGGCGCATGTACGCGTTGTTCGACGCGCTCGATCAGGTCAAGCTTCCAGAACAGGCGCTTGACTTGCCAGGTTCCCAGGACGCAGAAACCGGCAAACAAGATCCCCGCCAGCAAGGCCAGTGCATACCGCACAGCCATGCCGCGTGGGCCTGGCGCGGCATCTTGCGATGCGGCGCCAGGGGCGCGCCCGGTGTTGCTTGGGCGCGGTTGACTCATCATGGAGCCGTTTTCGTATGCATGTACTCAGGCATCAGATCCGGCATCATGTTGTGGTTCATGTGGTACATGACCCACAGGGAACCGGCCATGGCAATGCCCACGATCATGATCGTGAAGATCAGCGCCATCATGTTCCAGCCGCCTTCGGACTTGGTGTTCATGTGCAGGAAGTACACCATGTGTACCACCACTTGAACGGCCGCGAATGCCAGCAGGACCAGGCCCATGGTGCCCGAGTTGGTGATGGCTTTCGTCATCACCAGCCAGAACGGAATGGCCGTCAGGATCACCGACAGGATGAAACCGATGGCGTAGCTTTTCAGGCTGCCATGATCGTGGTTGTCATGGTGGTGGCTATCGCCGTGTGTGTGGTGGTCGCTCATGGCAGCACTCCCATCAGGTAGACAAAGGTGAAGACGCCGATCCAGATGACGTCCAGGAAGTGCCAGAACAGCGACAGGCACATCATGCGGCGGCCGTTTTCCGGGGTCAGGCCATGCTTGTTCAACTGGAACATCAAGGTCACGAGCCAGATCACGCCGAACGTCACGTGCAAGCCGTGGGTACCGACCAGGGCAAAGAACGACGACAGGAACGCGCTGCGCTGCGGACCGGCGCCTTCGTGGATCAGATGAATGAATTCATACATTTCCAGCGACAGGAAGGCCAGGCCGAACAGGCCCGTGATGCCCAGCCAGACCAGGGTGCTGCGCAATTGCTTGCGCTGCATGGCCAGCATGGCGAAGCCGTAGGTGATCGACGACAGCAGCAGCATGGCCGTGTTGACGGCCACCAGCGGCAGGTCGAACAGCGCGGCGCCCGTCGGGCCGTCCGCGTAGCTGCGGCCGACCACGGCGTACGTGGCGAACAGACAGGCGAAGATCAGGCAATCGCTCATCAGGTAGAGCCAGAAACCGAGCAAGCTGCCGTTTTCCGGGTGGTGCTCGCGCACAAAGTAGCTGCGCGTGCTTGGTGCGGCGCCAGCGGCGCCGGTGTTATGGGCGATGGTATCAGACATGGCTGCTCAGCAATTTAGTATAAGCGTCTTCGGTACGGACCACTTCTTCCGCAGGAATGTAGTAATCGCGCTTGTAGTTAAAGGTATGGACGATGATCGTAATCATCATGACCACGAAGCCAACGCTGGCGACGAGCCACATTTGCCAGATCAGGCCAAAACCGACCAGTGCGGACAGTGCGGCGATCACGAAACCAGCCCAGGTGTTCTTCGGCATGTGGATCTTCGTGAAACCGGACGTCGGACGCTGGTAACCGTGTTTCTTCATGTCAGTCCATGCATCGAGTTCGTGCACTTGTGGCGTGAAGGCGAAATTATAGTCTGGCGGTGGCGACGACGTCGACCATTCCAGCGTACGGCCGCCCCATGGGTCGCCGGTAACGTCGCGCAGGGCGTGACGGTTGCGGAAACTCACATAGAACTGCATCAGCAGGGAACCGATGCCCAGCGCGATCGAGACGGCGCCAAACCAGGCGATGATGGTCCAGATTTGCAAGGATGGATCTTCAAAGTGGTTGACACGACGGGTCACGCCCATCAGGCCCAGCACGTACAGCGGCATGAAGGCCAGGTAGAAGCCGACGAACCAGAACCAGAACGAGCACTTGCCCCAGAACGCGTCGAGCTTGTAGCCGAAGGCTTTCGGGTACCAGTAGTTAATTGCAGCAAATACACCAAACACCACGCCGCCGATAATCACGTTATGGAAGTGGGCGATCAGGAACAAGCTGTTATGCAGGACGAAGTCCGCCGGTGGTACGGCCAGCAGCACGCCGGTCATGCCGCCGATGGTGAAGGTGACCATGAAGCCGATCGTCCACAGCATCGGCAGTTCAAAGCGGATACGGCCGCGGTACATGGTAAACAGCCAGTTGAAGATCTTCGCGCCCGTCGGGATCGAGATGATCATCGTCGTGATGCCGAAGAAGGAGTTGACGCTGGCGCCCGAACCCATGGTGAAGAAGTGATGCAGCCATACCAGGTACGACAGGATCATGATGACGCAGGTGGCGTACACCATCGAGGCGTAGCCGAACAGGCGCTTGCTGCTGAACGTGGCGACCACTTCCGAGAACACGCCGAACAGCGGCAGGATCAGGATGTAGACTTCCGGGTGACCCCAGATCCAGATCAGGTTGACGTACATCATGGCGTTGCCGCCCAGTTCCGTCGTGAAGAAGTTAAAGCCGGCAACGCGGTCCAGCGACAGCATGGCCAATACGGCCGTCAGTACCGGGAAAGCGGCGACGATCAGGATGTTGGTGCACAGTGCGGTCCAGGTAAAGACGGGCATTTTCATCCAGGTCATGCCAGGCGCGCGCATCTTGACGATGGTGGCGATCAGGTTGACACCGGACAATAGCGTCCCGACCCCGGCAATCTGCAAGGACCAGATGTAATAGTCTACCCCCACGTCCGGACTGCCGACGATGCCCGACAGCGGCGGATACGCCAGCCAGCCCGTGCGGGCGAATTCGCCGACGAACAGCGAAGCCATGACCAGGGCGGCGCCCATGGTGGTCATCCAGAAGCTGAAGTTGTTGAGGAAAGGGAAAGCCACGTCGCGCGCGCCGATCTGCAGCGGCACCACGTAGTTCATCAGACCCGTCACGAAAGGCATCGCGACGAAGAAGATCATGATCACGCCGTGGGCGGTGAAGATCTGGTCGTAGTGATGCGGTGGCAGGAAGCCGGCATTGTCGCCAAAGGCGATCGCCTGCTGGGTACGCATCATCAGCGCGTCGGCAAAGCCGCGCAGCAGCATGACCAAGCCCAGGATCATGTACATGATACCGATTTTTTTATGGTCGATACTGGTGATCCAGTCGCGCCACAGGGTACCCCAGACGCGGAAATACGTCAGTGCCGCAACGAGTGCGATACCGCCCAGGGCGACCATTGCAAAGGTCGCCAGCAGGATAGGTTCGTGAAATGGAATTGCATCCCAAGTCAGACGGCCGAATATAAGCTTCGTCAGATCAATATGGTCTAGCATTGTTACTCTCAGAGAAAAAAGGGAGGCGCCAGGCAAGCGGCGCCAGTATCTGCAGCGCCACTACGATGCGCTGCGGGATTCATGCAGTGGTTACTTGGCTTGAACGCCCTTTTCCACGACTGCATCGCTAGCGACTACTGCCGTTACGGCCGCTACCGGGCTTTTTGCCATCGTCAATTTGTATGGCTCGACCGGCGTCACGCACAGGGCGTCGGAAACGATGGTGCGGTTCAGAATTGCCTTGTACAGATCGTTAGGCACGGCGCTGTAGCGGCGTACCGGGTCGCGTTCGCTAGGTTGGGCCAGCGACAGGTAGTCGTCGCGGTTCAGCGCGCCGCCACCGGCACGTGCCGATTCCACCCATTTGTCGAAGTCCGCATCATTGACACCGTGGAACTTGAAGCGCATGCCCGAGAAACCGGCACCGCTGTAGTTCGCGGAGAAGCCTTTATAGACACCCGGCTTGTTGATGACGGCATTCAACTGCGTTTCCATGCCCGGCATGGCGTAGATCTGACCTGCCAGCGCGGGGATGAAGAACGAGTTCATGACGGACGACGCGGTGATCTTGAAGCGGATCGGACGATCGACGGGCGCGTACAGTTCATTCACGGAAGCGATGCCTTGCTCCGGGTAGATGAACAGCCATTTCCAGTCCATGGCCACGACTTCGACGATCATCGGCTTGTGGCTGGCGGGAATGGGACGGTTGGCGTCGATACGGCTCAATGGGCGGTATGGATCGAGGGTGTGGGTGCTGATCCAGGTCAGCAGGCCCAGCACGATGATGATCAACAGGGGCGCGCCCCAGATAATCAGCTCGAGGCGAGTCGAGTGGTCCCAGTCCGGCTCGTATTTGGCCGCGGTGTTGTTTTTTCTATAGCGCCATGCGAACAGCAGGGTCAGGGCGATTACCGGAACGATAATCAACAGCATCAGCAATGTCGAGATGACAATCAGATTGCCTTGCTGAACTGCGATGTCGCCAGACGGATTCAGTACCACCGTATTGCAACCAGCCAACAATGCGAGAGGTAAAAGAAGCAGTCCGCGACGAACTTTTAATGAAAACATACAGGAAAGTCCAGTACAGGGGATGAAGATATGGTACTGTATTCTCACTGGAGCGCACTGGCAATTGGACGTTTTGTCCTACCCCTTGCTCGGACTTTCACTTGGTAGACGAGGACTTCTCCTACAACTATCCAATGAATAGTCCTGCTCCGGGCGTGAGACACCCGGGGTAAGTTACGCGTTGGCCGAACTCGAAACGATATTGGAGACGATCATCATGTCCAGCACGCGCACACACAGCGGCGATGTACCCGCCGACTTTTCCCCCCACTCCCTGCGCGACGCACGCGGGGCCGGCACGGTCGAATCGCATATCGACCCCGGTGAGATCGCCGTCGGCGTGATCATCGGCCGCGCTTCCGAATACTTTGACTTCTTTGTTTACGCCATCGCCTCGGTGCTGGTGTTTCCGCGCGTCTTCTTCCCGTTCGAAGAACGCCTGGAAGGGACTTTATATGCGTTCCTGATTTTCTCGTTCGCCTTCATCGCCCGTCCGTTCGGCACCGTGATCTTCATGGAAATCCAGCGCCGCATGGGACGCAGCGCCAAGCTGACGTTCGCCCTCTTCCTCCTGGGCGTGTCAACAGCCGGCATCGCCTTCCTGCCGACCTATTCCCACCTGGGCTTTGCCGCCATCATCTGGCTGTCCGTGCTGCGCATCGGCCAGGGCGTCGCCCTGGGCGGTTCCTGGGATGGCTTGCCATCGCTGCTGGCCCTGAACGCGCCGGAAAACAAGCGCGGCTGGTACGCCATGCTGGGCCAGCTGGGCGCGCCCGCCGGCTTCCTGATCGCCGCCGGCCTGTTCTGGTTCATGCTGACCAGCCTGACGGATGAAGACTTCCTCGACTGGGGCTGGCGCTATCCGTTCTATGTGGCCTTCGCCATCAACGTCGTGGCCCTGTTTGCCCGTTTGCGCCTGGTGTCGACGAATGAATATGCGCGCCTGCTCGACGAACGCGAACTGCAGCCCGTGAGCGTGTTTGAAATGAGTCGCGGCCAAGGCCGCAACGTGCTGATCGGCGCCCTCGCCGCGCTGGCCAGCTACGCCCTGTTCCACCTGGTCACCGTGTTCCCGCTGTCGTGGATTTCCGTCTACCAGACGCGTTCGGCCCCGGACTTCCTGCAAATCCAGATGGTCGGCGCCGTGCTGGCCGCCATCGGCGTAGTGATTTCCGGCTTGCTGGCCGATAAAGTAGGCCGCCGCACCACCCTGGGCGTGCTGGCCGTGCTGATCGCCATCTTCAGCGCCTTCGTGCCGACCCTGATGGGCGGCGGCAATACGGGCCAGGACGTGTTCATCCTCGTGGGCTTCAGCCTGCTGGGTCTGTCCTACGGCCAGGCTGCCGGCGCCGTGACGGCCAACTTCCCTGCCCGCTTCCGCTATACGGGCGCGGCCCTGACATCCGACCTGGCCTGGCTGGTCGGTGCCGGCTTCGCCCCGCTGGTGGCGCTGGGCCTGTCGGCCAACTTCGGCCTCGCCTATGTCAGCTTCTACCTGCTGTCGGGCGCCGTCGCCTCGCTGGCCGCGCTGAGCCTGAACCGGGCACTGGAAATCCGCGACTGACATATATATAGAGGCAAATCGGGCGGCAGCGCGCTGCCACCCGACAATACCCAAGAAACGCCGGCACCGTCCGGCGTTTTTTCATGCCCGCTCCTTGGCCAGGCTTACTGTATCGCCAGCTGCCGCCCGCCCGTCCCCTCTTTCTTCGGCAAGTCCAGCAGCAGCACGCCATTTTCATAGCGCGCCTGCGCGCCGGCCTCGTCCACCTCGTGCGGCAGCACGAAGCTGCGGTATTGCTGGCCATACTCGCGTTCGCTGCGCACGGTCTTGCCGCCGCCGTCGCGCGTCACTCTTTCATCCTTGAGTTCGGCACTGATGGAGACGCGGCTCCCGTCGATGGAGACCTTGATATCGTCCTTGTTGACGCCTGGAATGTCTGCCTGCACCTGATAGGCTTGCTCAGTTTCGGAAATATCGACGCGCATGCGTGACGAACCCGCATCGCGCAAGCGCAAGGCGGGCGCGAAAAAGTCATGCATGAAATCTTCCATGTCGCTGAACGGGTCAAAACGTGCCAGCGGGTTTTGCGGATCGCGACGCATCAATTGATTAGCCATGATGTCCTCCTGCATGGGATGGTTTGCACACGGCAGTCGTCGCAGGGACGCCGCCACCTCCTGCATCTTAGGATGCGAACCGCTTGTCTCTTTGATCTGCCTCAATCGCGGCCAGCTTGATTTTTCTTCTACTTTCATCTGTGCGCTGGCGCGCTTTGCACGGGCTTGCGAGTCGGCAATTGACCGCAAGACTGTTATGCTAGCGCACGCTATGCTTGACCACCAGAAACCTTGCATTTC
This sequence comes from Janthinobacterium sp. BJB304, assembly GCF_002735765.1. Taxonomy (NCBI): domain Bacteria; kingdom Pseudomonadati; phylum Pseudomonadota; class Betaproteobacteria; order Burkholderiales; family Oxalobacteraceae; genus Janthinobacterium; species Janthinobacterium sp. BJB304. The sequence continues at coordinate 396,510 of NZ_PDZN01000002.1, forward strand.
AATTAAAATTGACTTTTTCGCGACAGCCTTACACGGACATGATGAATACCAAGACCCCGATCGACTCCTTCAGCTTTCGCCGCATCCTCGCCCGCAACGTCACCTTGCCGCTGGTTATCGGGGTCGTCACGGCCCTCGTGTTTGTCGGCCTGATCGCCTACCTGCTGTCGGCCCTGCGCTCGGTCGAGCATTCCGAACGGGTGATCGGCAACGCCAACGAGGTCATGAAGCTGTCCGTCGACCTGGAAACAGGCATGCGCGGCTACCTGCTGACGGGCGATGAAACGTTTTTGGCGCCGTATAAATCGGGCAAGGCAAAGATCGCCGTGGAAATGAACACGCTGCTCGACCTCGTTTCCGACAGCCCCATCCAGGTGGACCGCTTGCGCCGCATCCGCGCGCTGCAAGGCCAGTGGATGGAGTACGCGGAAGCCGTGATCGCCCAGCGCCGCAACAATCAGGAATTCCTCGCGCGCGTGCGCCAGGGCGAAGGCAAGCTGGAGTTCGACGAAATCCGCCGCGAATTTCTCACCTTCCTGTCCATGGAGCAGCGCTTGCGCCAGGAGCGGGCCGACTCGGCCGAGGGCCGCACCATGCTGGCCGTGGTGGTGTTCCTGATCCTCAGCCTGGGATTGTCCGGCTTGCTCGCCTACCTGGGACGTCGCGAACTGCTGCGCCTGTCCGATATCTATAACGATGCGCTGGAGCAGCGCGGCAAGGACAACGACGTGCTGCAGGAGCAAGCATGGCTGCGCACGGGACAGACAGAGCTGGCGGCCCACACAAGCGGCCAGCTGGGCTTGCCGCAGCTGGGACGGCACGTGCTCGATTTCCTGGCCCACCGGCTGGAAGTGGCCGTGGCCACCCTGTACGTCGTCGACGAGGATGGCAGCCTGCGCCGTACTGCCGTGTACGGCTTCAACGAACAGGGCGTGAAGGAAAAACAGGTGTTCAAGCTGGGCGAAGGCCTGGTGGGCGAGACGGCGCGCGAAAAACGCCTCAAGCATGTGCAGCAAGTGCCCGAGAATTATCTGACCGTGACGTCGAGCCTGGGCAGCGGCGCGCCGCTGGAACTGGTTTTGGTGCCCGTCAACAATGAAGGCCTCGTCAACGGCGTCATCGAACTGGGCTTTACGCATCCCGTCAGCGCCCGCGCCAAGGAGTGGCTGAACCTGATTGGCGCCAATATCGGCACGTCGCTGGAAGCGGCCCTGTACCGTCAGCGCCTGCAAAATGTACTGGAAGAAACGCAGCAATTGAATGAAGAACTGGAAGTGCAGCAGGAAGAACTGCGCACGGCCAATGAAGAGCTGGGCGAGCAATCGCGCGTGCTGGAACAGTCGCAAGCCCACCTGGAAGAGCAAAAAGCGGCGCTGGAGCAGTCGAACGAGCAGCTGGCCGTGCAGGCGCTGTCGCTGGACCAGAAAAACATGGCCATCGTCCAGGCGCACGCCCAGCTGGAAGCGCGCGCCGAAGAGCTGCAGCGGGCCAGCCGCTACAAATCCGAGTTCCTGGCGAACATGTCGCATGAGCTGCGCACGCCGCTGAACAGCTCGCTCATCCTGTCGAAGCTGTTGTCCGACAACAGCAGCGGCAACCTGACGCCGGAACAAGTGACGTTTGCGCAAACCATTTATTCGGCCGGCAACGACCTGCTGACCCTCATCAACGACATCCTCGACATTTCCAAGGTCGAGGCGGGCAAGCTGGAATTGACGCCGGACGCCGTGCCTTTCGACGAGCTGCTCAGCAGCATGAAGATGCTGTTCGGCGCCCAGGCGCAGCAAAAGAAACTGGTGTTTGACGTCAAGGTGGCGCCGGACACGCCGCCATCGTTCGTCAGCGACCGCCAGCGCCTGGAGCAGATCCTGAAAAACCTGCTGTCGAACGCCATCAAGTTTACCGATGCGGGCGCGGTGTCCCTGCACGTGAGCGCCGATGCGGCCGGCCAGGTGCGCTTCCAGGTGCAGGATTCGGGCATCGGCATCGCCGACGATCAGCAGCACAAGATTTTCGACGCCTTCCACCAGGCCGACGGCACCACCAGCCGCCGCTATGGCGGCACGGGCCTGGGCCTGTCGATCTCGCGCGACCTGGCCGCCTTGCTGGGCGGCAGCATCGAACTGGCCAGCACGCCGGGCCAGGGCAGCACGTTTACCCTGATGCTGCCGGCCGTCATGCCGGAACGGGCGGTCGAGGCGGCGGCAGCGCCCCACGCCGCGCCGCAAGCGCCCGCAAAAACCGCGGCCGCCGCGCCGAAGGCGGCGCCTGCCGCCAAGCCCGTGCCGCTGCCCACCTTCCAGGATGACCGCGATAGCGTGCCGCCGGCCAAGACGGGCCAGCGTTCCGTGCTGGTGATCGAGGATGAGCCGTCGTTTGCCGGCATCCTGTTCGACCTCGCGCATGAAATGCAATACCGCTGCCTGGTGGCGCACGGCGCCGACGAAGGCTTGCGCCTGGCGGAAGAATTCCTGCCCGACGCCATCCTGCTCGACATGGGCTTGCCGGACCGCCCGGGCTTGCTGGTCTTGCAGCAATTGAAGGAAAACCCGCTGACGCGCCACATTCCCGTGCACATCGTCTCCGGCAACGACCAGATCCAGGAAGCCATGCAGCTGGGCGCCATCGGCTACGCCACCAAGCCGCGCACACGCGAACAATTGAAGGAAGTGTTCCGCAAGCTCGAATCGAAATTCACGCAGCAGATGAAGCGTATCCTGCTGGTCGAGGACGACGAACGCCAGCGCGAAAGCGTGGTCCACCTGATCAGCGACAACGACGTGGAAATCACAGCCGTCGCGCTGGGCGAACAGGCGCTGGAATTGCTGAAGACACAGATTTTCGACTGCATGATCATCGACTTGAAGCTGCCCGACATCCAGGGCAACGAATTGCTCGAACGCATGGAACATGAAGAGCTGTGCTCGTTCCCGCCCGTCATCGTCTACACGGGCCGCAACCTGAGCCGCGAGGAAGAAGCGGATTTAATGAAATATTCGCGCTCGATCATCATCAAGGGCGCCCGTTCGCCCGAACGCCTGCTCGACGAAGTGACCCTCTTCCTGCACAAGGTGGAGTCGGAACTGTCGAGCGAGCGCCAGGGCATGCTGCAACAGGTGCGCAGCCGCGAGCGCGTGTTTGAAGGACGCAAGATTTTGCTGGTGGACGACGACGTGCGCAACATCTTTGCCCTGACGAATGCGCTGGAACAGAAAGGCGTGGTGGTGGAAATCGGCCGCAACGGCTTCGAAGCCATCAGCAAGCTCAACAGCGTGGACGATATCGACCTGGTGTTGATGGACGTCATGATGCCGGGCATGGATGGCCTGGAAGCGACGCGCTTGATCCGCGCCGATGGCCGCTACAACAAGCTGCCCATCATCGCCATTACGGCCAAGGCCATGAAGAATGACCAGGAAGAATGCCTGCAGGCGGGCGCATCCGACTACCTGGCCAAGCCGATCGACCTGGACCGTCTGTATTCCTTGCTGCGCGTGTGGATGCCGAAGATGGAACGCATCTGATGCCACGCCACGCGATGGAAAGCCGCTGATGTCCCCGCGCTACACGGATGCACAACTGGAAGCGCTGATGGAAGCGATCTATCAGCGCTACAGCTACGACTTTCGCGACTATTCCCTACCCTCGCAGCGCCGTCGCCTGAACCAGGCGCTCGAGCGCTTCCATTGCGCCGATTTGCCTGCCTTGCAGCAACTGGTGCTGGATGACGCAGCCAGCTTTGGCAGGCTGCTGCAGATTTTGACCGTGCCCGTCACGCAAATGTTCCGCGACCCGGCGTTTTTCCTCGCCCTGCGCGAACACGTGGTGCCCGTGCTGAAAACCTACCCGTCGCCGACCATCTGGGTGGCCGGCTGCTGCACGGGCGAAGAGGCGCTGTCGCTGGCCATCGTGCTGCACGAGGAAGGATTGCTTGAGCGCAGCACGATCTACGCCACCGACATCAATCCGCAAGCGCTGGCCACGGCCGCGCGCGGCGTGTATCCGCTGCACCGGCTCGAGGAGTATGGCGCCAACTACCTGGCAGCGGGCGGCCTGGGCCGGCTGGCCGACTACTACACGGTCGAGCACGCCACCGCGCGTTTCCAGCAGCGTCTGCTCGACAGTATCAACTTTGCCGACCACAGCTTGTCCACGGACAGCGTTTTTATCGAAACGCAATTGATTTTGTGCCGTAACGTACTGATTTACTTCAACAAAACCTTGCAGGAGCGGGCCCTGGGCCTGTTCCACGACTCGCTGTGCCACCGGGGTTTCCTGGGTCTGGGCAGCAAGGAAAGCACGCATTTCACGCGCTTTGCCGCCGACTTCGAGCCATTGCCGGGTCCCGAAAAGCTCTACCGCAAGCGTGCGCCGTCGCACGCCGCTTCCCATTACGCTGGGCGGCACATGCCAGGATTGAAACATGATGAATGAAACAAGCACCAAACTGCTGATCGTCGATGACTTGCCGGAAAACCTGCGCGCGCTCAATGCGCTGATCCGCGAGAGCGACCGCAGCGTCTACCAGGCCTCGTCGGGCGAAGAAGCGCTGGCCCTGCTGCTCGAACACGATTTCGCGCTGGCCATCCTCGACGTGCAAATGCCGGAAATGGATGGCTTTGAGCTGGCGCAACTGATGCGCGGCACGGAAAAGACGCGCCACATCCCCATCGTCTTCGTCACGGCGGCCGGCAAGGAAATGAATTTCGCCTTCCAGGGCTATGAAAGCGGCGCCGTCGACTTCCTGCACAAGCCGCTCGACATCAATGCCGTGCAAAGCAAGGTCAACGTTTTTGTTGCCCTGCACCAGCAGCGCAGCGAGACGCGGCGCCAGGTGCAGGCGCTCGAGCACAGCCGCCAGCAGCAGGAAGCGTTATTGAAGGAATTGCGCGCCACCCAGGCCGAGCTGCAGCGCTCGCTGCGCCTGCGCGACGAATTCATGTCCATGGTGGCGCACGAGCTGCGCACGCCCCTGAACACGCTGTTCCTCGAGACGCAGATGCGCACCGTGAACCTCGAGCGGGGCAATCTGGCCGCCTTCGAGCCTGAAAAGCTGGGCAAGATGGTGGCGCGCGACGGGCGGCAAATCCGCAGCATGGTGCGCCTGATCGACGACATGCTCGACGTGTCGCGCATTACCAGCGGCAAGCTGTCGATCCGCCGCGAATCGGTCGATCTGACCAGCCTGGTACGCCGGGTGGCCGACGACCTGTCGCCGCATGCCGCCGCGGCCGGCAGCGTGCTGGAAGTGCTGGCCTTCGAACCCATCCACGGTTACTGGGATGCCTTCCGCGTCGAGCAAATCGTTGTCAACCTGATCAGCAATGCCGTGCGCTACGGCCAGGGCCAGCCCGTGGAAATCAGCCTGGCGCACACGCAGAACAGCGCCGTCATCGAAGTGCGCGACCATGGCATCGGCATCAATGCGCGCGACCAGGAACGCATCTTCGACGCGTTCGAGCGCGTCATGCACCAGGACCGCACGGGTGGCCTGGGCCTGGGCCTGTTCATCACCAAGCAGCTGGTCGATGCGCATGGCGGCGCCATCACCCTGCAAAGCCAGCCCGGCAATGGCGCCCTGTTCAGCGTCACCCTGCCGCTGGCCGGCAGCTGAGGCCGGCATGACCGTCACACCCGCCCCCCGCAGCCAGGCCGGCGCCAGCGGCGTCGCCTTCTTGCTGCAGCTGGAACGCCGGCTGCGGTTGCTGCAGGACACGGGCGAGATCCTGTCCCTGTCGGCGCAGCTGCTGGGACAGCGCCTGGGCGCCCAGCAGGTGGCCTGTTTCGATATCGACCAGAGCTTGCAATGCCCTACTCTGCAGCATGCGTGGAGCGAAGGCCTGGCGCCCGGCGCCGCCGGCGAGTATTTCCTCGGCGATTACGCGGCAGGCCTGGCCGATGCCCTGGCCGCCGGCCAGGCGCTGGCCGTCAGCGATGTGGCGAGCGACCCGCGCACGGCCATGCCGGCCGCGCTGGCCACGTTTGCGCGCCTGGGCATCCGTGCCTTCCTGAACATTCCCATCGCCAAGGAGGGCCGGCTGGCGGCCCTGTTCGTCGTGCACAGCAGCGCGGCACGGCTGTGGCATGCGGACGAAATCGAACTGGCCGTGCAAGTGTCGGAACGGGTCTGGTCGACCATTTTGCGGGCCCGGGCGGAATCGCGCCTGCGCGCCCTCAGCGCCACCATGGAAACACAGGTGGCCGAGCGCACGCGCGAGTTCGGCCGCACCTGGAACGTCAGCCCCGACTTGCTGGGCGTGCTCAACCTCGACGGCTATTTCGAACACTCGAACCCTGCCTGGCAAACCACCCTGGGCTGGTCGGTCGAGGAAATCCGCACGACGAAATTTTTTGAACTGATCCATCCCGAAGACTTGCCGCGCACCCATGCGGCCTGGGAGGCGGCCAACCAGGGCCAGCCGGCGCTACGCTTCGAAAACCGCTACCGCCACAAGCTGGGCGGCTGGCACTGGCTGTCGTGGGTGGCCGTGCCCGAGGGCGAGAAGGTGTATTGCAGCGCGCGCGACATCACCGTGGAAAAGAAGCTGGAAGCGGACCTGGCCGCCCGCAACAGCGAGCGCGAGCGGCTGTGGCGCAGCGCGCAAGACCTGATGGTGGCCATCGATGCCGACGGCTGCTTTACCGCAGTCAACCCGGCCGCCAGCGCCATCCTGGGCTGGCTGCCCGAGGAAATGCTGGGCCGCAGCCTGTTCGACTTCGTGCTGCCCGAAGATGCGGCCGCCACGCGCCAGGCGCTGGCGCAAGTGTCGCGGGAAGCCATGCCCAGCTTTGAAAACCGCTACCGGCACCGCGATGGCGGCCACCGCTGGCTGTCGTGGGTGGCGGCGACCGAAGGCGACCTGGTGTTTGCCACCGGGCGCCACGTCACCCTGGAAAAGGAAGCGCAAAGCACCTTGCTCAGCATGCAGGAATCGTTGCGCCACAGCGAAATGGCGCTGCTGCAATCGCAAAAACTCGAAGCGCTGGGCAAGCTGACGGGCGGCGTGGCCCATGATTTCAATAACGTCCTGCAAATTATTTCGGGCAATCTGCAGCTGCTGCAGATGACCCTGGACGGCGACCCGCTGGCCGCCAAGCGCATTGCCAGCGCCTCGTCCGCCGTGGAACGGGGCGCCAAGCTGTCGGCCCAGCTGCTGGCCTTTGCGCGGCGTCAACCGTTGAAACCGCTGGTGACGGACCTGGCGCAGCTGCTGCGTTCGACGGAAGAGCTGCTGCGGCGCGCCACGGGCGAAACCATCGAAACGCGTTTGCTGCTGGCCGACGACTGCTGGCGCGCCCTGGTCGACCCGCACCAGCTGGAAAACGTCATCCTCAACCTGGCCATCAACGCGCGCGACGCCATGAATGGCCAGGGCCAGCTGACCATCGAACTGAGCAACAGCGTGCTGGACAGCGGCTACGCGGCGCGCCATGCGGACGTGGCGCCCGGCGACTACGTGCAGCTGGCCGTCTCGGATACGGGCACGGGCATTCCCGCCGAGCTGCTGGACAAGATTTTCGAACCGTTCTTCACGACCAAAAGCGAGGGCGAAGGCACGGGACTGGGCCTGTCCATGGCGTACGGCTTCCTGCGCCAGAGCGGCGGCCACCTGACGGTGGACAGTTTGCCAGGCCACGGCAGCACCTTCCGCATCTACCTGCCGCGCTCGCTCGAAGCGGAAACGGAACTGCCGCTGCAACTGGGCGGTCCCGTGCTGGGCGGCAAGGAAACCATCCTCGTCGTGGAAGACGACGTGCAGGTGCAGACGACGGTGGTGGACATGCTGCGCGGCCTCGGCTACGTCGTGCTGCGCGCGAGCGACGGCGAAAGCGCGCTGGCCATCGTTGGCAGCGGCGTGCCCATCGACCTGCTGTTTACGGACGTGGTAATGCCGGGCAAGGTAGCCAGCACGGAACTGGCGCGCCAGGCCCGCTTGCTGCTGCCGCAGCTGGCCGTGTTGTTTACCTCGGGCTACACGCAGGACGCCATCATGCAGGGCGGCCGGCTGGAACCGGGCGTGGAGCTGCTGAGCAAACCTTACCGGCGCGAAGACCTGGCGCGGCGCATCCGCCACCTGCTGGCCAACGGCCGCCATGTGACGGCCCTGCACCAGTACCGTGCGCAGCTGGCGCCGCAGCCTGCGCCGGCGCTGCCGGAGGGAAGGCATATCCTGTTGGTGGAAGACAATGCCGACGCGCGCGCCATGACGAGCGAACTGCTGGCCATGCTCGGCCACACAGTGCTGGCCGTGGGCACGGCCGAGGAAGCCCTGCCGCTGCTGGGCACGCCGGGACTGGATCTGCTGCTGACCGATATCAGCCTGCCGCAGATGTCGGGCGTCCAGCTGGCCGAGCTGGCGGCGCGCGACTATCCGCAGCTGGAAGTGGTGTTTTCCACCGGCCATGCGCCGGCCAATTCCGGCGTGCTCGACCCGCAGGCGCGCTTCCTGGTGAAACCATTTACCGTCAAGCAATTACAGCGGGCCTTGCTGCCGCCAGGTCAGTAGACGTCGAGCCGGCGTGCCTTCAGTGCGCTGGCCAGCTCTTCCAGGCCAAACGGCTTGCGCAGGAAGCGCGCGCTGGCGTCCTGCATCAGGCTGGCGCCCCAGTCGTGTCCTGAAGCAAACACGACGTCCAGCTGCGGCCAGTGCGCGCGCGCATGGCGCGCCAGTTCCAGGCCGGACATGGTAGGCAGGCTGATGTCCGTCACCAGCACGTCCAGGCCCGGCATGGCCAACAGCGGCATGGCCGCTTCCGCGCTGGCCACGCCGTGCACGGTATGCCCCAGCATATTGAGCATCTCGGTGGTCATTTCACGCGCATCGTCATTGTCTTCCACCAGCAGGATGCGCCGCCCGGACGGGTCGGGCGCGCCCACCAGGCGGCGGTCGGCCAGCAAATGGCGGATACGCCGCGCCAGGTCTTCGCGCCGGTAGGGTTTGCTCAACAGCTCGACGCCAGCGTCCAGCCGCCCGCCGCGCATGATGGCGTTATGCGTATAGCCCGAGGTAAACAGCACGGCCAGGTCCGGCAGCAGCAATCTCGCCTGCTGCGCCAGCTCCTTGCTGCTGACGGGACCGGGCATGACGACGTCCGTAAACAGCAGGTCGATGGCCACGCCCGTGCCCAGCAGGGCCAGCGCCGAGGCGCCGTCGTCCGCATGCAGCACGTCGTAGCCGAGGCCGCGCAGCATGTCGACCACCGTGTGCTGCACGGGCGCGTCGTCTTCCACCACGAGGATGGTCTCGCCGCCGCCCAGCACGGGGCCCGTCAGGCCAGGCGGCGGTTCGGCCAGCTTTTCCAGCGAACGGGGCAGATAAATTTTAAAAGTCGTGCCCGCACCGGGCGCGCTGTGCACCTTGATGTGGCCCGCGCTTTGGCGGATGAAGCCGTACGCCATGGACAGGCCCAGGCCCGTGCCCTCGCCTTCCTTTTTCGTCGTGAAGAACGGTTCGAATATCTGGTCGATCACGTCGCGCTCCATGCCGTGGCCCGTGTCGGTGATGGTCAGCAGCACGTATTGCCCCTCCAGCACATCGGCATGCAGGCTGGCATAGGCGGCGTCGAGCGTGACGTTACTCAAGGTAAACGTGAGGCGCCCGCCCTTGTCCATCGCGTCGCGCGCATTGATGGCCATGTTCAGCAGCACGTTTTCCATCTGGTTCGGGTCGACCAGGGTATGCCACAAGCCTTCGCTGATAAAGGTTTCCTCGGTAATCGCCTCACCCAGGGCGCGGCGGATCAGCTCGTGCATGCGGCGCAGCAGCCGGCCCAGGTCCGTCACCAGCGGTTTTAATGGCTGGCGCCGCGCAAAGGCCAGCAGTTGCGACGACAGCTTGGCGCCCCGCTCGACGGCCGAGGCGGCTGAATCGAGGCGCCTGGCCGCCTGCGGATTATCGGCCACGGTCAGCTTCAGCAACTGCAAATTACCGGAGATGATTTGCAGCACGTTATTGAAATCGTGGGCCACGCCGCCCGTCAGCTTGCCGATCGATTCCAGCTTTTGCGCCTGCAACAAGGCTTGCTCGCTGCGCACCAGCGCCAGACGCGCCTCTTTTTCATCGGTGACGTCGCGGCCGATGGCGTGGATCAGCTTTTGCGCCGGCACGGCCGTCCAGGAAATCCAGCGGTAGCCGCCATCGCGCCGGCGGTAGCGGTTTTCCATGCGCAAGGTGGGCGCGCCGTGGGCCAGGCGCGACAAATCCTGCAGGGCCGCCATGCGGTCGTCGGGATGCACGAGGCTGATGAAGTCCATGCCCAGCGATTCGATTTCCGGGCGCTCGAGGATCTTGCTCCATGCGGGGTTGACGGCAATGATCATGCCGGACAGGTCCGCCACCAGCATGATGTCGGTGGACAGCCGCCACATGCGGTCGCGGTCTGCCGTACGGTTGGCCATTTCCACTTCCAGCGAGGAATTCAGGTAGGCCATTTTTTCCAGCACGTTCTTCTGTTCCTGCACGTCCGTATTCGTGCCCACCCAGCGCAGCACCTTGCCCGCCTCGTCGAACAGGGGCAAGGCGCGCGCCAGGAACCAGCGGTAGGCGCCGTCGCTGGCGCGGCGCATGCGGAACTCCTGTTCATAGGCGCTGGCGGTGGCGACGGCCCGGTCCCAGCTTTTCTGCGTGATCTGCACGTCGTCCGGATGCACGCAGTGGCGAAAGCCGCTCGATACGAGCGACTTCATCGATTGCCCTGTGTATTCGCACACCTGTTCGTTGACCCAGTAGGTGGCGCCGCTGCCATGCGCCAGCCAGGCCTGGTTGGGCATGGTCGAGGCAAGCGAACGGAACTGCGCCTCGCTGTCGAGCAAGGCGTTGCGCGCCTGCCAGTGTTCGTCGATATCGTCGCAAGAGCCATACCATTTCACGGCTTGGCCGCGCTCGTCTCGCCGGCAATACGCGCGCGAATGCACCCAGCGGTACTGGCCATCCTGCCGGCGCACGCGCATTTCCTGGTCCAGGGGCTGGCCGCTGCCCACCGCTTCGCTCCACGCCGCCAGTGTACGGGGTACGTCCTCGGGATGGATGGCGTCCAGCCAGCTGGTGCCCAGGCCGCTGCCGCCCGTCCAGTCGCGCCAGCGCTGCGCCACATAGTCGAGCTTGCCGTCGAGGTCGGCCGTCCACAGCACTTGCGTGTTGAGCTCGATGGCGTAATGAAAGTGTTCGCGGCTGTCGTGCAGCGCCTGTTCCAGCTGGCCCCGCTCGATGACATGCGCGGCCACGCGCGCGGCCAGCGCCAGCAGTTCGATTTCCGGTTGCGTGGGATGGCATGTCGCCTGGAAAAACAGGCCCAGCACACCCAGGATATGCCCCTTCGCGCCAAAGACGGGGGCGACCCAGCAGGCACGGTAGCCGTGCAGCATGGCTTCCTTGCGTCCGGCGCTCCAGTTCACGTCGCGCGTAATATCGCCGCAATATACGGGCGCGCCGGAAAAGGCCGCCGTGCCGAATGGAGAAGGCTGTTCGCCGCCGTGGCGCAGGGCCAGGCACAGGTCTTGTGGCAGGCTGGGCGCGGACAAGCCGCAAAAGCGGTCGGCCTCGTCGATGAGCACCAGGCAGGCATGCGCGCCGCCCTCGGCCAGGTCTTGCAGCGCCAGCAACAAATGCTCCAATGCCTGGGCCAGGTCGGCGCCTGCCGCGATGCTGCCCAGCGCACTATGTTCGGCGTCCAGCAAGGAAAGAATGTTGTTTGCGTGCACCGTGTCGATAAGGGGAAAACTGATGCCCGAAATATACCATGGGGCAACGCTCTTGCAGGAGGAAAACAGCATGCCCCTTGATCTCTCCCCACACGCGGCCCTATGCTAAAGTGTTGCTCTCTTCTCAAGCGAATCCCAGCATGCCTACCACCTTGCCGTCCTCCCTGATCGCCACCGCCCTGCTCGCCTCCGTCCAAGGCGCCGTCGCCGCCCCCATGAGCCTCGACGATTACCTGGGCCTGACCGGCCCCGCGCCCACGGCGCAGATCGCGTATGGCCCCGCGCCGTCGCAATACGCGCAGCTGTTCCGGCCCGAAGGCAGCGGCCCGTTCCCCGTCGTCGTGCTCGTCCATGGCGGCTGCTGGACGGTGGCCTTCGGCGGCATCAAACAGATGCGCAACGTGGCCGGCGCCCTCGTCGCGCAAGGCATCGCCGTGTGGAATGTCGAGTACCGCCGCGTCGACGAGGAAGGCGGCGGCTATCCGGGCACCTACGAAGACATGCACGCGGCACTGGATAGCCTGCAGCAGCACGCGCCCCAGTACCAGATCGACACGAGCCGCATCGTCGCCATGGGTCACTCGGCCGGCGGCCAGCTGGTGCAATGGATCGGCGGACGGGAAAAGCTGCCCAAAACCAGCCCCCTGTACCGCGACAAGTACTTGCCAGTAAAAAATATCCTGAGCCTGGGCGGCCTGGCCGACCTGCGCCATGAAAAGGAGTTGATCAAGACCAGCTGCGAGCGCGACATCGCGCAACTGGCAGGCAGCGCCAGCACTGAGCGCCCCGACATCTACAGCGACACCAACGCCGCCGACCTGATCCCCAACGGCAGCCGCACCGTCCTGGCGACCGGAGAGCTCGACACCATCTCCCCGCCCCGCGTGGCGCACGACTACGCGGCCAGGGCGCTCAAGGCCGGCGACCATGCGGAAGTGCTGATCTTGCCTGGGGCCAGTCATTACGACGAGATTGCGGCGACGTCGAATGCTTGGGGGATGATTTTGCCGGTGGTGCGGGAGATGCTGGGGATGGCGGGCGGAAAGGTGAAAGTAGTGCCTGAAGCGGGCGATATGGCAAAAGTGGCGTTCGAGGCGCGCGCATATCTTCCATCAAACGGTGTGCAGCCCAACTCCGATATTGCATCCGTCAACTATGCCGACGGCACACTCATCGTGCTGATCGCCTGTTCGCGTAAGCAAAATGACGTCAGCGGCCTGAAAATCACCTTCCCCGACGTGGACGGATTTCGCTTGCTTGAGGAATTCGACCTGGCGCGATACTGGAATTCCAGTGACTTCCCATGCGGCAGCCACCTCCTGGAAGTGCTGGCAGGCGGCTGGAGGGCGGAAGAGAACATGCTCCAGGGTTTTGAAGGCACGCGGCGCGAATGGCTAGTCATCACCGGAAACGCTTGTCTCAGCGCATTTTGCCTTGCAGAGCCTGTGTTAGCGGAGGCGACATGGAAGTTTCAAGTCTAAACAGAGATACCAGAAAAATATCCGTACAGATCGAACGCTACGTTGACGACGCCTTTCCGGGCGTAGTCGCGTGCGTACTGAGCGATGCCGATGGCGGCAGGCATGAATTCATTGAGAAAGTGCCAGTGGTCAGTAGCAACGATCTGCGTGCGGACAGCAGCTATCCGCAGCCGGGATACATTGCTTGCGTTGTCGAACACGAATGGATGGACACGGCTGGGCGCAAGCTGGTGCACATCAATACACAAGCCCCTTGGGACATTGCGTCTGTTTCAGGGATAACGGTGTTTAACGTACTGGAAGTGCAACTCATCGGCAACTGATGACGGACGGTTAGCGCCTGCGACGTCAGCTAAACGACGTGACAATGCGTGACTTTTTTCGTTGGGTAATTCGTTATGCTCATGGGTCGCTGGCAGCCAGGAGCGGACACTCAGCCGTCGTTAGCCAATGTGCCCACCACATTTTTATACTAGATCAAGAAAGATCACATCTCTATGAAGCCACTTCGCCTGTTAACCTGCGGGACGTTGGTAACTGCATGGTTTGTGGCATCGACAGTCATTGCTCAAACATCAATTGCCGAACAACAGGATGCACGGGTCATAGAAACTCTGCGTCAGAACGGCGCGGATGTTAGCAAAGTACATGACATCGATTTCTTTCTTGCCTTTGCACGAAAGGACGACGCGGTTGCCACTGCAGAGAAAATCAGTGCATTGGGATACGAGATTGTAGGCGTTGGTCAGCCGCCCACCACGAAGCAATGGGAAATTCACGCCAAGCGCAAGATGGTGCCAGAGTTACAAGCAATGCAGGCGACTACACGCGCGCTGCAATCCCTGGCAGAAGTTCGCAATGGGTATTACGATGGCTGGGGTGCCGTCGGAGTCAAATAGCGGAAATTGCGGGACCGACGGCTTCATTGCGGCCAAGAGCGGACGGCCCTTGGCACGAAATGCATCTGTACTGATGATGGAATCATTGAAATGCAACATAAAATTCGAGTTGCAGCAGCTGGAAACACGCTTGCTCCCACGTTGGGAGTCTTGCACAAACTTGGCTATGCGGTAACTCGAGACAAGACGGCTGAACAACAATATCAAGCGGAAGATGACGCTTGTATTTTTGTCGCTGATGACCCATTGACTTTGCTGGGGCTAGTAAAGATTTACGAGGAGCGTGGTGCTGACTGGCAGCCGAGCGATGAAGAAGTGCAGCGCTTGCTTTTGCTCGACGAATATGATGAGTAACGGACGAGTTCGGCCAAAACCGGTCGTTCGACTTGGCCCATAGTTACTGGCCTCTCAACACGCGACTGTAGGATATTCCGACGTTTGCAACAGGCTTTTTCCAATGGATTCCCATAGCATGACTTTTATTGACGATTCCATCGTAGAACTTGCCTATACGGAACTCCTGATTTCGTGCCAAACGGAAGGCTGTTTGAGCATATTTGAACCGACGCTCAGCGATCCGGCCACAGATCCCATTGCGAGTTGGGCGTTCAAGAAGGCGAAACAGGCACGTGAATTAGGTTGGTCTGTTGGGGATGACGGACGAGTAAAGTGTCCGATTCATCGAGAATTGACAGACAAACGATGTGATTTTTAGTCTCTGAACTAACTACCATGGCACGTGAACGGCTGTTTTGCGGCGAAACCTGCCAACGACGGCAACCGGGGCCAGAAGGAAGCAGACATTCAAGTTGATGTGACAATGCGTGACTTTTCTCGCTTGCTAATTCGTTATGCTCACGGGCCGCTGGCGGCCCGAAGCGGACGCCGTGACATCGAATCCGTATGTCCACACGAGGAAACGAAGCCTATGAATGATTTTGAACAATTCTCTTACTGCCACATTAGTGCCGCGTTGGCGAACATCGATACGTCGACCATTCCGGATATTTATGCATTGTCATTCTTCATTTACGATAACGACGACGATCCGCGTTATCCGGTTCTGCAACTTGGCTACAATACATTGACGCATTTGACGGAATGCACGCCCTCAGCGTCCGATGCCGCAGAAGCGAAATGGAACTTTGCCTTTTGGCTCCAGAACGAATTGAAATACATTGGTGAGCCCGATACGGAAGGCGGCCAACTGCTGGAAGAGCTTCTGAAGGCACGAGGGCTATGGTACACAGATGAAGATGAGGAAGCCGACTTTGATCGGTGTATGCGCATTGGGGGCGACATCAACGCCTACTTTGTAGACGCATGTGTTCGGATCGCACGGGCACTTCATGAAAACGGCGTTATCGAACAGGACTTTTCACGCCCGATCCCGATTGTCGTGCATGAACTCGAATACTATGATGAGATTGCTGTACAAACGCGATTGGCCAATCCGCCAGATTTGGCGAAAGAATTTGAAGACTGGATCGCCAGCATGTAATGGCATCCGTCCGCTATGGGGCTATTGTGTTGAAAATGTCGAGCGGCAACCATTTCGGGATGTCTCAAATCTTCAAGCAGTCGGAGATCGTTCAATAGCGGTGGTTCTGGCCAGTCCAGGCTGGCAGGAATTCTATCTACAGGTTAACGTACCCGCGTTTTTCAACACAATAGGGCGAAAGCTGACGCTCCTCAACCGCGAACTGGCAACAGCAAGAAGAATAGGCCCGCCCCCTCAACCCAGGCTCCCCGGGCCCAGCGGGCCTGAAAAATGGCCAGGGCAAGGCGCGCGGGCGAAGACAGTACGATGAGTACGGCGAGCCCAAGCAACGCAGCCCTGGACATTTTCTCAGGCCCGCGGCTCTGGCCCGCTGTTCAAAACAATACGCTCACTGAACACGCGCAAGGTACTGTGCCAGTTGGGCAAAAGTAGCCTTGAACCCCTGCGTCATCGACTCATGCCCTTCCAGGAAAGTCTCATGCTGCTCATCGGTGGCCTTGTGCGGCGTCGACCGCAAGGTCATCGTCGTCTTGCCGTTTTCCTCGGTAAGCGTCATGACATTGAACGATTCCAGCGGCCAGGTCGCGCTGACCGGATGCTGCACGGCATTGCCCTGCTTGTCGGCGAAGGACAGGATCGAGACGATCTTTTCCGGCGCTTCGATCGCCTGGTAGGTGAACTTGCCCCACATCTCGTAGCCATTGTCGGCGCGCATGCCGTAGTGGAAGACGCCGCCCGGGCGCAAGTCCAGCGCCAGCACGCTCAATTCGAAGCCGACGGGGCCCCACCATTGGGCCAGGCGCTCCGGCTCCACCCACGACTGGAACACCAGTTCGCGCGGCGCGTCGAAGGTTTGCGTGATGACAAAGTCGCTGCTGTCACGGTGCTGTCCGTCCTGCTTCTGTTTTTCCGTCGTCATGCTGTCTCCTGATGGTGATGGGCTCACTGTTAATGTACCAGCGGCGCCGGCAAACGGAAAGGCCTGTACGCCTGTCAAACCCGCATGCTAAAATATTAGTTAGACACCTAACCATTAGACGACTCACCTTATGATTTCTATCGAAGAGCGCTTTTCCGCCGCGCTCCACAAGACGGCGCGCGGCTGGCGCCATGCGATCGACCGGCGCCTGAAAGACCTGGACCTGGGGCAAGCGAGCTGGATGTGCATCGCCATGATCGCCAAATCGCCGCAGCCGCCCTCGCAAAGCGAACTGGCCCATCAGTTGGGCGTGGAAAACCCCACCATGGTGTCGATGCTGGACCGGCTCGTGAAATCGGGCTTCGTGCAGCGCCAGCCGTCGGAAACGGACCGCCGCGTGAAACTCGTCGTGCTGACGGAAGCTGGCCTGCAGGTGTACGACACGGTGCGCAAGGAGGCGGATGGTTTCCGCAAGGAGCTATTGCAGGGCATTGATCCCGGTCAGCTGCAGGCCGCCACCGAACTGCTGGAAGCCTTGCAGGCGGCCACGGAGAAATCCGCATGAGTTCGGCCACAGCCAGCGCCACACCGGCGCTGCCCGCTTCACAGGACCCTACCTTGAACCGGCGCATGATCACGATTTCGATCATGCTCGCCACCATCATCCAGGCGCTCGACGGCACCATCGCCAACGTCGCCCTGCCCCACATGCAGGGCAGCCTTTCCGCCTCGCAAGACCAGATCACCTGGGTGCTGACCTCGTTCATCGTCGCCGCCGCCATCGCCACGCCCCTGACAGGCTGGCTGTGCGACCGTTTCGGCCAGAAAAACACCTTTCTCGTGTCGGTCGCCGGTTTCACGCTCGCCTCCGTGCTGTGCGGCCTGTCCGGCACCCTGTCCGAGATCGTCGCCGCCCGCTTGCTGCAAGGCGTGTTCGGCGCTGCTCTCGTGCCGCTGTCGCAGGCGGTCTTGCTCGACATCAATCCACGCGAAAAACACGGCTCGGCCATGGCCATCTGGGGCATGGGCGTAATGATCGGCCCCATCCTGGGACCGACACTGGGCGGCTGGCTGACGGACAGCTACAGCTGGCGCTGGGTCTTCTTCATCAACATCCCCATCGGCGCCATGGCCTTCTACGGCATCTGGCGCTACATCCGCAAGGACCCGCCCAACCGCCGCATGAACTTTGACATGTTCGGCTTTGCGACGCTCAGCCTGTCCATCGGCGCGCTGCAGATGCTGCTGGACCGGGGCGAGCAGAACGACTGGTTTTCCTCGACGGAAACGTGGATCGAAGCCATCGTGCTGGCCATGAGCCTGTGTTACTTCATCGCCCACACTGCCCTGCGCCCGGCCGGCAAGTCCTTCCTCGACTACCGGCTGCTGAAGAATTCTAATTATGTGAGCGGCTTGCTGTTCATCTTCATCGTCGGCATGGTGCTGTTCGCCACCCGCGCGCTGACGCCGTCCATGCTGCAAGGCTTGATGAATTACCCGGCGGCCATTGCCGGCCTGGTGACGGCCCCCAGCGGCCTGGGCACGATGCTGGCCATGCTGATCGTCGGCAGGCTGACGGGCAAGATCGATACGCGCATCCTGCTGGGCGTGGGCTTTTCGATTACCGCGTTTTCACTGTGGCAAATGGCCAATTTCACGCTGGACCTGGTGCCGAAGACGGTCGTGTGGAACGGCATCATCCAGGGCATCGGCCTGGGCCTCGTCTTCGTGCCCCTGAGCGCGGCCACGTTCGCCACCCTGTCGCCGCAGATGCGGGCGGAAGGCACGGCCATCTACAGCCTGGTGCGCAACATCGGCAGCAGCATCGGCATCGCCCTCGTGCAAACATTGTTGGTACGCAATACGCAGATCGCCCATGCGTCCCTGACGGAACACATCACTATCGCCAATCCGGCCCTGCATGACCCCGGCATCGCACAGGTGTTCGACCTGGGCACGAGCACGGGCATCGCGGCGCTGAATGGCGAAATCACGCGGCAGGCGTCGATGATCGCCTACCTCGACGACTTCTGGCTGATGATGTGGCTGACCATCCTCGTGCTGCCGCTTTTGCTCCTGATCAAACCACCGAAGAAAAATGCGCCTGTCGTGGTCGACCACGCGGCCATGGAATAACCCTCATGCACACACCGATGAAACTCTCCCTGAACGTAGTGGCGCTCAGCGTATCGCTGACCCTGGCTGGCTGCGCCAGCATGGCGCCCGACACGCAACAGCTGCCGCAGCAAGACCTGGCCACCGTGCAATTGGCGGCCGACATCCACCTGGCCAGCGAAGGCTGGCCCGCAGCCCAGTGGTGGCGCCAGTTCCAGGACGATCAGCTTAATCAATTGATCGAACAGGCGCTGGCTGCCAGCCCGAACCTGGCTGTGGCGAATGCCCGCATCGGCTCGGCCCTGTCCGCGTTCGACGCGCAACACGCGGAGCGCGGCCCCAGGCTGGACTTGGACGCGAACGCCAACCGGCAGCGCTATTCGGGCAACGGCCTGATGCCCGCCCCCATCGGCGGCAATTATTACAATGAAATCACGGTGGGCGTGCAAGCCCATTACGACCTGGACTGGTGGGGCAAGCACAAGGCGCAGATCGCCGCCAGCCTCGGTGAAGTCAATGCACGGCGCGCCGAATACGCGATGGCGGAACAGATGCTGGCGGCCGAGATCGCCCGCCACTACTTCAGCATGCAAAACGGCTGGGCCCGCATGGACAACCTGCATGCGCTGGTGGCCCTGCAGCAGCTGCTGGTGCTGGACAAGGAAAAGCGCATCGCCAACGGCCTCGGCGTCAGCGACGACCATCTGTCCGCGCAAACACGCTTGAGCTTGCTCCAGCAGCAGATCGCCCTGCTGGAGACGCAGGTCGTCACGGAACGGGAAGCCTTGCGCGCCCTGCTCGGCGGCGACAGCTCGGCGCTGGCCGGCCTGCAGCCAAAAGTTGCCCAGGCGCTGCCGCATGCCCTGCCAGCCAAGCTGGGCATGGAATTGCTGGCGCGCCGGCCCGACTTGCAGGCGGCCCGCTGGCGAGTGCAAGCATCGATGAGCAAGATCGAGGCGGCGCAGGCATCGTTCTACCCCGATATCGACCTGGGGGCCTCGTTCGGCCTCGATGCGATCAAGCTGGGCAAGCTGCTGCAATCGGGCAGCCGCACCCTGTTCATCGGCCCCGCCCTGTCCTTGCCCCTGTTCGACAGCGGCCGCCTGCAGGCCCAGCTTGCCGGCGCGCGCAGCGAACGCAACGAACTGATCGCCGACTACAACCAGAACGTCTTCAATGTCGTGCGCGACGTGGCGCAGGCGGGCGCCAGGGTGCAAGGCGTGGAAAACCAGCTGCGACTGCAGCAGGACAACCTGCGCGCCAGCGAAGCGCAGCTGCGCAACGCGAATGCGCGGCTCAAGCAAGGTCTGGCCGACCGCGCCGCCCAGTTGAATGCGGAAATGACCGTGCGCGGCCAGGTGGACCTGGGCATGCAGCTGCAAAACCAGCGCCAGGACGCGGAAATCAGCCTGACCGTGGCCTTGGGCGGCGGCTACCGGGGCAGCAGCGACTTTGCCGCCACGACGACTAAACAATAACGATCGATTACGGAACACATCATGAGCAGCGAAACCACAACCACCTCCACCGAACAGCCGGGCAAGCGCAAGGCCGTCCTGATCGCCATCACGGCCGCCTTTCTCGTGGCCGGCGCTGCCTGGACCGCCTACTATCAACTGGTACTGTCCAGGGAAGAAGTGACGGACAACGCCTACGTGGGCGGCAACCTCGTCACCCTGTCCGCGCAAGTGACGGGCAATGTCGACGCCATCCGCGCCGACGAAACGCAAATGGTGGCGGCGGGCGCCCCGCTGATCACCCTGAACGCCATCGATGCGGACCTGGCCCTGAGCCAGGCCGAGGCGCGCCTGGGCAACGTCGTGCGCCAGGAACGCGAGCGCTATGCCAGCGTGGCCCAGTACGACGCCGTCATCGAGCAGCGCCGCCTGGCCCTGGCCACGGCGCAGGGCAACCTGGCGCGCCGCGCGCCGCTGGCCGCGGACCACACGATCTCGGGCGAAGATCTTGTTCATGCGAAACAGGCCGTCGATGACGCGAAAGCGGCCTTGACGGTGGCGCAGCGCCAGGCCGAGTCCGCCAAAGCGGGCGTGACCGGCGTCAACCTGGCCAGCCATCCGGCCGTGCTGTCGGCCAAGGGCGACGTGCTGCAGGCGTGGCTGGCCGTGCGCCGCAACGCCGTGGTCGCTCCCGTTTCAGGCTATGTGGCCAAGCGCAGCGTGCAGCTGGGCACGCACGTGACGCCGGGCACGCCCCTGATGTCCATCGTGCCGCTCGACCAGTTATGGGTCGACGCCAACTTCAAGGAGTCCGAATTGCGCAATATCCGCGTGGGACAGGCGGCCACCATCGAAACGGATTTGTACGGCAGCAAGGTGGTCTACCACGGCAAGGTGCTGGGCATGTCGGCCGGCACGGGCAGCGCGTTTTCGCTGTTGCCAGCGCAAAACGCCACGGGCAACTGGATCAAGGTGGTACAGCGCGTGCCCGTGCGCATCACGCTGGACCCGAAAGAGCTGGCCGCCCACCCGCTGCGCATCGGCCTGTCGACCACGGTGACGGTCGACACGCGCCATGGCGAAGGGGCAACCCTGGACCAGCCGATGGTGGCGTCCACCGTCTACACGACCCAGGCGCTGAGCCAGCCCGTGGACGAGGCGGAGAAGATGGCCGATGCCATCATTGCGCAGAATCTTGCCCATTAAACCGTCCGTTGAACTCAAACGACATCCATGCGTAGGTCGGGTTAGCGCAACGCGCGTAACCCGACAACATTGTTGGCACGGCCGTTGGTGGTGTCGGATTACGCGGGGCGTTGCCCCGCTAATCCGACCTACCTGGCCTTGCCGGCAGATGCCACCTGGTCCAGGATATGCTTGGGCACGGCCGCATAATGCTTGAATTCCATCGTGTACGTGGCGCGGCCCTGGGTCAGCGAGCGCAGGGTGGTGGAATAGCCGAACATTTCCGCCAGCGGTACGAGGGCCTTGACGATGCGCCCCGCGCCGCCGGGGATGTCGTCGACGCCCTGCACCATGCCGCGCCGGGCCGTCAAGTCGCCCATGACGTTGCCCATGAATTCTTCCGGCGTTTCCGCCTCCACCTGCATCATCGGTTCCAGCAGCACGGGCGACGCCTTGCGCATGCCGTCCTTGAAGGCGATGGAGCCGGCCATGCGGAACGCATTTTCATTCGAATCGACGTCGTGGTAGGAGCCGAACGTCAACGTGGCCTTGACGTCCACCACCGGATAGCCGGCCAGCACGCCCGACTTTAACGTTTCGATGATGCCCTTGTCGACGGCGGGGATGAATTCGCGCGGCACCACGCCGCCCTTGATGGCGTCGACGAACTGGTAGCCCGTGCCCGGCTCCAGCGGTTCGAGTTTCAGCACCACGTGGCCGTACTGGCCCCGTCCGCCCGATTGCTTGACGAACTTGCCCTCGATATCTTCCACCGTGCGCGTGATGGTTTCGCGGTACGCCACCTGCGGCTTGCCGACATTGGCTTCCACGCCGAATTCGCGCCGCATGCGGTCGACCAGAATTTCCAGGTGCAGTTCGCCCATGCCCGACATGATGGTCTGGCCCGATTCCTCGTCCGTATGCACCCTGAACGACGGGTCTTCCTGCGCCAGGCGGTTCAGGGCGATGCCCATCTTTTCCTGGTCCGGCTTGGTCTTCGGTTCGACGGCCTGGGAAATCACGGGTTCCGGGAAGATCATCTTTTCCAGCACGATGATGTGGTCGATGGCGCACAGGGTGTCGCCCGTGGTGACGGCTTTCAGGCCCACGGCGGCGGCGATATCGCCCGCATACACTTCCTTGATTTCCTTGCGTTCGTTCGCATGCATCTGCAGGATGCGCCCCAGCCGTTCCCGCGCGCTCTTGGTGGGGTTGTAGACCATGTCGCCCGAGTTCACCACGCCCGAATACACGCGGAAGAACGTCAGTTGCCCCACGAACGGGTCCGTCATGATCTTGAAGGCCAGCGCCGAGAAATGCTCGTCGTCGGCCGGATGGCGCTCCACCTCGTTGTCGTGCTCATCGTGGCCCATGATGGGCGGCACTTCCAGCGGCGACGGCAGGTATTCGATGACGGCGTCGAGCATGGCCTGCACACCCTTGTTTTTAAAAGCGCTGCCGCACAGCATGGGCACGATCTCGTTGCGGATGGTGCGCGCGCGCAAGGCCTGCTTGAGCTCCGCTTCGGTGAACGTGTCGCCGTTCAGGTAGCGTTCCGTCATCTCGGTGGTGGCCTCGGCAGCGTGCTCGACCAGGTGCTCGTGCCACTCCCGCGCCTGCGCCAGCAGCTCGGCGGGAATCTCGCCATAGCTGAACTGCACTCCCTGGCTGGCGTCGTCCCAGGTGATGGCGCGCATTTTCAGCAAGTCGATGACGCCCGTGAAATGCTCTTCGGCGCCGATCGGCAGCTGGATGGGCACGGCCACGCCCTTCAGGCGCTCGGCGATCTGCTTGCGCACGCGCAGGAAATCCGCGCCCACCCGGTCCATCTTGTTGATGAAGGCGATGCGCGGCACATGGTATTTATTGGCCTGGCGCCAGACGGTCTCGGACTGGGGCTGCACGCCGCCGACGGCGTCGTAGACCATCACGGCGCCGTCGAGCACGCGCATCGAGCGCTCCACCTCGATCGTGAAATCCACGTGGCCGGGCGTGTCGATGATGTTGATGCGGTGTTCGGGGAAGTTGCCGGCCATGCCTTTCCAGAACGCGGTGGTGGCGGCCGAGGTGATGGTGATGCCCCGTTCCTGCTCCTGCTCCATCCAGTCCATGGTGGCGGCGCCGTTATGCACTTCGCCGATCTTGTGATTGACCCCCGTATAAAACAGGATGCGCTCGGTGGTGGTGGTCTTGCCGGCGTCGATATGGGCGCTGATGCCGATGTTGCGGTAGCGCTCGATAGGTGTTTTGCGGGTCATCACAATCTCCATGGCTAACCCGGCGCGCCAGTGTTTGCACCGGTTTTCCAGTGTAGCAGACATCGATTTGAGCGGCACGGCAGCGGGCCGTTTACCACGCGTACAACACTTGCCGTCGCGCGCACGTCAGGCGCACGGAGGCTAATTGCGGATTCGGCTATACTTCCCGGACTTTAATTTTTGAACTTTAATTCAACAAAGATTAATAAAAATCAATACGCACCGTAAATTATCGTGCAAGGCGACGCCGCCGGCATGCCAGCCCAGGTGCGCACCGAATGACATGCCCCACTCAGCCTATGACTATCCGACTAAGAAAAATAATCCTCTCCTCCCTGCTGGCGTCGCCGGCGCTGGCCATGGCCGGCGAACTGGAACAGCAAATGCAGCGTTGCGCCGTGCTCGGTGACGCCAGTGCCCGCCTGGGCTGCTTCGATACCCTGGCCAAGGCGGCGGAAAAAGCCACCATCGCCGCCGGCGGTGATCCCGTCACCGCTGCCATCACCCTGGCGGCAGCTGCCGAGGTCGCTCCCATCACGCCCGTCAGCCCGCCGGGCGTGGCCACACCGGACGCCGTCAACGCCGCCATCCCCGCCATCGCGCAGGCTGGCGCGGCGCCGCCGGAAGCACCGATTTCGCGCACCCAGCAATCATGGGAACTGAACGACGCCTCGAAGCGGGGCCTGTTCAACTTCCGCCCGCACCGCGACACGTATCTGTTGCTGGCCAATTACAGCGACGCCTCGAACGACGAACCGTTCCAGGACTTCACGCCGGCCGGCATCAAGAGCCAGCACGTGGAATTGACGTTCCAGCTGAGTTTCAAGATGAAGCTGCTGGAAGACATCGCCGGCACGCCCATCGACATGTGGTTCGGCTATACGCAGCAAAGTTTCTGGCAGGCGTATAACCGCAAGGCTTCGAGCCCCTTCCGCGAGACCAATTACCAGCCTGAACTGATGCTGATCTTGCCGATCAACAAGAATTTCGCGGGCCTGGAATTCAATTACCTGAACCTGGGCCTCGTGCACCAGTCGAATGGCCAGACCTCGACCCTGTCGCGCAGCTGGAACCGCGTGTATGCCGAGCTGGGCGTGGAAAAAGACAACCTGGCCGTCACGGGCCGCATCTGGCACCGCCTCGACAATAGCGCTACGGACAACGACAATATCGACATCACCGATTACATGGGGCATGGCGACTTGCGCGTGAGCTACCGCAACAAGGGCCATGAATACGCTGTGACGGCGCGCCGCAATTTCAGCAAGAAGCATGGCTCAATGCAGGCCAGCTGGGCTTTCCCGCTGAAGGCCAACCTGAAAGGCTATCTGCAGCTGTTCTCCGGCTACGGCCAGAGCTTGATCGATTACAACTATTCGCAGAAATCGATCGGCGCCGGTTTCATGGTCGACCTGTAAGCAGTACACGCATAAAAAATGGCGCCGACGGCGCCATTTTTTATGGGAAATCCAGTTCAGTGCCGCCCACCGCCCAGCACGCGGGCCGGCAGCATGACGATGGCGCGCAGCAATTCGAACACGCCTTCCACGCCGATGCCGATCAGGCGAAATGGCAGCAACAGCAGCCAGGCCAGCGGATACAGCACGAGAGCCAGCAAGGCCAGGGGCCAGCACACCAGCAAGAGCAGCAGCCACAGCACGAATCCCAGCATCGCCTTCCCCCCTCGAATGAAATGTGCGGAGCAAGCCGTGCTTGCCCCGCTACCGTGACGGCACTATAGTCAAGCACCGCCGCGGCGGCAACGGCCATGCGACGAACTGCGTGCTACGGGGATGAACGGTACAAAAACGGGAATGAACGGGGGCTTACTGGCCGACGCAAATCACTTTCGTGATGTACTCGTGCGCGTTCGGCTTCTTGCTGGCGGCCCATTTGATGGCCTGGTTGGCCTCTTCGATGGTCAGGACGGAGGCCTTGTCCTTCGACTTGATGAAGGACACGCCTTCAAACACGCCTTCCTTGCTGCGCATTACCTTGGCAAACACGGGCGGCTTGGTCTCGCCGTCGCTGATTTTGTTCTGTTGCACGAGGTAACGCTGATCGATCTGTTCCATGATAATAAAGCTGTCCAGTGGTAAAAGACGGAATATACCCTGAATGGACAAACGCCGCAGGATGAAATCGCTGCGGCGTTATCTTTAAATCAATGATACTCAGATACTCAGGCGTAGACGGCGTTCTGCGTGGCAGGCTGCAGATTCACGTCATAGATCACCTGCGCGCGGATCGACGTTTCCAGCGAGGGGATCGAGCCGCCCGCGCGGTACTGGAAGCTCACTTGCAGCACGTCGCCCGCCTTCACGGCCACCGGCGCGGCCAGCGGCAGGCACATGTAGTGGTTCAGCCAGTCGATGGTGGTCGAGCGCTCGGGCACGACGGCCAGGATATTCTTGGTGACGAAACGCAAGGCGTTCAAGGTGCCGCTGCGCTCGACGACGAACTTGCCGTCGAAGCCGAACACGCTGTCCGTCGGCTGGCTGAAGTCGATGATGCTGTAGACGGACGGCGGCGCCAGTTCCAGCACGCCCGGGTGGATGGCCGTGGTTTCCTGGAATTGCACGATGGGCGCATAAAACCCCTCGAAATCGTATTCCTGCTGCATCGGCTGCACGGCCATGATGACGGCCTCGGGCAGGAAGATGGGCAGCGGGCCGCCGAAGCGGGCCAGGTAGCGGCGCTTGAACGATTCGATCACTTCCACCTGCTTTTCGCGCAGCATGCCTACATGGATCATTTCGCAGATGACCACGTCGACGGGCTCGGGCGGCAGGTATTCGAAGGCGTCCGCATGGACGACTTCGACTTTTTCACCGTTGGGATTGAGCGCCAGCATCTTGCGCGCTTCCTTGACCATGTCCGGATTGAACTCCACGCACCAGACCTTGTCGGCGCGCGCTGCCGCAAACCACGACAGCACGCCCGTGCCGCCGCCCAGCTCCAGCACCTTCATGCCGGGTTTCACCGCGTAATCGATCGCCGACTTGAACCCGTGCATGCGGTTCTGGTCCATCAACATATTGTGATGGTAATGGACGGGGATAAATTGCCCCAGGTAACAACTCTCGATTTCTCGTTCATTCAGCATGTCTGTCCTCTTGGAGTCTGGCTCCGATGGCCGATCGGTTTTGTCATTCCAGAAAGCAGTGATATCGCACGGGCTGCGCGAGGGGCGGCGACAATACAGCCGGCGCCTGACGGTGGTGTGATGGCCCATGCGAACAATCTCCTGATTAATGCGACACGATCATTATCGTTAATCGCCAGGGAGAACAAAGGGCTGAGGTGAGAGGCAATTCCATGCCAGTTTCAGCGCTGGCATGGAAAATATTATCAGAACGACTATTTACGGGCAGCGCGCGCCTTCTGGGCCGCTTCGATGATGGCGACCACGCCCGGCTTGTCGCCGGCCTGGGCGAACTGCACGGCCGTCCAGCCATGGTCGCTTTTCAGGGTGGCGTCCGCGCCCCAGGACAACAGCAGCTTGACGGCGCCCTCCTGTCCTTCGCGGGCGGCAAACATCAGCGGCGTGATATTGGCAGGCGCGCGCGCATCAACGACGGCGTCGCGGTCGAGCAATATCTTCATGATGGGCAAGTCGCCCGCCGAGGCCGCATAATGGAGCGCCGTCCAGCCGCTCTGGTTGACCTTGGCACCCTTGGCCAGCAAGGCGTTCACCGCGTCCAGCTTGTGCTTGTAGGCGGCCATCATCAGCGCCGTGTTGCCGTTGGCCGAACGGGCCTCGATGTCGATGCCGGGTGCGTCGAGCAGCAGCTTGAACACCTTGTCCGCATCGTCGCGCAGGGCCAGCACGAGCGGTATGTCGCCGCGCTGCGCGTCAGGCTGGTTCGGATTCATGCCGTCAGCCAGCATGCCGCGCACGCCGCTGTCGTTGTTGACGGAGACGGCGCGGAAGAAGGCATCCGGTTCCGGCGCCGCCTGGCCGGCCGTCGCCCAGCACAGCAGCATCGCCGCAGCGAGTTTTCTCATCATGTCGGACCTTAAGAAGTTATGGCAACTGATTGAATAGCTTGAAGAAATTATCCGTCGTCTGTTTCGCCACCTGGTCCAGGGGGATGCCTTTCAGGGTCGACAGGTACTCGGCCACGTGGGCCACGTAACCCGGTTCGTTCATGCGGCCGCGGAACGGCACGGGCGCCAGGTACGGCGAATCCGTCTCGATCAGGATGCGCTCGAGCGGCACTTCCAGCGCCACGGCCTGCAAATCCTTGGCGCTCTTGAACGTGACGATGCCGGAAAACGAGATATAGAAACCCATATCGATGGCGGCGCGCGCCACTTCGAGCGATTCCGTAAAGCAATGCATGACGCCGGCCACGCCGCCGTCGGCCACGCCCGCACCCTCTTCGCGCATGATGCGTATCGTGTCTTCGCTGGCCGCTCTTGTGTGAATAATCAAGGGTTTACGGGTGATTCTTGAAGCTTTGATGTGAGTGCGGAAACGCTCGCGCTGCCACTCGAGGTCGCCCGTCAGGCGGAAATAATCGAGGCCCGTCTCGCCGATGGCGATGATCTTCGGGTGGTTGGCCAGGCGCACCAGGTCTTCCACCGACGGTTCAGGCGTGTCCTCGTAATCGGGATGCACGCCAACGGACGCGAAAATATGCGGGTACTGCTCGGCCAGGGCCAGCACCTGCGGGAAGTCCGGCAAGTCGACGGACACGCACAGCGCGTGCGTCACCTTGTTCTCCGCCATCTTGGCGAGGATCTCGGGCATGCGAGCGGCCAGCTCGGGGAAATTGATATGGCAATGGGAATCGATATACATAAGGCGGGATTGTACCGGAGGGAGCAAAAACTGGCAGGGGAACGGCGGCGGCGCGCATCCCCTGCCGGGGCGGTTCGGATGCTGGCAGCCGATTACATCTGCGAGGCCGGATGTTCGGCCAGTGGAACGAAGTTGCCGGTCGATTCGTCGAGCGCGTCGAGCGAGCCGTTCTCGATGTCGTACACCCAGCCATGCAGGGTCAGGCGATGCTGCGCCATGGCCAGCGCCACCGAGGGATGCGTGCGCAGGTTATTCAGTTGCGCCACCACGTTGGCGCGTACCATGCCGTCGATGCGCGACTGTTCCGTTGGATGGTCGACCGACTCGTTGATCATGCGCGCAGCATCCGCATGGTGCAGCCAGCTGCGCACGGCCGGCATGTGATCGAGGCAGGCGCAGGTGGCGATCGCCTTCATCGCGCCGCAATCGGAATGGCCGCAAATGACGATGTCGGTCACGTTCAGGGCGGACACGGCAAACTCCACCGTGGCGCTGACGCCGCCCGGCTCCGGGCCGTACGAAGGCACGATGTTGCCCGCGTTGCGGATCACGAAGAGTTCGCCCGGCTCGCGCTGCGTCACCAGTTCCGGCACCATGCGGCTGTCCGAGCAGGAAATGAACAGGGCCTTCGGGGTTTGTCCCGTGGCCAGGGTCTTGAACAACTCGCGGCGCTCAGGAAAAACCTCTTTTTGGAAACGTAAGAATCCAGCAATAATGTCGCGCATAATCAATAGGGATCGTTATCTGAGCCGGTATTATCGCTGAATGGCGCAGGTTTCGCCTATTGCCCCGCCTACTGCCCTTCTGGCGGCTGCCACAGCTCTACCTTGTTACCCTCGGGATCGATGACCCAGCCGAACTGGCCGTATTCCGAGTCGGGCGCCTTGTCCAGCACCGTGCAGCCCTCGTCGCGCAGCGCTTGCAGCAGCGCATCGAGGTCGTCGACCCGGTAATTGACCATGAAGGAAGCCTTGCCGGGCGCGAACTGCTCGCTGTCCCGCGCTGCCACGGACCAGATGGTGGTACCGGCCGTGGGCTGGCCAGCGGCATCCGTCCAGGTGAAGGCGGCGCCCCCCCCCCCCAGGGCTGCACGTCCAGGCCCAGGTGGCGCTGGTACCAGGCGCGCAGCGCGGCCGGGTCTTGCGCCTGGAAAAAGATACCGCCAATGCCAGTGACTCGTTGCATGCACGCCTCCGTTGCTGTCCAGTGCCTGACTGTAACACCGGGGGGGCAAGCGTGGCAAACGGCGCAGAGATAATTTACATTAACTCAGTAACGCAAGCCCTTGATTTCATTGGCAGCTTGAAGCGTAGTCTAGCAGCATGTCTTCGAGGAACAGCTTGGGCGACAAAGGGTGTTCGGCAATCGCGCGGCGCTCATTCGCCGCCTTGATGGCGGCCATCAGGCGGCTGACGTTGATGCGCCCGGCCAGCGCTTCCAGTTCGCGCCGGTGGCGCGGGTAGTAGCGGATGGTGCCGGACAATTTAACGGAAAACACGTCGTACAGCCAGCGCTGGAGCGATGCCACGAGCGGCGCCAGCGGCGCCTTCTGCAGTTTGTCCGCCGCCTTCAGGGCCGCTTCCACGCCGGGATTGGCCAGCACCTGCAGCAACTGTTCCGTTTCCTCGCGACCGCCCGATTCGGACTGGGCCAGCGCCGCCAGCGGCGCGCCGCCCTGCTCGCGCAGCCAGCTGTCCGCATCGTTCAAGCCTTGAGCCTTGAGCCACGTCAACGCCTGCTCGTGGCTGGGCATGGGCAAGGCAAATTTCCTGCAGCGCGACAAGATCGTCGGCAACAGGCGGTCCAGGCTGTTCGAGGCCAGCAGGAACAAGGTGCCTGGCGGCGGCTCTTCCAGGGTCTTCAGCAAGGCGTTCGAGGCGGGCGTGTTGAGCGCCTCGGCCGGGTACAGCACCACCACGCGCAAGCCCTGGCGGTGCGTGGAAATGTTCATGAAGTCGGCCAGGTTGCGGATCTGTTCGATCTTGATGTCTTTCGACGGCGTCTTGGTCTTGGCGCTTTTCTTCGCGCCCTCGCCCTCTTCGCCGTCGTCGGCCACTTCGTCTTCCAGCGCTTCCGGACGCACGCGGCGGTAATCGGGATGGTTGCCCTGGCTAAACCAGCCGCACGAGGCGCAGGCGCCGCAGGCATGGCCGTCGGCGCGCACGTCTTCGCACAGCAGCGCTTGCGCAAAATGCTCGATGAAGTCGGCCTTGCCGATGCCTTGCGCGCCATGGAACAAAATGGCGTGCGGCATACGCGGGCGCAAGGCTTGCAATTGCTGCCACGCGTCCTGTTGCCACGGATACAGAGAACTTGTCATATCTTCTTCTTTTAAATCAGCGTGTTGCAACGCTTTGTTCAAGCAGAACATCAAGCATTTTTGCCAGCTGTACCTGGATATCGGCAATGCTTTGCGTGGAATCGATGATGCGGAAGCGCTGCGGGAACTGGGCCGCGCGGCGCAGGTACTCGTTGCGCGTGGCGGCAAAGAAAACAGCCTGCTCCTGCTCGAATTTATCCAGTGCGCGCGTCGCATCCAGGCGGGCTCTAGCCACGGCCAGCGGCACGTCGAACAGGAACGTCAGGTCCGGCTGCAGGTGCGGATGCACCCATGCTTCCAGCGCTTCCATCTTGCCCAGGTCCATGCCCCGGCCGCCGCCCTGGTAGGCGAAGCTGGCGTCGCTGAAGCGGTCGGAAATGACCCACTCGCCCCGCTCCAGGGCGGGCGCGATGACTTGCGCGATGTGTTCGCGGCGGCTGGCGAACATCAGCAAGGCTTCCGTTTCCAGATGCATCTTTTCATGCAGCAGCAGTTCGCGCAGCTTTTCGCCCAGGCTGGTGCCGCCCGGTTCGCGCGACGAGACGAGGCTCACGCCCCGCTGCCGCAGGTAATCGGTAACAAAGCCGATATGCGTCGACTTGCCCGCGCCGTCGATGCCTTCGAAGGTGATGAAGCGCGGTTGATAGTGTTGTGTCATGAAGCTCTTGATCTGATAAGGATATTAGCGCTGGTACTGGTTCACGGCGCGGTTATGGTCGGGCAAGTTGGCCGAGAACTGGCTGGTGCCGTCGCCGCGCGCGACGAAGTACAGCGCCTGCGTGCGGGCCGGCGCCAGCGCCGCCGTCAGCGATTGCGCGCCAGCCAGGGCGATCGGCGTGGGCGGCAAGCCGCCGCGCGTGTAGGTATTGTAAGGGGTGTCCGCTTCCAGGTCGCGTTTGCGGATCTTGCCCTGGTAGTTGTCGCCCATGCCATAGATTACGGTCGGGTCCGTCTGCAGCAGCATGCCCGTCTTCAGTCGGTTGACGAACACGCCGGCGATCATGGCCCGCTCGGACTTTTGTCCCGTTTCCTTTTCCACGATGGACGCCATGATCAGCGCCTCGTACGGGTTTTTATATGGCAAGGCCGGATCGCGCTTGAACCACGCTTCGGACAGGCGGCCTATCATGGCCGCGTGCGCCTGCTTGAAAATCTGCATTTCGCTGGCGCCCTTGGCGAACAGATACGTGTCCGGGAAGAACAAGCCTTCCGGCAGCACATATTCGGGGCTGATCTTCGCCATCAGTTCCTTGTCGGACAGACCCACGGTATCGTGCTTGAGACCAGGATGGCTGGCCATGGCCATGCGCATCTGCCTGAAGGTCCAGCCTTCGATGATGGTCAAGGATTCCTGCGCGAACTCGCCGCGCGCCAGTTGCGTGATCAGACGCTGCGGCGTCGTGCCCGGCTTCAGCTCGTAGGAACCGGCCTTGATCTTCGAGGTCTTGCCTTCGATGCGCGCCAGCATGTTGAACAGGATGGGCACGATGGGCACGCCCGCGTCCGCGATCTGCTGGCCGGCCGCATGCGCGCCGCTGCCGGGCGCAATCGTAAACGGGATCGCTTCGCCGTCCGTGGTGATGGGCTGCTGCGCCCAGTACACAAAAGTACCGCCCACGCCGATGGCGGCGATGACTGAACTGACTACAAGTTTTTTAAAGAAAGCCATTGTTCCGATTCTTGTGATGCACTCGCTGGCGGGCAGCGCGCGCTTGTTATGATCGTTCATTTGTGAAGCAAGTACGCGCAAAGCGGCGCCAACACTGGCAATCTTGCCGCTGCCGACGCAATCTGCGCGACATCACTATAATGAACCCGTAATGATAATGCTTAATCGCTGATCTAATGGAAATTATGAATAACTGGAATCAATTTTTAACCGCCCAAGGCGCCCGCCCCGCTGCCATCGATGGCGCGCCTGACGGCACCGTCCCCATCGCCGCCGCCCCTATCGCCGATTTTGGCCAGTCCCTGACAGTGTCCCAGCTGCAAGAAGGTTTTGTCGTGGCCATCACGGACCAGGGCTTGATCGGCTTGAACGGCGACGAGGCAGCCAGTTTCCTGCACGGCCAGCTGACCAATGACGTGGAGCACCTGAACCAGGAGCAAGTGCGCCTGGCCGGCTACTGCACGCCGAAAGGCCGGCTGCTGGCCAGTTTCCTGATGTGGCGCAACGCCACCACCATTTATCTGCAATTGCCGCGCGCCATACAGCCCGCCATCCAGAAGCGCCTGCAGATGTTCGTGCTGCGCGCCAAGGCCAAGCTGCACGATGCATCCGTTGATGAAGCGAACCAGGTCGTCCTGGGCTTGGGCGGCAAGCAAGCTGGCGCGGCCCTGTCGGCCTGGTTCCCCGCCCTGCCCGCCACGCCGTTCAGCAAGGTCGAGCACGCGCTGGGCCCCCTGCTGCGCGTGGCCGATGCCTTTGGCAGCCCCCGCTATGAATGGCTGACGTCGGCCGCCACGGCACGCGACGTGTGGCCGCAGCTGGCTGAAAAACTAGCCAAGGGCGGCAATGACGCCTGGCAATTGTCGGACATCCATGCGGGCATCCCGCAGATCACGGCCGCCACGCAAGAGCAATTCGTGCCGCAGATGGTCAATTTCGAGCTGCTGGGCGGCGTCAATTTCAAGAAAGGCTGCTACCCGGGCCAGGAAATCGTCGCGCGCAGCCAGTACCTGGGCAAGCTCAAGCGCCGCACCACCCTCGTCAGCATCGCTGACGCAAGCGTCGTGGCCGGTGGCGAACTGTTTGCCGTCAGCGACCCCGAACAGCCTTGCGGCATGGTCGTCAACGCCGCGCCGAACGGCGTGGGCGGCTTTGACGCCCTCGTCGAAATGAAGCTGGGGGCGATCGAAGAAGGTTCAAGCGCCGCAGGCGCCGTGCGCTACGGCTCGGCCCAGGGTGCGGCCGTGCATTTCCTGCCCATGCCTTACATGCTAGACGCACTCGACTTGTGAGAATGCCATGAAAGATTTGTACATTTATTATCAGGTCAAGGAAGAGCACGCCCAGGCGCTGGAAGCCAGGGTCCGCGCCTTGCAGGCCAAGCTGGCGGCCGCGTCCGGCGTGGCGCCGCAACTGAAGCGCCGCCCCGAAGCCAAGGATGGCTTGCAGACGTGGATGGAAATCTATCCCGTCGTCGGCGAAGGCTTTACGGACTTGCTGGCCGCTGCCGCCGAGGAGGCGGGCTTGCTGGCCCTGACGGCAGGCGCGCGCCATACGGAAGTGTTCATGGATTTGCCCCCATGTGCCTGATCGTTTTTGCCTGGAAAGTCAATCCGCACATTCCGCTGATTGCCGCCGCCAACCGCGACGAATTCTATGAACGCGCCAGCGCCCCCGCCGGGGCCTGGCCCGAGCACCCGCAAGTGTATGCGGGCCGCGACCTGCAGGCGGGAGGCAGCTGGATGGGCATCACGCAGGCCGGCAGCGGCAGCTCGCGCTTTGCCGCCATCACGAACATCCGCAGCCCGCAAGACCGCAATCCGGACGCCCCCTCGCGCGGCGCCCTGGTCGCGGACTATTTGGCCGGCAACATGTCGCCACAGGATTACATCGCGCAGATCCGCACCGGCTGCAAAGCCTACAACGGTTTTAACCTGGTGCTGGGCGATGCGGATACGCTGATCTGGTTTTCCAACCGCGGCGATGGCGATGCGCGCAATGGCCAGCCATTGGAACCGGGCATCTACGGCCTGTCGAACGCCCTGCTCGACGCGCCGTGGCCGAAGGTCCTGAAGACCAAGGCCCAGTTCGCCAGCCTGCTGTGCCAGGGCGCGCCCGACGAGGCCTACTTCGACATGCTGGCCGACACCACGCGCGCGCCGGACTTCCGCTTGCCCGACACGGGCGTGCCGCTCGACCTCGAGCGCGTGCTGTCCGCCGTCTGCATCGAAACACCGGGTTACGGCACGCGCACATCCACCGTCGTCAAACTGTTCCCGGACTCGCCCGGCGAATTGCATGAGCTGGTGATCCAGTAGGTCGGGTTAGCGCGCAAGCGCGTAACCCGACAACACCAGCGCCCTCAACCGGCATCACCACCGTCCCCGATGTCGGATTGCGCGCGCCTCCGGCGCGCTAATCCGACCTACGCAAGCTTTCCCTATCCGCATCGAAAACCCACCATCCACCCATCCGCACAAAAAAGAAAGCGCTTGCGCAAGCGCTTTCTTTTGTTTACGATAGATTCCAACGCGGCGACACAGCCGCACACTATTGCAGCACACAATAAGAATAAAACCATCAGGAGACACCATGGCCACCATGGAAGATGTAGCGCGGGCGGCGGACGTATCGTTGTCGACCGTTTCGCACGTACTCAACGGCACCCGCAAGGTCAGCCCGAAAACCGTCGCCGCCGTCAATGCGGCCATGCAGCAGATCGGCTATGTGCCGAACATGCTGGCGCGCGCCCTGGCCGGCTCCTCGTCGGGCACCATCGGCGTGGCTATTTCCGCCTTCACCAATCATTACTTCAGCGAAACCGTGCGCGCCATCGAGGCGGCTTGCACGCGCCACGGCTTGATGATGCTGTTTTCCGATACGCACGACGATCCCGAGCAGGAACTCAAGGTGGTGCAGAACTTGCACCAGCGCCGGGTCGACGGCATCGTGCTGGCGCCGTCCGGCGATCCGCACAACCGCGCCCTCGACTATTTGACCAGCAACAAGATCGCTTCCGTGCTGGTCGACCGTATGTCGCCGCAGCCCTTCGACCAGGTGGGCGTGGAAAACATCGAAGCGACGGCCGAACTGGTCAGCCATCTGATCGCGGCCCACGGCCACCGCCGCATCGGCTTCATCGCGGGCGCGCCCGGCCTGTCCACGACGCACGAGCGTATCGAAGGCTACCGCCTGGCCTTGCGGCGCGCCGATATCGTTTTTGACCCCGCACTGCTGCGTTCGGGCGACTCCAACCTGGAGCGCAGCGGCGCGGCCACGCGCGAGTTGCTGGCCCTGCCAGCCGGACGGCGTCCCACGGCCATCGTTGCCGGCAATAACCTGATGACCATCGGCACCATGCACGCCTTGCGCGATGCTCACATTGCCGTACCGCAAGACGTGGCGCTGGCCGGCTTCGATGATTTCGACTGGGCCGATTACTTCAGCCCCCGCCTGACCGTGATGGCGCAGCCGCTCGAAGAGCTGGGCGCCATGGCCGTCGACCTGTTGATCGACCGTATCGCCAACCCGGGCCGCGCCCAGCATGTGCAGCGTTTGTCGCCGACCTTGCGCGTACGCAACTCCTGCGGCTGCCCCTGACCTTTCACTGTAAATCAACATGCATCCAGCGATTTCCCTCGGTATCGATCTCGGTACCTCCGAACTGAAAACCGTGCTGATGGACGGCACGGGCGCCTTGCGCGGCCAGGCCTCCGTGCGCATCGATACCAGCCGCCCGCAGCCGGGCTGGTCCGAACAGTCGCCGCAGGACTGGTGGGCCGCCTGCGTCAACGCGCTGGGCCAGCTGCGCGCCGCCTGGCCGCAGGAATATGCCTGCATCGCCTGCATCGGCCTGTCGGGCCAGATGCATGGCGCCGTGCTGCTCGACAGTCACGACAACGTGATCCGCCCTGCCATCCTGTGGAACGATGCGCGCGCCGAAGCCGAAGCGGCGAGCCTGGCGCGCGACTATCCCGCCTACGCGGACGTGACGGGCAGCCTGCCGATGGCGGGCCTGACGGCGCCGAAACTGCTGTGGCTGCAAAAGCATGAGCCGGCCGCGTTTGCCGCCGTCGCCTGCCTGCTGTCGCCGAAAGACTATCTGCGCCTGCGCTTGACGGGGATCAAACTGACGGACATGTCCGACGCGGCCGGCACCCTGTGGCTGGACGAGGCCAAGCGTGCCTGGTACGCCCCCATGCTGGCCGCTTGCGGCCTGGTGCCCGAACAGATGCCGGCGCTGGCCGAAGGCGACGCCGCCACGGGCAGCGTGCTGGCGGCCATCGCGGACCAGCTGGGCTTGCCAGCGGATGTGGTGGTGGCCGGTGGCGGCGGCGACAATCCCGTCTCGGCCGTGGGCATCGGCGCCGTCAACGGCGGCGACAGTTTCATTTCGCTCGGTACCAGCGCCGCCATCGTCTCCGTCACCGAAGCGCCTTTGGGCAACCCGGCCGGCGGCGTGCACAGCTTTTGCCACGCCCTGCCCGGCCGCTGGTATGCGATGGGCGCGATCCTGTCCGGCGCCAGCTGTTTGCGCTGGGCCACTGGCGTGCTGGGCCAGCCCGACGAGGCAGCCCTGCTGGCGCTGGTGGAAAGCGCCGTGCCGCTCGACGCGCCCATCGCGCCATCCGCCCCCCTGTTCCTGCCCTATCTGTCGGGCGAGCGCACGCCGCACAACGACCCGCAAGTGCGCGGCGCCTTTTTGCAACTGGGCCACGACAGCACGCCGGCGCAGCTCGGCTACGCCGTGCTCGAAGGCGTGGCGTTCGCCTTGCGCGACGCCATGGCGGCCGTCACCTCGACCGGTGCCGTGGTGCCCCATTGCATGCTCGTGGGCGGCGGCGCGCGCAGCCAGTACTGGGCGCAGCTGCTGGCCAATGTGCTGGGACGCGAAATGCGCACCCTGCACAACAGCGAGCTGTCGGCCAGCCTCGGCGCGGCCAAGCTGGGCTTTGCGGCCATCGGCGACGCCAGCCTGCTGACGCAGGGATTGCCCATCAAAAACACTTTCCTGCCCGATGCCGCGCACAGCGCAGCCTTGAGCATCCGCTACGGCCGCTACCGTAGCCTGTTTCCCGCCGTGCAAGCCTTGCACCAACTCAGTGATAAGGAATAGTAATGAATCAGCTGCAACAATTGAAACAGACCAGCACCGTCGTCGCCGACACGGGCGACTTTTTGCAACTGGCGCGCTTCGCGCCGCAGGACGCCACCACCAATCCGTCGCTGATTTTAAAGGCCGTGCTGCAGCCCGATTACGCGCCCTTGCTGGAAAGCACGGTCGCCGCGCACAAGAACGCTGCGCTGGACGATATCGTCGACCAGGTGCTGGTGCGCTTCGGCCTGGAAATTTTAAAGGTCGTGCCGGGCCGCGTGTCGACGGAAGTCGATGCCCGCCTGAGCTTTGACCGCGACGCCACCATCGCCCGCGGGCGCCGCCTGATCGCCCTGTACGAGCAAGCCGGCATTGGCCGCGAGCGCGTGCTGATCAAGGTTGCCGCCACCTGGGAGGGCATCCAGGCAGCGCGCGAGCTGGAAAAAGATGGCATCTTTTGCAACCTGACCCTGCTGTTCGCGTTCTGCCAGGCCGTCGCCTGCGCCGACGCGAAAGTGCGCCTGATTTCGCCATTCGTGGGCCGCATCTACGACTGGCACAAGAAATCCTTGGGCGCGGCATGGGACGAAGCGGCGCGCAGCCTGTCCAACGATCCGGGCGTGCAGTCGGTCACGCGCATCTTTAATTACTACAAGCAACATGGCATCGCCACGCAAGTGATGGGCGCCAGCTTCCGCAACGTGGGGCAGATCACGGCCTTGTCCGGCTGCGACTTGCTGACCATCAGCCCGGACTTGCTGGCCAAGCTCGAAGCGCTTGACGCCCCGTTCGAGCGCGCGCTGGGCGCCGACCTGGGCGCGGCGCAGCCGGCCGTCACCTACGACGAGGCCGCTTTCCGCTACGCCTTGAACGACGATGCGATGGCGACCGAAAAGCTGGCCGAAGGCATCCGCGGCTTTGCCGTCGATGCGGGCAAGCTCGATGCCATGATCGAGAAATTACGCAGCCAATAAGTTTGCACCCGGTTTTTCACCCGTAGCACCGTTTGTTTTTACAATAAAAACCCTTGGAGATCCTCATGAAAAAAGTCATTACCGCCACCCTGCTGCTGTCCGCCGCCTGCGGCGCCTTCGCCGCCGACAAACCGCTGAAATCGATCGGCGTGAGCGTGGGCGACCTGGCCAACCCGTTTTTCGTGGCGATTGGCCGCGGCGCGGAAGAAAGCGCGAAAAAGCTGGGCGGCCCCGGCGTGAAAGTCACCACGGTGTCCAGCAAGTATGACCTGAACACCCAGGTGGACCAGATCGAAAACTTTATCGCAAACAAGACCGACATCATCATCCTGAACGCCGTCGATTCCAAGGGCATCGCGCCGGCCATCAAGAAAGCGCGCAATGCGGGCGTGGTCGTGATCGCCGTCGACGTGGGCGCCGTGGGCGCCTCGGCCACCGTGATGTCCGACAACACCATGGCCGGCGACGTGTCGTGCGCCTACCTGGCCAAGCAGATCGGCGGCAAGGGCAATGTGGTGATCCTGAACGGCCCGCCCGTCACCTCCGTGATCGACCGCGTCAATGGCTGCAAGAAAACCCTGGCCGCGTTCAAGGATATCAAGATCCTGTCCGACAACCAGAACGCCGGCGGCAGCCGCGACGGCGGCATGACCGTGATGTCGAACCTGCTGACGGCCCATCCGAAGATCGACGGCGTGTTCGCCATCAACGACCCGACCGGCATCGGCGCCGAACTGGCGATCAAGCAATCGAAGCGCACGGACGTGAAACTGATCACGGCAGTCGATGGCGCGCCCGATGGCCAGAACGCCCTGAAAAACAAGACCGGCCTGTTTGCCGCCACCTCGGCGCAAAATCCGTACCGCATGGCGACCGATGCCGTGCAGATGGGCTACGACATCATGAACGGCCGTACGCCGAAGCAGACCATGGTGCTGTTGCCGACCCCGGCCATCACCAAGGAAAACGTCGCCACCTACACGGGCTGGGTAAAGAACTGATCTGCCTGACCTGAACCACGTGGCGCCGCCGGCCAGTTCGCGGGCGGCGCCAGTTTCACCAGCAAGGAAGGACAGTCATGAGCGACAATATTATTTTTGAAATGCGCGGCATCGAGAAGCGCTTCGGCGCCACGCGCGCGCTGCGCGGCGTGCACCTGACGGTGCGCAGCGGCGAAATCCATGCCGTGATGGGAGAGAATGGCGCCGGCAAGAGCACCCTGATGAAGATTTTATCGGGCGTGTACACCCCCGATGCGGGTGAAATCCTTCTCGACGGCAAACCGATCAGGATCCGCAACCCAGGCGAGGCCCGCGCGCTCGGCATCAACCTGATTTACCAGGAACTGAGCGTGGCCAAGAACATGACGGTGGCGCAGAACGTCTTCATGGGCAGCGAACCGCAAGGCCCGTTCTGGACCGTCAAGGGCGGCGAAATGCGCGCGCGCACGAACGCCATCCTGGCCGACCTCGGTTCCCGCTTCGACGCCGATACCATGGTCGCTACCCTGTCGATCGCCGAGCAGCAGCAGGTGGAAATCGCCCGCGCCCTCGTGCACGAAAGCCGCATCCTGATCATGGACGAGCCCACTGCCGCCCTGTCCGACCGGGAAACAGAACAATTATTCCGCATCATCGAAGAGCAGCGCGACAAGGGTCTCGCCGTGCTCTACATCAGCCACCGCATGGCCGAGGTGGAACGCCTGGCGCGCCGCATCACGGTGCTGCGCGACGGCGCCTATGTGGGCGAGCTGGGCAAGGATGAGCTGGATCAAAAGAAAGTCGTGCAAATGATGGTGGGCCGCCCCGCCGACGACTTTTATGCGCACCAGCGCCGCACCACGCGCGGCGCCGAGCGCTTGCGCGTGGACAAGGTAGGCGGCGGCAAGGTCAAGCCCGCCTCGTTCGCCCTGCATGCGGGCGAAGTGACGGGTCTGGCCGGCCTCGTCGGCGCGGGCCGCACGGAACTGGCGCGCCTGATCTTTGGCGCGGACAAGAAACAATCGGGGCAAGTGTGGCTCGACGGCAAGGAAGTGCACATCCACCGGCCGCTGGCGGCGATTCGCCACGGCATCGGCTACCTGCCGGAAGACCGCAAGAGCCTGGGCCTGTTCATGCAATTGTCGGCCATGGAAAACATGTCGATGAATATCCTGTCCAGGCATTCCACGGCGGGCGTGGTCAACCGTGGCGCCCTGACCCAGCTCACGCGCGAGGCGATTGCCAACCTCAACGTGAAAGTGTCTGGACCGGATGGCATCGTGGGAGGCTTGTCTGGCGGCAACCAGCAAAAAGTCTTGCTGGCGCGCTGGCTGGCCATCGCGCCCAAGGTGCTGATCCTCGACGAACCGACGCGGGGCGTGGACGTGGGCGCGAAGAGCGAAATCTACAAGATCATCCACCAGCTGGCGGACGCGGGCACGGCCGTGCTGTGCATTTCCAGCGAACTGGCCGAGCTGGTCGGCATCTGCGACCGCGTGATGGTGATGTGCGAAGGACGCCTGACGGGAGAAGTGACGGGCGACGATATCACGCAGGAAAACATCCTTGCCTACGCTACCCAGCTGGAAGCGGCATAAGAATAATCATTCAGGAGATAGACCATGACAACGAGTACCACCCGCGGCGCGGCACGCGCCGGCGAACCCTTCAATGCCTCGAACCTGATGCGCCGCCTGGGCATGCTGCCCGTGCTGGTCGTGCTGTACCTGGCCATGTATGGCCTGACCGTGTATTTCTCGGCCGACGGCACGTCCACGTTCATGACCAGCAACAACACCATGAACATCTTCCGCCAGGTATCGATCAACATCGTGCTGGCCTCGGGCATGACTTTCGTCATCCTGACCAGCGGCATCGATTTATCGGTCGGCTCCGTGCTGGCCGTCTCGGCCGTGGCAGGCATGCTGATGTCCTTGTCTGCCCAGTTCGCCGGCTTTTCGATTCCCGCGTTTCTGATCGTCGGCTTGCTGCTGGGCGCGCTGAACGGCGTGCTGGTCGCCCTCGTCGGCCTGAACCCGTTTGTCGTGACCCTGGGTACCATGACGGCCCTGCGCGGCGCAGCCTATTTGCTGGCCGACGGCACCAGCGTGCTGAACACGGAAATCCCCAGCTTCGAATGGATGGGCAACGGCAGCTTCCTGGCCGTGCCCTGGCTGATCTGGCTGGCCGCGGCCGTCGTCGTGCTGACGTGGTTCATCCTGCGCAAGACCACCCTGGGCCTGCATATCTACGCCGTCGGCGGCAATATCCAGGCCGCACGCTTGACGGGCATCAAGGTCGGTCTCGTGCTGATGTTTGTCTACACGATCAGCGGCCTGTTCGCGGGCCTGGGCGGCGCCATGTCGGCCAGCCGTCTGTATGCGGCCAACGGTAACTGGGGCACGGGCTATGAGCTGGACGCCATCGCGGCCGTCGTGCTCGGCGGCACGAGCCTGATGGGCGGCGTCGGTTCCGTCTGGGGCACCGTGATCGGCGCCCTGATCATCGGCGTGATGAACAACGGCTTGACGATCCTGGGGCTGTCGTCGTTCTGGCAGTATGTGGCCAAGGGTGTCGTGATCGTGCTGGCCGTGATTCTCGATAAATGGCGCCAGTCGCACGCACAGAAC
This sequence comes from Janthinobacterium sp. BJB304, assembly GCF_002735765.1. Classification (NCBI taxonomy): domain Bacteria; kingdom Pseudomonadati; phylum Pseudomonadota; class Betaproteobacteria; order Burkholderiales; family Oxalobacteraceae; genus Janthinobacterium; species Janthinobacterium sp. BJB304. Next base: position 438,501 of record NZ_PDZN01000002.1, read on the forward strand.
TGATGGTGCTGGTGGTGTCGGGTTACACGCTTCGCGCTAACCCGACCTGCCATGGCCGCCACAAGCCGGCGTAGATACTGTTATCCCCCGTCAAGCGGCGTGCAAGGCCGGATCAAATATTTTTCCCGACCTGAGCACGCCGAATGCCACGTGCACCAGCTTACGCATCATGGCGCCGATGATCAGCTTGGGCGCTTTGCCGGCGTCACGCAGGCGCTGACCGAAGCGCTTGCCCCAAGGCGTCTTATGCA